>DASYAC010000001.1:0-6669 GCA_036501585.1 Steroidobacteraceae bacterium
GATCCCCACCTTGGTCGCAATGACCGCTTCACCGCGAGCTCCCTCGAGAGCGGCGCCGACGATTTCCTCGGATACTCCGAAGCCGTACACCGGCGCGGTATCGATCAGATTGATGCCCCGATGCAGGGCAGCGCGGATGGTGGCAACCGACTCGCGTTGGTCGGTTCCTCCCCACATCCAGCCGCCCATGGCCCAGGTGCCGAGCGCGACTCGGGAAACCTTCAGCTGCGTCTCGGGAATATTCACGAATTCAATGTCGGCGGGAGGCATCCGGACCTGTGTTGGCCGGATCTGTGGTGACGATGACATGGGACGTATCCTTCCAGATGATGTTTACGAGGCAGGCGTACCGGCCGTGGCCGCGGTACGGTGACTCAGGGCCCAGAGGTAGGCGGCGACCGCCGAGACTTGATCCGGGGTCAATTGAGCGCCGCCCAGGGGCGGCATGGGAGAGCGATATCGTTTGGGTTGCGGGACCCCGGTCGTGATCGTTTTCACGATTGCCGGGTAGCTGCCATCGCTCCACAGCCATTCGGTATCGGTGAGGTTGGGGGCGAGCGGGGTGCCTTTTGCGTCGGCGCCATGACAACCGGTACAGGTCGCGCCGCCCACCTGGCCGTGATAGATGCGCTCACCGAGCGCAACCATGTCGCGGGTGGCACCTGCCGGAACCGGAAGAGCGGCCGTCGCGTCGGCGGAGCCGGCGTCGGGATGAGTGCCTTCGGGAGGCTTGGCCTGATCTGCGCTGATCGGGCCAGGGGGTGCCGATGCGCTGGGACAGGGAGTGAAGGCTTCCTCGCGCGCCGCGGCGCCGCCTCCGCCGCGATAGACGATGCGATAGATTCGCCCGCGCACATCATCGGACACATAGAGCGAGCCGTCCGGTCCGACGGCGACCCCGGAGGGGCGATGCTCGGCGCCACCCGGCGATGTCACCGCACCGGCAAATCCCTGCGCGAATATCTCGCATCGGCCGGAGGCATGATTGCCCGACAACGCCTGGAACACGACGTTGTAGCCTTGCTGGGGGTAGGGCGCCCGATCCCAGGATCCGTGAAAGGCGATGAACACGCCGTGACGATAGGCGGCCGGGAATTCGTCCCGGTCGTAGAGCGCCATCCCGTTGGGAGCCCAATGCGCCGGGAACGCCGCGATGGGAGCGATCTTGGCCGCGCACGGCCCCACCGTCTTGCCGCCGTCGCCCCCGTACTCCGGAGCGAGCACCAATTTGCCTTGTATTCCATCGAAGTAGCATTCAGGCCAGCCGTAGTCGCCGCCCCGTTGCAGAAAGAGCAACTCTTCGGCGGGGAGCGTGGCCTCCTCCTCGGGTTTGTAGAGTGCCGGCCAATTCGCGTGCAGCTGATCGCGCCCATGCTGCGTGACGAAGATCCGTCCCGCCGCATCGATGGCAAAGCCCTCGGCATTCCGAATGCCGGTCGCGAAGCGCTCGGCCGGGGAGAATACCTGGTTCGTCTTGTCGGCGTCATAGCGCCAGATACCGCCGCGCGTCTCGAGCTCCGTACAGGGCTCGTGTCCGGGCGAACCCGGGATGCGATTCTTTGCCTGGCAGGCGTTGGTCGCAGTCGCCACATCGATGTACAGCGAGCCGTCGCGAGCGATCGCGAACGGGTGCATCGGATGATCGCCCCTGAGCGGCAATCCCGTGACGACCGGTACCGGCGGGCCCTTCGGGACGATCGCGCCAGCCGTGAGCGGATAGCGCACGATCTCATCGTTGATCTCCGCGAAAAGCGCACCGTGATACAGGCCGATGCCGGTGCCCCCCGCGCCGCCATTCGCTGCGGTCGCACCGAAGCGCCGGTTGATGTTCGCCTTGCCGTTGCCGGTGGTGTCTTGCAGGGCCACCAGGAATCCGCCGGAGTGCGGGGTGTCGTTGCCGTAATAGCGGCCGGACCAGGTGTTGACGTAGACGACCCCGTTCGGCGCGACCACCAGGTGGCGAGCATGACCGATACCGTCGGCGAAGATCGTGGCGCAGAAGCCGGGAGGCAGCTTCAGCCCGCTGTCGTCGGCCGGACAGGAGGCGGTTCGTGAGGGTGCTGCTGCGCTCTGCGCCCACCCGGGCGAGGCGGCCGCGAGCCAACCAACGACAAAGGCGATCAGCAACCCCGCCTTTGCATACCGATGTGAACTGCCCATGAGCTACGCCTCCAGGAAAAAAGATCTCCTGGAAAACTAGCCCGCGCAATAGGCGAATCGATGTCGCCGCGATTGCCGTTGAAATCACGGCTGCGGCCATCGATTACGACTGAAACGACGGCATGGCCGTCCGCTCAATAGACGACTTCGACCTGAGCCCGGAGGATATAGCCCGCACCGCGCTCCGTCACGATGAACTGGGGCTGCGACGGGTCTCGCTCGATCTTGCGCCGGAGCCTCAGAATCTGAATGTCGATCGCACGGTCATACACTTCGTTGTCGTACACGCGGCTCGCCTCGAGGAGCTGGTCTCGTGTGAGAATCCGTTCAGGCGCGGCGAGCAGCGCAGCAAGCAGATTGAACTCGCCGTTCGTCAGCGCGATGAGGTTGCCATTGCCCTGTTTGAGGCGCCGTGTGCGGAGATTGAGCTCGAACTCGGCGAAACGGTAGGCGCGAATCTCCCGCTCGCCGGCCGGCTGTGTGCCCGCGCTTCTGGTACGCCGCAATACCGTTCGTATCCGCGCCAAGAGCTCCCGAGGACTGAAGGGCTTGGTCAGATAGTCGTCCGCGCCGAGCTCCAGGCCCATGACTCGATCCGCTTCGTCGCGAACGCCGGTGAGCATGACGATCGGTATCGAGGATCGTTCGCGCAACGATCGCGCGATGACCATCCCGTCCTCACCCGCCAACCGCAAATCGAGAACCACGAGATCGATCGTCTCGTTGGCCAGGATCCTCGACATTTCCTCGCTGCTCGACGCGACGCTCACCTGCAGCCCGTGCTCCGCCAGATATTCGGCCAACAGCGCGCGGATCTGCGGATCATCGTCGATGACCAGGATGTGCGAATGGATGCTCTCCACCACGTCCAGCACCTTAAGGCTGCGCCGATCGGATATCAAGGACGCGCGCCAGCGAATCGGCGAGCTCGGAGCGGCGCAAGGGCTTGTGCAGCACCTCGTTCACGCCGATGTCGGCGGCCTGGCTCGAGAGTTCCTCGCCGCCGTAGCCGGTCATCAAGATGATGGGCATGGTGGAGCGGATTCTCCGGACCTCACGCGCGAGCTCGGTGCCCGTGAGCTCCGGCATCGCCTCGTCCGTGAGCAGGGCGTCGAAACGGTCGGGTCTCGCCCTGAACTCATCGAGCGCGGCGCGGCTGGAGCCGAAGCCCACCGGCTCGTATCCCATCTGCGCGACGATCTCCTCGGCGAGGGCTACCAGCGGATGCTCATCGTCCACGATCATGACGATTTCGCCGTTACCGCGCGGCAACACCCGGTCCGCTTCGGCCGTCGGTACGCCGATTTCGCCCGCCACCGGCAGCCAGATCTCGAACCCCGTCCCTTTGCCCAAGGCCGTCGTCACGTCGATCGCTCCTCCGAGGTCGGTCACGATGCCGTGTACGACGGACAGCCCGAGGCCCGTTCCCTCGCCGATCTCCTTGGTGGTGAAAAACGGATCGAACATCCGCTCGAGTACGGCGGGCGGAACGCCGGCGCCGGTATCGGCGACCTTCAGGCGCACATACCGCCCGGGTAGGAGCGATCCACGGGCCAGCGTTCGGCCCTCGTTCAGCTGAACGCGCTCGAGGTGCACGCTCAGCACACCACCGTGCTCCATGGCGTGGATCGCATTGGTGCAGAGATTCATCGCCACCTGGTGCAGGTACGTCGCATCGCCCATCACCGCCGCATTACCGGCATCGATGCCGCTCTCCAGCCGTATTCCTGCGGGGAGCGACGCCTCGAGCAGCTCGAGCGTCTCCAGAATGACGCCTTGGACGTTCACCGGCTCGCGGTCGCCGAGGCCGCTGCGGCTGAAGCCGAGGATGCGCTCGACCAGCATCTTGGCGCGCTCCGTCGCGTGCATGACATTATCCAGGTAGCGCCGCAGCGCACTCCGTTCGGCGGATTCTTGAAGGGCGAGTTCCCCGTAGCCGAGGATCGCTCCCAGGATGTTGTTGAAATCGTGGGCGATGCCGCCGGCCAGGGTGCCGATCGCCTCCATCTTCTGAGACTGCCGCAACTGCGCTTCGAGCTGCTCCTTGTCGATCTGCGCCTGCTTTTGCGCGGTGACATCCATGGCCGACCCGACGAGTCTCATCGGTTGACCTGCCGGATCGCGCAGGCACCGGCCGCGCGTGAGCAGCCAATACCAATTGCCGTCGGGGTGGCGCACGCGGTACTCACACTCGAAGCGGGCCGTATGTCCTTCGAGATGATCCTGCAGATCGCGCTCGAAGCGGGGGTCGTCGTCGGGGTGCACGACGATCTTGGTCCGCCAGTCGGTACGCGAGTCGATGATGCATTCCGGACTCTGGCCGCCCAGCATTTTCATTTTCGGCGACAGGAACAGGCGGTCGGACGCGAGGTCCCAATCGAAATGGCCCTCGTTCGCGCCTTCCATGGCAAGCGCGTAGCGTTCCTCGCTTTCTCTCAGCGCCTTCTCGCCGGCGGCGACGCGCCGTATCTGGCGCAAGAGCACCGCAATGGTCAACGCGCCGAGCAGCGTCAAAATGAGGGTGCGTACCGCGACCCGGATGGTCTCGTTGCGCCAGGGCTGCAGCGCAACCGCGGCTTGCCGCGTCACCGCGACCATCAAGTGAGTGGCACGCACCGGCGCAACGGCAAGGAAGTCAACGGTCCCGTCGATCGGATTGGGGACTCTGGCGCCGGGCGATGTCTGCATCGAGGCGAGCGCGGGGAACTTTTGTCCCACGAGCTTCGGCACCGGCGGATTGCGCGCGAGCAAGGTGCCATCGTCGCGGAGTAATTGAATCGCACCGGCCATGCCGACGTTGGCGGTGCGATAGAATTGATTCAGATCCTCGAGGTCGACGGTCGCCGTGACGATTCCCGAGAAGTTCCCGCGGTCGTCATCGAGACGGCGGGAAAGCACCACCGAGGGGCGGCCTTCCGAACGGGTCACCAGCGGCTCGCTCATGAACAGGCCCGCACCCGGGTTGTCCCTTTGCGCGATGAAGTACGAGCGGTCCGAAATGTTGAGAGTCGGCGTCGAAAGGGCGCGCGATCGATAGCGCTGATTCCCCTGCGCGTCGATGATCATGACCTGGCGCACCTCCTGCAGTCCGGCCGTGCGAGTCGCGAGCGCCGCGTCGAGACGCTCGGGCGGAATGTCCCCGCTGTCGCTGCGATACCATCGTCCGGTGTCGAGCAACAAGAGATCTACGGCCTGCAACGTCCACGACGTTTGCTCGGCGAGCGCGTTCGCCTCATTACCGATCTCGCGCTCGGCCGCCTTGATCGAATACCCGTGGGAACGCCAGGCGTCGTAGGCGGACGATCCGGCAAAAGCCAGGATGACGAGCACGCCGAGCACCACGATTCCCAACCGCAGGCGGTTGAATCTCACCGAGGGAGCGTGGGATTCAGGACGATCGGGCGAGGACGTTGGGATGGGGGAGCGCTGCATGCATTAGTCCGGCGCCCCTATGATACCGCGCACCGCCTCCAGCAGATCGGCACGCACCAGCGGCTTGGCGAGCACCTGGTCAACCCCCAAGGCATGTGCGGTTGCCCCGCAGGCGGCCAACCCGGATCGAAACTGCGCCGAAATCGCGATGACGGGAGTATTCGGATGAGCGGCTTGAATGGTGCGTATCCATTGCGGTCCGGCTTGTTTGGGCATGTAGACGTTGACGATGACGAGATCGGCCCTGCCGGGATGTTCGGTCGTGCGCATCGCTCCGATGCGGACCCGATATCCGGCCTCCCCGAGCCACTGCTCGAGCAGGGCGCGGGTGAGGTAGTCTTCCTCGTAAATCGCGATGTCCAAACTTAAGTCTCTCGAACGACGCTGAAGCGGCCCCCCAGCGGGGCAATAGTCCACCCCGTGCAACGCCCGATCATGTCAAGAGATGGCAGGGCGGTTTCAGTTGAAACATCGTGGCCTCCCTCATGCATCTACTCAGACCGTTATCCACATTTGACATTATATATTGATCATATCATATTGATTTTTAATAGTATTTATCCAGACATTCTCCACTTGTACTCCTCGTCGTCGAGAGCGTCGGGATTCTCCAATGAGGTATCCTCGACGGAGCAACGCGAAGGGATCGAGTGACATGTACGTACCATCATTGTTTGCGGAAGATCGGCCCGAAGAGCTCGAGGCCATCATCAACAGCTGCTCCCTGCCGATCCTGGTCTCGCCGCTCAATGACGCGGAGGGTGCTCGCCTGACGGCGACGCACCTGCCCCTGATGCTCGACGGGCGGCGGCTGGTGGGGCATATCGCCCGGGCGAACAAGCAGTGGCAGCTGCTCGACACGACGGTGGAGTCGATGGCGATCTTCAGCGGGGTCGACGGCTACGTGAGCCCCTCGTTCTATGCGACCAAGCAAGAAACCGGCCGCGTCGTGCCGACCTGGAATTACGAGGCCGTCCACGCTTACGGCCGCTTGGAGGTCATTCAAGATCCGTCGAAGATCTTGGAGGTGGTGACCCGCCTCACCAACAAGTACGAGGGAGTCCGCCAGAAGCCGTG
>DASYAC010000002.1:0-30997 GCA_036501585.1 Steroidobacteraceae bacterium
CCGGAGACAGAGTCCTCATCTTGGAGCACGAGCGCTGGGCGGCGCCCCTATCCGACCTCGTCAGCCAGACGTTGGCGCGCGACATCGAGCAGCGCCGCGCCGGCGTATTGGTCGCCGATCGAAGCTTCGATCAGGCAGCCCTGAAGCCGGTTCGCGTCAATGTCGCCATCGTGCGAATGTCCGCGCGCCAGGGAGGGCAGGCGACGCTCGAGGCGCGCTGGAGAATCGCCGACGCCGCTTCGCAAACCGATCTGATCGGCGGCGGGACTTTCACGGCGCCCATCGAAGTCGATGGTTACGCCGCCATAGCTCGGGCGTTCAGCGCTTGCCTGGCATCGCTCGCCGATCGCCTGGTCGAGAAGCTGCCCTCACATTGATCCTCGAGAGGTATGCCGTGCAACAAGATAATGACAACGCTCATGCCGATGGCGACGCCTCGCCCGACAGCGAGGATAGGATCCGGGACTTCCTCGCGCGGCACGGCGGAGCGGGCTCGACTCCACGGCGCGGGGAGAGGAATGTTTCGGGCGACGGGGGCTGGTACGAGATATGCGCGGCGGACGGCTGCCGGCTGCGCTGCGAATGGTCCCGGATCGGCGGCCGAGCGGAGTTCAAATTCTCCGAAGTCGCGGCGCGAACTCATGTGGGCGACGCTTGACGCGAAGCGGTGAATGCAACATCGTTCCCCTCGAGCGTGGCTGCTGATTGCGTGTCTCTCCGCGGCGGCGGGTACTTCATCCTCTCAGCCGCGCGGCGCTGCGGCTCACTCTCCCGGGCCGGCGGCGGGCGGCGGGCCGGCGGCGCAGGGCGGCGGGGCGGCGCCGCACACCGGTGCAGCCACCCCCCAAACCGGCGTGACGGCTGCTGCGCCGAATTCGCCACCCTCGAACGCCGCCGCCGCCGAATTCATGGCGGCCATGCAGCGTGTGCGGATGAACCTCGAGACGCCGGAGCCGTCCGACTCCGCGGCCCTCAAGGCCTATCCGATCTATGACTACTTGGTCGCGGCGCGTCTGCGCCGCAACTTGACCTGGACGCCGAGCGAGGAGCTCGACTCGGCAATCGATGCCTTCCTGCGCGCCCATGAGGGGCAACCCGTCTCCCGGGCGCTGCGCCACCAGTGGCTGGCCAGCCTCGCGGAGCGGCGGCGCTGGGACTGGTTCCTGCCCCGTTCCCAAGATCTGACCGATCCGGCCCTGATCTGCGACCGGCTCCAGGGCCGCATGGCAACCGGCGATACCGACAAGCTCGCGGCCGAAGCGCTGGCCCGCTGGAATCTGGTTCAACGCCCTCCTGCGGAGTGCGCCACCGTGTTTGCCTGGCTGCACTCGCAAGGATTGGTGACGCCGGCGATGCAGGAAGCACGCGCACGTGCCGCGCTCGCCGCCGATAACCCGGCTCTTGCGCGCGAGTTCATCGCCGAGGTGCCCGCGGAGCGCGCCGCGCCGCTCCGTCAATGGCTGCAACTTCTCGAATCGCCGCGCCCGACACTGACCGCGCTGGCCGGGACGCCCGCGGCGACGGTCGATCCGGAGGCCCTTCTGGCAGGCTTTGTCCGCCTAGCCAACACGGATTCGGCGTCGGCATCGGCCCTGCTGCCTTCCTTGCTGTCGCGCCCGGACGTGACGCCGGCGCTGCGCGACAAACTCGAGCGAGCCTCCGCGCTTGGCGCAGCCTACGCCCGCCAGTCCGGCGCCGTTGCGGCGTTCGACCGGCTCCCGGCGAGTGCTGCCGACCCGCAGGTGCAGGAATGGCGGGTACGCGCGGCGATCTGGGCGGGAGATTATCCCAAGGCACTCGAATGGCTGGGCGGCATGCCCGAGAGTCTCGCGGCGCAACCGCGCTGGCGTTATTGGCGGGCCCGGGCGACGGCGGCGGTCAAGGGAAGCGACAGCGCCGCACCGCTGTTTGCGGAAATCGCCGGAATGCGGGACTACTACGGATATCTGGCGGCGGACCATCTCCATCAGAACTACAACCTGAACGTCCACCCCACCCCGGACGAGGCAGACGTCCAAGCGGCGCTGGCCGCGGAGCCGGCGCTCATCCGCGCGCATGCGCTGTTCGACTGTGACCTGGCGGACGATGCGAGCGCGGAATGGGCCTCGGTGCTCGCGGGAGCTCCCAAGCCGATCAAGGTACAGGCGGCGCACCTGGCCTCACGCTGGGGATGGTATGCCGAGACCGTGGCGACGCTCGCTCAGGCGGATGACTGGGACGACGTGATGCTGCGCTACCCTCGGCCCTACGCATCCGTCATCGCGGATGCGAGCAAGCTGACCGCGGTTCCGCCCGATTGGATCCTGGCGATCATTCGCCAGGAAAGCCTGTATCGAAAGGACGCGGTCTCGCGCGCGGATGCACGCGGGCTGATGCAGATGCAGCCGGCCACTGCGGTCGCCGTGGCCAGACGCTGGCATTTCACCGCGCCCAGCCGGGATGCCCTGTTCGATCCGGCGATCGCCGTCCCGCTCGGCGCCGCCTATGTGCGCGAATTGCTCGACCGCTACGGCAATCAGTTGGATCTGAGCCTTGCCGCCTATAACGCAGGCCCGGTGTCGGTCGCGCGCTGGCTGCCGCTCCAGCCGGTCGACGCGGATATCTGGATCGAGAATATTCCCTACACAGAGACCCGCGGATATGTGCAGCATATCTTTGAGCACATAGTCGCGTTCGCCGCCGTCCGCAACGCCGAACCGCCGCGGCTATCCGCTCTCATGGCGCCCGTGACACCGGGACTTGAGAGCGCCGTCGCACATTAAACTGTTTTAACAAATCGACCACGCACGGTTAATTGCCACGGGCTCAGGGTGGCGGCCATGCAATGGCAATCGCGCGCTCGTGACTTGTGCGGGCTCATTTGTGCGTCGCTCGCCGCATGCAGCGTGGGCACCCCCTATCGACGACCGGATATTCCCCTCCCGCAGCAGTGGAACGCCGCAGCCGCGAGCGGGGCGAACCCGGCGCCGGACAGACGTGCCGCAGTCTGGCCGGAATCCGATTGGTGGCACGGTTTCGGGTCCGACCGGCTGGACGAGCTCATCGCGCAGGCGCAGCAGAGCAACGATGACCTTGCGGGCGCCATCGCGCGCGTGCAGGAGGCGGATGCCCAGCTGCGTATCGCCGGGGCACCGCTCCTGCCCTCGGTCGATCTCGGCGCGACCGCGACCCGCGAACGCGGGAGCGTGTCGGGCGAAGGCATCAGCGTGTTCAATCTTTTCAATCCGGAACTCACCGCGAGCTACGAGCTGGACTTCTGGGGCAAGAACCGGGCGGCACGCGATGCGGCGCGCGCCGCCGCGGTCGCCAGCCGCTACGACCAGCAAACCGTCGCCCTGACCGTCGTCTCGAGCGTCGCGACCACCTACTTTCAGGCGCTCGAGCTCCGCGACCGGCTGCAGGTGGCGCACCAGAACCTCGAGAACGGGGACAAGATCCTGCACGGCCTGACCTTCGAGCAGGACGTCGGCACCGCGACCGGGCTCGACGTGGCGCAGCAGGCAACGGTGGTCGCGCAGCTCTATGCAGCGATCCCGCCGCTCGAGGAGCAATTCAAACAGACGGTCTACGCGCTCGCGGTGCTCATCGGCCGCACCCCCGAATCGATCGACGTGACTGACGGTACCTTGACCGCGCTCAAGGCGCCGCCGGTCGTGTCGGGCCTGCCCTCGAAGCTCCTGACCCGGCGCCCCGATATCGCCGAGGCTGAACAGCAGCTGATCGCGGCGAATGCGGACATCACCGTGGCCCGCGCGGAGCTCTTTCCCACGATAGAGCTGACGGCGAGCGGCGGCTACGAAAGCAACGTTCTATCCTCCCTGGTGAGCCCCGCAAACCGGGTCTATGCCTTGTCGGCCGGACTCACGCAGCCGATCTTCCACGGCGGCGCCCTGCGCGGCGAGCTTGCCTTCACCAAAGCGCGCTACACCGAGCTCGCCACGACGTACCACAAGACCGTGTTGACGGCCTTGAGCAACGTCGAGGGCGCCCTGGTCGCGGCGCGCCAGACGGCCGCTCAGGAAGAGCGGCAGGCGGACGCCGTGGCGAAGGCCAGGCGCGCTTACGAATTCGCGCAGGCTCAGATGTCCGCGGGCACCGTGAACATTTTGACCGTACTGAATACTGAAAATGCGCTCTTCAGCGCACAGGACACGCTGGTGCAGGTGCAGTACTCGCACTTGCAGGCATTGGTGGATCTGTTCACCGCCCTGGGCGGCGGCTGGCATGAGGGCTATTCATGAAACTTCCGTCGCGCGTCAAAAGCCCGGTCTGGGCGGCCATCGCGCTTCTTCTTGCCGTGATCCTCGTCGTGGCCCGGGGAATGCACAAGTCTGCCTCCGCAGCGACGCGTAAAGCCACGCCGGCCATCACAGTCGATAGCGCCGCGGCCGTGCGTGCGGACGTGCCGGTCTTCCTGCAGGGATTGGGCACGGTGCAGGCGTTCTACACGGTCACCGTGACGGCCCGCGTCGACGGCGAGCTGCAGCGCGTCGCGTTCACCGAGGGACAGACGGTGCACAAGGGCGACCTTCTGGCGCAGATCGATCCGCGTCCGAACCAGGCCGCCTTCGACCAGGCGGTGGCGACCAAGGTCAAGGACGAGGCGCAGCTCGCCAACGCCAAGCGCGATTTCGAGCGCTATACGAAGTTGCAGCCGCAGGATCTGGCGAGCAAGCAGACGGTCGATACCCAGCGCGCGCTGGTCGATCAGCTGGGCGCGCAGCTCAAGGTCGATCAAGCCGTGATCGACAATGCCCGCACGCAGCTCGAATACACGCGCATCGTCTCGCCCATCACCGGCCGCACCGGGATCCGTCTGATCGATCCGGGCAACATCGTGCATGCGGCGGATACCACGGGGATCGTGGTGGTGACCCAGATCCAGCCGATCGCCGTGATCTTCACGCTTCCCGAGGAGGATCTCGAGGCCGTCAACGCGGCGCTCGCCGCAGGGCCCGTCACCGTGGCCACGGTTTCCCGCCAGGGCGGCAATGAGCTGGACCGCGGCACGTTGACGTTGATCGACAACGAGATTCAGCAGGCGACCGGCACGCTCAAGCTCAAGGCGACCTTCGACAACAAACGCAACACCCTGTGGCCCGGCCAATACGTCGACGCCCGCGTGCTCGTGCACACCGACCGCGACGCGGTGACGATACCCTCGAGCGCCGTGCAACTCGGGCCCGATGGGCCGTTCACCTACGTCGTGAAGAGCGATTCCACGGTGGAGGTGCGGCCCCTGAAGCTCGGTGCGCAAACCGACGCGGTGACGGTCGTCACGGCCGGGCTTGCGCTCAACGAGCGCGTGGTGACCAGCAATCAATATCGGCTTCAGGCCGGGACTCACGTAACGCTCGCCGCCGCCCCATCGGCCGCCGCCGCCAAGACCTCGGCGAAATCCGACGCATCATGAGCGCATCATGAGCATCTCGGAGCCCTTCGTCCGGCGCCCCATCGCGACGTCGCTCCTGATGGGCGGCATTTTCCTGGTCGGACTCGTGGTTTTCCCGCTCCTTCCGGTCGCACCGCTTCCCCAGGTCGATTTCCCGACCATCCAGGTCTCGGCGAATCTGCCCGGCGCCAGCCCCGAAACCATGGCTTCGTCGGTGGCCGCGCCTCTGGAATATCAGTTCGCGGAGATCGCGGGCTTGTCGCAGATGACATCGACCAGCGTGCTGGGCGCCACGCAGATCACCCTGCAATTCGACCTGGACCGCAACATCGACGCCGCGGCGCAGGACGTGCAAACCGGGATCGACGCGGCCGGCGGGCAGCTGCCCAAGACCCTGCCGACGCCGCCCACCTATCGCAAGGTCAACCCCGCCGATTCCGCGATCCTCATCCTGGCGGTGCATTCCGATGTGCTGCCGGTGACCACGGTCGACGATTACGCCGAGAACATCCTCGCGCAACAGGTCTCGCAGATCCCGGGCATCGCGCAAGTGACCATCGGCGGCCAGCAGAAGCCGGCCGTTCGCGTACAGGTCGACCCGGTCAAGCTCGCGGCGCTGGGGTTGCAGCTGGAGGACGTCGCCGGCGTCATCAACGAGGCGACGGTGGACGCGCCGAAGGGCTCCATCAACGGGCCGATGCGCAGCATGACGATCTACGACAACGACCAGCTCCTCAAGGCCGCACCCTGGAACGACGTGGTGGTGGCCTACAAGAATGGGGCCCCGGTACGCATCCGCGACATCGGCATTGCGGTCGACGGCCCGGAAAATAGGCTGATGAGGGGATCGCAAAACGGCCACCGCGGCATATTGCTGCTGATCTACAAACAGCCGGGCGCGAACGTCATCGATGCGGTGGCGCGCGTGCAGGCGCTGCTGCCGCACGCGCTGACCTCGGTTCCGTCCTCGATCAAGGTGGACACGATCGCCAATCGTACGACCACGATCCAGGCCTCGGTGCGCGACGTGGAGTTCACGCTCGCGCTCACGATTGCCCTGGTCGTGATGGTGATATTCCTGTTCCTGCGCAACGCCTGGGCAACCATCATCCCGGGCGTCACCGTACCCCTGGCGCTGCTCGGGACCGCCGCGATGATGTACGTGCTTCACTACAGTCTCGACAACCTGTCGCTGATGGCATTGACGATCGCCGTCGGCTTCGTGGTGGACGACGCCATCGTGATGCTGGAAAACATCTACCGGCACATCGAGACGGGTCTCAGCCCCCTGGAGGCGACGCTGAAGGGCGCCGGCGAGATCGGCTTCACGATCATGTCCATCAGCGTCTCGCTGGTTGCGGTATTCATTCCGCTGCTCCTGATGGGCGGCATCATCGGCCGGTTGTTCCGGGAATTCGCGATCACCATGACGGCGACCATCGCCGTCTCGGCCTTCGTCGCGCTGACGCTCTCGCCCACCATGTGCGCGCTGTTCCTGCGCGACGAAAAGCACACCAAGCACGGCAGGATCTACATGGCGGTCGAGCGGACCTTCGACCGGATTCTGGCGGGGTACACGCGGGGCCTCGACTTCGTGCTGGATCATCAGCGCGCGACCCTGATGGTGTTCCTGGCCACGGTCGCCGCCAGCGTCCTTCTCTACGTCTACATTCCCAAGGGATTCTTCCCGCAGCAGGACACCGGCATCATCGTCGGGTTGACCGATGCGCCGCAGGACGTCTCGTTCGACGAGATGGTGCGCCGTCAGAACGCGCTCATGGCCGTGGTCGCGCGCGATCCCGGGGTCGCCAGCTACGGCAACTTCCTCGGCGGCAGCCGGCCGGTCAACAACGGCTTCGTCATCCTCGGGCTCAAGCCGCGCGACCAGCGCGACGCGAGCGCCGATGACATCATCAACCGCCTGCGACCGCAACTGGCGAAGGTACCGGGCGCGACGCTGTTCCTGCAGGCCGCGCAGGATCTCAACATCGGCGGCCGCACGGCGCGCACTCAATACCAATACACCCTGCAGGATTCGGATATCAACGAGTTGAACGAGTGGTCCCCGAGGCTGCTCGAAGCGCTGAAGAAGCTGCCGATGCTCCGCGACGTGGCCTCCGATCAGCAATCCTCCAGCGGCATGCTGTCGCTGGAAATCGACCGCGACCAGGCGGCGCGGTTCGGCATTCAGCCGGCCGCGATCGATCAGGCGCTCTACGACGCCTTCGGCCAGCGTCAGGCGGCACAGTTCTTCACGCAGGCCAACAGCTACCACGTGATCCTGGAGATCACGCCCTCACTCCAGTCCGATCCGGATTCGCTCCAGAAGATATACTTGACCTCTCCGCTGACCGGCCGGATGGTGCCGCTCTCGGCGATGACCAAGTACGACACTCAGCACGTCACCTACCTGTCGATCAGCCACCAGGGACAGTTTCCTGCAGTCACGCTGTCCTTCAATCTCGCGCCGGGCGCGGCGCTGGGCGACGCGGTCGATGCCATCAACCAGGCATCCGCCGCCATGCGCCTGCCGGCGCGGATCACCGGCAGCTTTCAGGGCACGGCACAGGCGTTTCAGAGCTCGCTGAAGAGCCAGCCGTATCTGATTCTCGCGGCACTGGTGGCTGTCTACATCATTCTCGGGATGCTCTACGAAAGCTACATTCATCCGCTGACCATCCTCTCGACGCTCCCCTCGGCGGGCGTCGGCGCACTGCTGATACTGCTCATATTTCACATCGAGCTCTCCGTGATGGCGCTGATCGGCATCATTCTGCTCATCGGCATCGTGAAGAAGAACGGCATCATGATGGTGGACTTCGCGATCCAGGCCGAGCGGGAGCAGCATCTGTCGCCGCACGATGCCATTCGCCAGGCGTGCCTGCTGCGGTTCCGCCCCATCATGATGACCACCATGGCGGCCCTGCTCGGCGCGCTGCCGCTCGCGCTCGGCCGGGGGACCGGATCGGAGCTGCGCCAGCCGCTGGGGTACACCATGGTGGGAGGACTGATCGTGAGCCAGGCGCTGACGCTGTTCACCACCCCGGTGATATACCTCTATCTGGACGAATTCAGCCTGTGGCTCAAAGGGCGCCGCGGCAAGGGACATGAGACTCGCGCCGTGGAGGCTCCGCAGCCTGCCGATGGACAGGCGCCGGTAAGGGAGCCGACGTGAAGATATTGCTGGTCGAGGATAACGAGCGGGTCGGTCAGTTCGTGGTGAAGGGGCTGCAGGAGGCCGGGCACACCACCGACCATGCCGTCAACGGGCGCGACGGGATGTTCCTCGCCGCGAGCGAGCCGTACGACGTGATCATCATGGATCGCATGCTGCCCGGCGAGATCGACGGGCTCGCCATCATCGAGGTATTGCGCAAAGCGGGCAAGCGCACGCCCATCCTCATCTTGAGCGCCCTCTCGGAAGTCGACGACCGCATCCGCGGTCTGCGCAGCGGCGGCGACGACTATCTGACCAAGCCTTTCGCCTTCGGCGAGCTGCTCGCCCGCGTCGATGCCCTGCATCGCCGTTCCCAGGGAGTGAACCGGGAAATCCCGCTCTCGGTGGGCGACTTGCATATGGACCCGATGACGCGCAAGGTGACACGCGGCGATCGTCCGATTACGCTTCAGCCGCGGGAATTCAAGCTGCTCGAATACCTGATGCGCCACGCCGATCAGGTCGTGACCCGGACCATGCTCCTCGAGAACGTATGGGATTACCATTTCGATCCGCAAACCAACGTGGTCGACGTACACATCAGCAAGCTGCGGCAGAAGATCGACGCGGAATTCGAGCGTCCGCTGCTGCGCACTGTCCGCAATGCCGGGTATATGGTGACGGCCGGCGACTAGGAGGCGCCGCATGATGCGCTCCTCCGCACTCTCCCTCGCGCTCGGGTACGTGGCGCTCGGCATCGTCTCGCTGGTGCTGTTCGCGGCACCGCTCTGGTATGCGTGGCAGGTCACGATCCAGGACGGCCGCAGCGAGATCCTGCAATCGGACGCCCAGCGCTTGACCGATGTGTTCAACCGCGGCGGCGGCGAGACGCTGAAAAATTTCCTCGATGCGCGCGTCAACATGCAGATCGCGGGCGACCGCATACTGCTCCTGGCCGACTCCTCGCTGAAACCCCTGTCGGGCAACCTTCGGAAATGGCCCAGCAACGTCCCGGCGGCCACCGGAAACTACCGGATCAACATCGATTTCGGCGACCGCCCGAGGCAGGACACCCTGGTGCACGTCGCGCATCTCGGCGATTACTATCTTCTCGTCGGCCGGGACAACAAGCTGTTCGCGCCCCTCGAGCGGCGATTCTGGTACGGGTTGACCGCCGCCATCGCGGTGCTGTCCATCGCCGGACTCCTGGTCGGGCTCATCACCCGCCGGGCGCTCATGTCGCGGGTCTACAGCATCGGACAAACCGTGACCGCCATCATCCACGGCGACTTGAAGCACCGGCTGCCGACGAATTTGAGCGATGACGAGTTGAATACCCTCGCGCGCACCATCAACGGCATGCTGGAACAGATCGAGCAGCTCGTGCACGGCGTACGCAACGTCTCGAACTCGATCGCCCACGATCTGCGCACCCCCCTCGCCGAGCTCCGATCCCGGCTGGAAGAGCTCGCCCTGATTCACCCGCCGCCCGATGCGACGTTCGCGGAAATCGACGGCGCGGTGGCCGACGTGGATCGCGTCATCCGCATTTTCGACGCCCTGCTGAGATTGGCGGAAATCGATGCGGGCCTGCGCCGCTCCGGGTTCGTGAAACTGGATCTCGCGGACCTCGCAGCGACCGCCGTGGAGTTCTATGCGCCGGCGGCGGAGATCAAGAACATCCGGCTCAGCTTGCACGCGAACCCGCCGCTCGAAGCGTTCGGGGATCCCATCCTGATCGCCCAGGCGCTCAGCAATCTCATCGACAACGCCCTGAAGTTCACGCCGGACGACGGCCTCATCGAGGTCACCATCGGCCGCCGGGCCGACGGCTTCGCGGAGATCTCCGTGACCGACAGCGGCCCGGGGATTCTGGATTCGGAAAAGACGAAGGTGGTAGAGCGCTTCTATCGGGGCGACGCCAGCCGCGGGACCCCGGGCGTCGGCCTGGGCTTGAGCCTCGCGCAGGCCGTCGCAAAGCTCCACGGGAGCAGCCTGCGACTCTCGGATCGTAACCCCGGCCTGCGCGTGATGATCGCGGTACCGTACACCGAGCCCGCTGCGGCACCCGGCGCAGAGCCGGGGATCGGCGGCGCCCCCGCTCCTCGAGGCGCCCCGGGCGCCTCGGGCGCCGCCGCGACCAGCGCTTCATAATCCCCACGCCGCTTCATAATCCCCACGCTCAGGATCGCCACACCGTCGGCGATTCCTCGGGACCCGTCTCGTCCGGGCGTGCGCTCGAATGAGACATATTCAGATTTTCCTCCTTGGGGTTGCGATCCAGTACCAGCTCCCGAGCGCCGCGGACCCTATGATCGGGGGTATCATTCATCGGTAAACGGGGGAGTCGAATTGGGATGAACGCCATGACGACATTCTTGGATCGCCTGTTTTTCGCGGCGACATGCGTACTGGGCTGGGTCATATTCCCATTGTTCATCACGCTGGGGTGCATCGCGCTCCTGACCTACGCCTTCCTCGCCGAGTGCTTCTCGACGGCCGACTCGGCGGCTTCCGTCGACGGGCAAAAGCCGGCTGCGCGCAGAATCGCCGACCGGCTTTGCGGAACGCTCCAGCCGTAAGACGATCCCTACGTCTCGACGCCGTGGTCGCCGGTATTCAGTACCGGCATACCCGGATATGCTCCCGCTCCCGGAATATCGAACTCGCTTTGGTTTTCTCACGAGGAGCAAGCCATGGGTAATGCAAACTCGACCGACGACGATGAGGCGCGGCCGCCGACGGACTCCGAACGCAGGTTGCGCGGCAAGGCCCTGAAAGGTTCCGAGCAAAGATCCGCGGTGGACCACACCGCCTATGAAGAAGGGCGTAATCCCGATACCGAACTGCACCTCGACGGGGAGACGGACGAGCTCTACGACGACGGCTTGGATCTCGAGGATGACTCCGGCGAGACGCTCGCGGGCACCCGCGGCAACTCGTCCGGCATCAAGCCCTGAGAGACTCGAGCGAGCTCGATCCGCTCCCAAGCGCCCCCGGCCGGCGTAGGACAAGCCTGCGCTTGTAGGACAAATCGAGTCGCGCGGGCAATCTGCCCCGCGAGCGCGAACAGCTGCACAATTCCAGCATCCGGCGCACCGTCGCGTCGCCATGCAATGCGACAATGACCGCTCCCATAACCGTGAAGGGAGCTGGTGTTGCAGCGTCTGCAGGTGGCTTCTCAACGCATCGGACACCGCCTGGGGGTCCGCCTGCGCCGCGCGCTGTCGATGGGCATCACCGGACGGCTGACCCTCGCGTTTGCGTCGGTGGCGATTCTTGCCCTGGCCGCCAACGTCGTCGTGGAGCACGGCGTCCGCGTGGTCCAGTCGATCCATCTGGAGCGAAGCCAATACTCGCCCGTCCCGGAGGCGATGGGCGCCCGGCGAATCGTGGTGCCCCCCGTCCTTCCGGCCGCGGGCAGGCGTGTTTCGGGAGAGGCCGAGATTCGCCGCTTCGTCAGCGCCGTCGATCGGGTGCAAAGCTCCACGGAGATTCGCGCTGCCTCCGAGTCTGCCGATTCGGACGCCGAGCTGAGCACGAGCTCGAAAGAACTATCGGCGGCGGCCGCCGATCTTCGAAGGGTGCTCCCTCGCCCGTCGCTCCTGCCCGAAATGGACGCGGCGCTCCTCGCCTTTCGCGAGGCCGGCGCAGGGTACCTGCAGAGGTCCGATGCTCGCCGCAGCGCCGCCCGGGAATATGTGGCGCGTTTGGATGACTTGGACGCGCGCATCACGGTGTCCATCAACGCCGGCTGGAAGTTCTTCGGGCGGGTGCTCGCGAGGGAATCCTTGCTCACCGTGCGCTCGGACATCGAGAGCGTGCGCCGCCTTTTTGGCGGCATCGGCGATCCTGGGCAGGTCGCGGCCGCTCTCCCCGAGGTGGCCGCGAGCGAGCTCTCCCTGAGGAAGGCGTACGACGCGGCCGAACCTGGCCTGAAGTCCAAAGGCGCGGATTGGCTGCGCCGGACGCGTGATGATTTCGCGCGCATGGCCGCGCTGCGTGACTCGGTCCTTGCAACGGCCGCTCAGATTCTGGACGACCGGCTGCGGTTCGCCTCCTCGAAAGCCCGTCTGTCCGCCTTCGCGTCGGCCGCGCGTGCCGCGTCCGCAGCAGCCGACGCGGCCGCAGCCTCCACTGCCGCATCGGCCGGCGGGCCGACGCCATTTCTCAGGCAAATGGCCGCCCCGAAATCATCGCCCGTCCCCGCGGCCATCACCACCACCACCACGGAAACTCTCCCCGATCCCGACCGGCGGATCACCGTGGCTTGCATCACCGCCGCGGTGCTGGTGCTCCTGTCGGCGATCTCGATTTGGACCGTGCGCAGCATCATGGTTCCCGTCGGACGCCTGCTCGAGGCCACGCGCAAGCTCGCGAGCGGAGATGTCGAGGTTCGCGTGCCTCGCGGCGGAATGAAGGAGCTGGACTCTCTGGCCGCTGCGTTCAATCGGATGTCGGTACAGCTCAAGACGGCGCGTGACATCACGCTGGATTACCGCCGGCACCTGGAATCCCAGGTGGAACAGCGCACCCGGCAGCTTCAGCATCTCGCGGAGCGCGACCCCCTGACCTTGCTCGCCAACCGCCGCCGGTTCTTCGTCCTGCTCAATCAGTCCATGCAGCGGGCACGGGAGATCGAGTGCGGCATCGCGATTTTCTTCATCGATATCGATAACTTCAAGAACCTCAACGACGGCATGGGCCACGGATTCGGCGACCGAGCACTCATCAGCGTGGCGCAGCGCCTGGAGGAGACTGCGGCGAGCTTCGGCTTCGCCGCACGCCTGGGGGGCGATGAGTTCACCGTGGTTCACGAGGAGATCTTTTCCCGCGAGGACGCCCACGAAGCCGGACTCGAACTCGTCGAAGCCTTTCGCAGACCGCTCTCAGTGGAGGGACGCGAGATCACCGTGAGCGTGAGCATCGGGGCGAGCCTTTATCCCGATCACGAGCAGTGCGCGGAGGATTTACTGAGTGCCGCCGATGCGGCGCTGTTTCGCGCCAAGGGGCTCGGACGGAATCAGCTCGCCATGTTCACGCCGGAGCTGCTCGAGGCGGCGACGCGGAAGTTCACCACGGAACAGGGGGTCCGCCATGCGCTCGAGCACGATGAGTTCGAGTTGGTGTACCAGCCCGAAGTGAGCATGAACAGCCTGGAAGTGGGTCTGGTCGAAACGCTGGTCCGCTGGCGCCTGCCGGACGGGCGCCTGGCGGGGCCCGATGAGTTTCTCGCCGTGACCGAGGAATCCGGACTCATCATCGAGCTCGGCGATTGGGTGTTGCGCAACGCTCTGCAAGCCGCGTCGAACTGGCACCGCGGGAGGTGGCCGCAGGTCAAGGTCGCGATCAACGTCTCGGCCCGCCAGCTCATCGACCGGCGCTTCGTCCCGCGCATTCAGCAATTGCTGCGCGAGTTCGCACTCCCCCCCTCGTGCATCGAGCTCGAATTGACGGAGTCCGTACTGCAAACCGGCAGCTCCACCATCGAGTCGCTGCGGCTCCTGCGCTCGCTGGGGATCGCGATCGCGCTGGACGATTTCGGGACCGGATATTCGTCGATCTCCTCGTTGGAGCAGCTGCCGCTCTCCCGCATCAAGCTGGATCGAAGCCTGATCGCCGGCATCGACTCGAACCCCCGTTCGGCGGCCATCGCGCTCGCGCTCATCCGGCTCTGCGCTGAGCTCGATATCGACGTGACGGCGGAAGGAGTCGAGAGCGAGAGCCAGTTTGCCTGCCTCGCCGAAAACCGGGCCATGTACCTGCAGGGCTACCTGCTCTCGCGCCCGGTCGCCGAGACGGAGGTTCTCGGAGTCAATGAGCGGATGCCGCAGGTCATGCACGACCTCATCTTGGCGCGGCCGAGCGCGGCGAGCTCACCGAAAGCGACGCGACGCGTTAAGATTCCGATCCATGGATAATCATTCACGGATCGCAGGGACGGCGCTCGCCGCCGTTGTGATGGGGCTCATCGCGAGCTCGACCGCCTTCGGGCAAACGCCGGAGCAGGAGAAAGCCTGGGCGGAGGATCGCGCGCGCGCCGACGCCGACGACAAAGCCCGCCAGGAGCGCGTGGCCCAACTGCGCGCGGCTCGCAAGGCAGATCCCATGGCCTGGGTCCGGACGCTGGATCCGATGACCCGCGGGGGCTGGGAGTTCCGCAGCGTCGCGACCGACGGCTCCTGGGCCGTTTTCAGCAGCACCCATCAATTGAAGCGCTCTGGGCAGATCGTGACCGTGTGGATGCGGCATGAATATGCGGAACCTCAAACGGGCGACGACGGGACGTATTTCAGTGCGGTCGAAAAAACACAATTCGATTGCAAGAAACAGCAGTCCCGCGACCTCCTGGTGGTGTACTACTCCGCCAACAACATCCAGGGCAACGAACAAACCGACGAGGCCGATCCCAAGAGCACCCCTTGGAACCCCATCGTCCCGGGAACGCGAGACGAATCGAACTTCCTGTGGGCCTGCGGTCAGGATCGTGCCGGAGCCAGATGAAGCGTCGCCGACAACAGCCGTGACCGGTCGGCGCAGGGACCGACCAGAACCTCCACCTCTCCGGGCTCGAACACCGGTTCCAGATTCAAGCCGAGAAAGCGCAGATCCCTCGCCGCCAACGGCAGCGTGACGGTGCCCGACCGGCCGGGCTCGAGCCGGATCTTGCCGAACCCTTTGAGCTCCAGCAGCGGACGCGCCACGCTCGCCAGCCTGTCATGGACGAACAGGAACACGGTCTCCTCGGCCGTCCGGGTCCCTTCGTTCGTCACGTCCACCCGAACCGTCACGCTATCGTTCTCGGTCACGCTCTCGCGGCTCAGCTTGAGCTCGGATAGCCGGAATCGGCCGTAGCTCAGTCCAAAGCCGAAGGGAAACAGGGGATCATTCGGGACATCCAGATATTTGCTGGTGTAGGGATCCTGGGGGTTGGCCGGGCGCCCGGTCGGCCGCGCGCCGAAGAACAGCGGAATCTGACCGACACTGCGAGCCCAGCTCACGGGGGTTCGCCCGCTCGGACTCAACCGGCCGGTCAAGACGTCGGCGAGCGCGTTGCCCGCCTCGCTTCCCAGGAACCATGCCGCGAAAACTGCGTCGGCGCGCTCGATCAGCCATGGAACGATCAGCGGCCGCCCCGAGAACAAAATGACGATGACCGGTTTACGCAGCGCCCGAGCGCGATCGAACACGGCCTCGGCGAATTTGCGCTGGCGGCCGGGCAGGTGCGGATGGGCGCGGCTCGCGGCCTCGCCGCTCATCGTCGCCGCCTCACCGAGACAGAGCACGACCGCATCGGCCTGAGCGCACAGATCCAAGGCTCGAGTCGTGCCGCCCGCGACATCCGCCCCCTCGATGTCCACGCCGGCTTCGAAGGAGACCTGCGCATCGGACAGGGCCGCTTTCAATCCCGCGACCACGGTGACATGGCCCTCCGGGGAAGCGGCGCCCCACCACGGACCCCGCATGTCGCCCGCCGCATCGGCCAATGGACCGATGACGGCAACGCGGATCGCGCCCGGAATGGGCAATACATCGCGATCGTTCTTGAGCATCACCGTCGACCGCGCGGCGACGGCGCGGGCAAATCGGCGGCGCGTCTCGACCGCCTCCGCGCTCTCCGCCACGGAGCCGCGCCGATAGGGATCGTCGAACAATCCCAGCTTCCACTTGAGCGTCAGCACGCGGCGCACCGACTCGTCGATGTCCGCGGCGCTCACCCAGCCCCGATCGAGCGCGATCGGCAGACCGTGGCGGTAGGCGTTCGCCATCATATCGATGTCGACCCCCGCCTTCAGCGCGAGCGCCGCAGCCTGCGCGAGATCGGCGGCGATGCCGTGATTGATGAGCTCGGCCACGGCGTTATAGTCGCTCACGATGACGCCGTCGAACCCCAGCCGGCGCCGCAGCCAGCCCTTGAGCAAGGCGGCGTTCGCGGTCATGGGAATACCGGCCAAGTCGGTGAAAGCCGGCATGACCGAGGCCACGCCCGAAGCCACCGCCTGAGTGAACGGCGGCAGGTACACCTCACGCAGCGTGCGTTCGGAGATGTCGACCGACGCATAGTCGCGGCCGGCCGTGACGGCGCCGTAGGCGCAGTAGTGCTTCGCGCACGCTGCCAGTACGCCGCCCTCGGACAGGTCTCCGCCCTGGAAGCCGCGAACCTTGGCCTCGGCGAGGCGCACGCCGACATAAGGGTCCTCGCCGGGACCCTCGGCGCTGCGTCCCCAGCGAGGATCGCGCGCCACATCCAACATCGGCGCGAAAGTCATCGCGAGGCCGTCCGCAGCCGCCTCCTTGGCCGCCTCGCGGGCCGTCAAAGCCCAGAGTTCCGGGTC
This sequence comes from Steroidobacteraceae bacterium, assembly GCA_036501585.1. Classification (GTDB taxonomy): domain Bacteria; phylum Pseudomonadota; class Gammaproteobacteria; order Steroidobacterales; family Steroidobacteraceae; genus Bog-1198. The sequence goes on from DASYAC010000002.1 coordinate 16,886, forward strand.
GAAGGCTGCCGCCTCGGCAAGCGGGATGGGAAAGAGTGTGCGGTATCCATGGAGCACGTCGAATCCGAACAGCAACGGAATACCGAGGCGCGACTCCTCGACCGCCAGGCGCTGCATGTCGCGGACCGCGGCCGCGCCGGTCAGGTTGAACAGGTTCCCGATGGTGCCCGCGCGGATGGCCTCGGTGGAATCGCCGGCGATGGTCGGCCCCGTCACCGTGGTCCCGGCCGTCGTCATGGTGAGCTGGCCGAGTTTTTCGGTGAGCGACATCTCGCGGATCAGCCGGTCGATGTGGTTTATGGCCACCTGCGTCATTCGTGGCCGCCGGATACCCGCACGATCGATGATAATGGGTGAATTGTCCCGCTCCCGAGTGGTAAACGCATGATGATAGATCGGACCAAGACCGTAAGCACTCCCTCCCCCGACCTGGAGGAGATCGCCCAAGCCGGCCTCTGGCCTCAATTGGGCATGATGCGCCGAGCTCTGTGGGCATCGCCGGTACGAAATGCCCTCCTCGTCCTGTCGACCTCCATATTCCTCATCGTTGCCATCACGGCCTACGGACAGATCCGGCTCAACAGCTGGAACCAGCCGTTCTACGACGCCCTGTCCCATCACAATCTGCACGGGTTCCTGATGCAGCTCGGAATCTTCGGGATCATTGCGGGGGCGCTCCTGGTGCTGAATGTCGCGCAGCGCTGGTTCGGGGAAACGTTGAAGCTGAAGCTCCGGCAGGGACTGGTCCAGGACCTGGTCGAACATTGGATGAGCCCTGGACGGGCCTTTCGCCTGGCGAATGCCGGCGAGATGGGCGTCAACCCGGATCAACGAATGCACGAGGATGCGCGCCACCTCACCGAACTCTCGGCGGATCTCGGGATCGGGCTGCTGCAAGCGTCGCTCCTGCTCGCGACGTTCATCAATGTGCTGTGGTCCCTGTCGAATTCCTTCGTGTTCCACGTGGCGGGGCGCGCGATCGCAATACCGGGGTACATGGTGTGGGCCGCGGTGGTGTATTCGGGGTCCGCCTCGCTTTTGAGCTACGGGGTAGGGAAAAGCCTGATCCGCCGGAACGCCGATCGCTACGCGCGCGAGGCCGATCTGCGCTTCTCGCTGGTGCGCGTGAACGAGCACATCGACTCGATCGCACTCGCCGGCGGGGAGCCCGACGAGGCTCGGCGCATCGAGCTCGACTTGCAGAGCGTCCTCCAAGCGATGCGCCTGCTGGTCACCGGAACGACCAACCTGACCTGGGTGACGGCGGGCTACGGCTGGTTCACCCTGGTCGCCCCGATCCTGGTCGCCGCACCGCTGTACTTCGCCGGTGACCTGTCCTTCGGCGGACTCATGATGGCCTCGGGCGCCTTCATGCAGGTTCAGTCCTCGCTGCGCTGGTTCGTCGACAATTTCTCCACGCTGGCGGACTGGCGAGCGACGCTCCTTCGGGTGGCGAGCTTCCGCCGGGCGCTCCTCGCCTGCGATGGCATGCACGAAGTCGCGAGCCGCATCGAGCACGCCGAGGGAGAGCCGGGTCGGATCGTCATCGACGGCCTCGACATTTTCTCGCCGGCGGGTTCCGCCAAGCTCGCGGAACCTCACGTCGAGGTAAAATCCGGCGAACGCGTCCTCGTGCTCGGCGAGAGCGGAAGCGGACGCACGCTGCTCTTCCGGGCTCTCGCGGGGCTGTGGCCGTGGGGCAAGGGACGTATCGCCCGGCACGCGGGCGAGTCGACGCTCTATCTGCCGCGGACCTCGTACCTGCCCCCCGGCACATTGCGCGAAGTGCTTGCGTACCCCTCGGCCGTCGCGGCGTTCGACACCGGTGCCTGCATCAAGGCTCTGGAGCGCCTCGGTCTCGAGCGGCTCTCGCCCATGCTCGACCAATCGCAGCGCTGGGAGGCCGTGCTGAGCGACGGGGAACATCAATGCCTGGCGTTCGCGCGCGCGCTGCTGCATGCACCGGCATGGCTGATCATCGACGAGGCCCTCGAAGCCCTCGAGGCGGACGCGGTGCCCCGGGTCATCGACCTCTTGGCCAAGGAGCTCGAGCACACGGGAGTTCTTTACATCGGCCGCGCCGGCGCGCACGATAGTTTCTTCGGACGCACGCTGCATCTCGTCAACGATGCGCTGCCGGTCGGGCGAGAGCCGGCGCGAATCACGCAGCAGGTCGTGGCCGCTGCGACTTGATACGCACGCATTGCGTGCACCGGGCGGCTCGTCGCGCACCGTTTCTGCGCCGCGCAACGTTTGTTGCTTTGCGATTCCACGTTCTGAACTCGCTCGTGCGTTCGCGCCGGTGGCTCTCGCACCGCTTTTCAATCGCCGACGCATCGTCCGCGCATCGCGCGCGCGGTCGGCGTCGCTGCACGCGCAGCGGCACGCAATCGACGAAAGAAGCGCGTCTTAATGAAACAACTTGAAGCTGTGACCGATCTAACATAAAACATTCATATGGAGTTGAAGGCGATCACGTTCCACTTGGACGACTTGTCTTTTACTTAAGTCGAGCATCGAAGCCGGCTAGTGCCCAGTCCATATCCCGAGCGGAGGTTGACGATGGGAGAATCACAGCTACAAGAAGAGTCCAGTCCTTCGGATTTTCTGGACTCCCTGAACCGATTCAGCAAAGAACACCGGGCGCAGCGCTGGGAGGGAACTCTCGGCGATTTTCTGACCCACGTCCTGCCGACGCGCCCCGCGTCGTTCACGCGCACCAGTCACGAATACATCTGGGACATGCTCCTCTGGCACGGGCGCGAAGCCGAGGGCGACGAGGTCCAGAAGGCCCGCGAACTTTTCAGACGCGAACTGTTCGGCGTGGAGGAACCCCTGCGGCGGGTGGTCGATTACTTCAAGGCCGCCGCCGCGGGCTCCGACGTGGGGAGACGGCTGCTGCTCTTGCTGGGGCCGCCATCGGGGGGCAAGTCGACCCTCGCCATTCTCCTCAAGCGCGGCCTCGAGGAGTACAGCCGCACCGACGAGGGGGCGCTGTACGCCATCAAGGGATCGCCGCTGCGCGAATCCCCTCTGAACGTCATTCCGACCAGCCTCCGGTCGGACTTTCGCGATACCTACGGCGTCGCCATCAGCGGCGAAATCTCCCCCTGGGCCCGCGATCACATCGATCGCGAGTGCGAGGGTGATTATTTGCGCATCCCCGTGGAGCGCATCTTCCTGTCCGAGGCCGCGCGCTGCGGAATCGGCACCTACGCTCCGCACGACCCGTCGACCGCCGATATCGCGGATCTGGTCGGATCGGTCGACCTGTCCAAGGTCGCTCGCGTGGGCGATGAGGGAGACCCGCGCGCCTGGTCCTGGTCGGGGGCGGTCTATGCGGCGAGCCGCGGTGTTCTCGAGATGATCGAGATCTTGAAGGTGAAGCGCGAGTTCCTCTACCTGCTTTTGACCATGACGCAGGAGAAGAACGTCAAGGTAGCGAGGTTTCCGCTCATCTACCTGGACGAAACCATCCTCGCGCACACCAACCTGGCGGAATTCAATCGCTTCCTGCAGGAGAAGGAGAACGAGGCCCTGCTCGATCGCATGGTCATCATCAAGGTGCCCTATGCGCTTTCGTACAAGGACGAGGCCCGCATCTACAAGAAATTGGTCTACGGCGCGCCGGCCTTCCGTAAAACCCATCTGGATCCGCACGTGCTGCATCTCGCCGCCGTGTTCGCCATTCTCACCCGCCAGACCAAACCAGAGCGCGAGGGGCTCGACTTGCCCAAGAAAGTCAGGCTGTTCGCCGGCGAGGCGGTGGAGGGCTTCTCTGAGACCGAGGCGGCACGGCTGCGCACGGAATCCCCCGACGAGGGGCTGGCGGGCATCAGCCCGAGGTTCGTCATCAATGCGCTGTCGACCGCGATCACCCGGGGCAATTCGCACAGCCTGACCAGCATGGAGCTGCTGCTCGCGCTCAAGGACGCGATCGAGAGCGACGCTCGCATCGATGCGAAGCAAAAGAAGGTTTGGTTCGATCACCTGGTGACGGCGCGCAAGGAGTTCTACAACCGTTGGGTCAAGGAAGACGTGCACCGGGCGCTGTTCGCCTCCTTCCAGGACGAGGCACAGCAGCTTCTCGAGAAATACCTGGACGAAATCGAGGCCTCTCTCGATCAGCGCAAGGTCACCGACCCGATGACCGGCGAGAACCGCGCTGCGGACGAGCGCTTCATGCGTTCGGTCGAGGAGAAGATCAAGGTATCGGAATCCGGCAAGCAATCCTTCCGTCAGGAAGTGATCCGCAAAGCGATGGTCGCCTTCAAAGCAGGGGAGAAGTTCCGTCTGGCAAGCCACGCACGAGTGCGCGAGGCCATCGAACAATACCTGTTCGAGGAGCGGCGCGATGTTCTTCGCCTGGTGACCTCCACGACGCGGCCCGACGATGAAGCACGCGCAAAAATATCCGTGGTGCAGGAGCGCCTCGTGAGCGAGTATGGATACGACGAGCACAGCGCGCAAGAGGCGCTGAACTACGTGACGACCCTGCTGTCTCAGGAATAGGTGTGGCCGAGTCACAGACATTGAATGGCTGGTACGAACTGTTCTCGCGCGGAGCGCGGGACTGGCTGAGGCATAACGAGAAAATCCGCGAGGCGGTGCGATCGCAATTGCCGCAGATCGTATCGGGCGCGGACGTGATCAACGACGGCGCTCGAACCGTGCGGGTGCCGGTTCGTATGCTCGAGCATTACCGCTTCAGGCTCCTCTCCACCGGCGATGCCCAGGGAGTCGGCCAGGGCAACGTCAAACCCGGCGATGTCCTGGGCCAGTCCAATCCGAGCGGCGGGTCCGGCCAGAAGGGCGCCGGAGGCAAGGATCACGGCGGGATCGAGCTCATGCTCGAATTCAAGGTCGACGATATCGTGGATTGGCTGTGGGACGAGCTCAAGCTCCCCAATCTCAAGCCGCGGGCCGGCGCGACCGAGGAAGCCGAATGGAAGCGTGAAGGCTGGGATCGGCGCGGTGCCCGTTCGAGGCTCGACCGCCGCCGCTCGCTCAGGGAATCCGTCAAGCGCCGCGCACTCGATGCGTCGTCGCCGGCCTTCACCGACGAGGACTTGCGGTACCGTCAGCTGGCGAAGCGCCGCCAGCCGGCGCTGCGAGCAGCCGTCTTCTTCCTGCTCGATGTATCGGGCAGCATGTCCGACCGGGACCGCCAGCTGGCGAAGACATTTTTCTTCTGGGTGGCGGCCGGCCTGAAGCGCGAGTACAAGGCGCTCGACATCGCTTTCGTGGCGCACACGACCGAGGCCTGGGAATTCAGCGAGCCCGATTTCTTCAAGGTCACGGGCACGGGCGGAACGGTCGCCTCCGTCGGGCTAGCCAAGGTGCACGAGATCATGGAGCAGCGGTTCGACCCCTCCGTCTGCAACGTCTACCTGTTCTACGCTTCCGACGGCGACAACGCCTCGGACGACCGCACCGCGGCGGGTTCCTCGCTCGATGAAATTGCACAAGTGGCGAGATACGCCGGGTACGTGGAGATCTCGACCGGCGTGCGCAGCTCATTGAGCGAGATCAGCTCGCTGTTTCAATCCGCGATCGACGACGGACTCCCCTGCAGCCGCTTCTCCATCGCCGGCCCGGACGATGTGGTCCCGGCGGTGCGCCATTTCTTCAGCGCAGAGGCGCAGGCGGATGCGGGGGAGGAAGAAATCGGCGGTGCCCCGTGACGGCCGACTGGCGGGGACATGTTCCGCAGATCGAGGATCTGGCGCGACGGTTCGGGCTCGAGTGGTCGCCCGTCATATTCGAGGCGGTACCGGACAGCTTCATGACCGAGATCGCCGTTTATGGACTGCCGGTGCGGATGCCGCACTGGTCCTTCGGAGCGCGTTACATCTACCAGTTGTTGCAACGCCATATGGGCTACTCGCGCCTCTTCGAAGTGGTCTTTCCCGGCGACCCGGGACACGCCTACCTCGCGGCCAGCAACGGCGTCGCCGACAACGTCCTGGTGACCGCCCATGTCCTCGGACATGCCGATTTCTCCAAGAATAATCTGCAATTTCGGCGCTGCCAGGATCAGGGCAACGCACAGATCATCGAGCATGCGGCGGCCCACGCGCGTCAGATCGAGCGCGACATCGAAGCTCATGGCTTCAACGCGGTGGAACAGGTGCTGGACGCCGCGCTCTCTCTCGAACAATACGTCGATCTCGATCAGCCGCTGCGCCGGGAACGTTTCCCCGAGTACGAACCTCCCGCGGCGGAGCGCCGCGACGACGCCTTTCGCTCACGCTTCGACACATTGGACGCCGCCGCCGCGGCATCCTCGCCGGCGAGAAACCCCCGCGCGCCCCTGCCTCCCCATCCCGAGCGCGACTTGCTCTGGTTCATCGCCACCTATGCACCCGAGATGGAGAGCTGGGAGCGCGACATCTTCCTCGCCGTGCGCGAAGAATCGTTCTATTTCTATCCGGTGTTCGCGACCCAGATCATGAACGAAGGCTGGGCATCGTACTGGCACGCGCGGCTCCTGCGCGAGGCGGATTTCATTCCCGAGGACATCTATCTCGACGCCATCAAATGCCACTCGGACGTGGTGCGTCCGGTCGCGACCGGCGAACAGGTATCGCTCGCCATCAATCCCTACCATCTGGGGTTCACGCTCTGGGAGGAGATCATCAAGCAATCCGGCGTCGAGGCGGCGCGGCGCATCATGCGCGAGGACGATGACTTCAGCTTCCTGCGCAATCACCTGACCCGCGAGATCGCCACGGAGATGGGGTTGTTCCGGTACCAGCGGCGTCAAAATGGCCCCATCAAGGTGGTCGCCGCGGAGATCGACGAGCTGCACGAGAGCTTGTTGCTCGACAAATACAACTTCGGTGCACCGCGAGTCTCGGTGACCGAGGTCCGTACCGACGGCACGCTCGTCCTTCAGCACGATGCGCAGCTCGACGGACGCGGTCTGGACGCGGAACGCTCGCTCAAGGTACTCGAGTACATCAAACGGGTATGGCGCCGCCCGGTGCTGCTCAACACCATCGATGCGGCCGCGAAAAGCGTGGAGTTCTCCTCCGAGGCCGCGGCGGCCTGAAGGACGCGCAGCGTCCAGCCGGGCGCACCGTCCAGCCGGGCGCACCGTCCAGCCGGGCCCGCCGTCCAGCCGGGCGCACCCCTCGGCCGCGGGCGCACCCCCCGGCCGAAAGGACACCGCGACTGAGGGCGGCGCGCGTCGGATTACTCCAGGCAGACCACGAGCTTGGCCGAATGAGCGCGCCAGTTGATCGGAATGACGTAGGAACGCGAGTGCGGGGCGGCGACCTTGTCCGGATCGCGCGCGATCACGGTCGGCACCGAGATCACGAAGCTCTTGCCGAAATCGCGCCGTGCGTTGCCTGAAATCGTATTGGCGACTTCGCCGACGAGATCCAGTATGGTTTCTTCGCTGCAGTCCGTTTCCTGCATCCGCATCAGGAGCACCGTCAGCATGCCGCGCGGCGCCGTGAAGTAGACGATGCCCTTGCGTGCCCCGGAGATGCCGATGACGCCGGTGTACTCATAGGTGCCCGGCTTGCCGTCCGTGACCAGATACGGCGAGCCCACCGTGGCCGCCTGCTGACCGGAGGTTTCGAAGTAGTGCGTCGTTCCTTCGACGAACGTGCGAATTTCCGCTTCCTTGAGCATCACGCCTCCCGCAGCAGCTCTTCCAGCGCGTCGTTGAGCTGTCGATCGGTGAACGGCTTGCACAAGAATCCATTTGCGCCTTTTTCGATGGCTTCGACGGCGGTAGCCTTGTCCGCGAGCGCCGAGACGACGAGGATCAGCACCCGGGGATTGATCGCCACCAGCTGTTCCACGCATTCGATGCCGTCCATCAGCGGCATCGTCAGATCCATGGTCACGACGTCGGGCCGGGTTCGGCGGAACAGGTCGACGGCATCCCGTCCGTTGCCCGCGGAACCGACCACTTCGAGCCGGTCGATCTGCTGCGAGCGCTCGATGCGGCGTCGAATGATGTTGGAATCATCGACGATCATGAGCTTCAACGAGCGGTTTTCCGTACTCGTGTCCATGCTACGCGGCCACCGTGTCGTCTTGCGGGCTCAACGGCGCCGGCAACGTCATGGTCACCCGGGTGAATTTGCCGGGCGCGGTCGCGACTCCGACACGCCCGCCGATCTGACGCATGTGATCGGCCATGAGATTCATGCCGACGCCGCGTCCGGCGTCCTTGGTTGCGGTGTCCAAGGTCGAGAATCCGGGCTGAAACAGCAGGGCCAGCGTCTGCTTTGCATCCAGGGCGTCCACCTGATCCGCCGTGATGAAGCCCTTCTGCACGGCCGCCTCTTTGATGCGCCCGGTCGCGAGCCCCTGTCCGTCGTCCTCGACGCTCAATTTATAGCTGCCGTCGCTCGCGCGCCTGAAGTCCACGCGCACCACGCCCTGCGCCGGCTTTCCCGCCGCAGTCCGCTCCGGCCCCGTCTCGATGCCGTGCACGACGGCGTTGCGAACGGCCTGTATCGCGATGTCCTTGACGATGCGCCGATAATCCTCGGGAACCTTGTCCAACCCCCGGCAATGCACCCGTGCTTCTTTACCGCAGTCGGCGGCCACCCGGTCGGAGAGTTGCTGCAGCGTCGATCCAAGCCCCGCATCGGAGGCGAGCGGCCCCGTCACCTCCAAGTCGGGCGATGCCTGGAGCGGCGCGGCGGCCAGGCCGTCTCGAAGCGCCGGCGTAGCGGGCGGGGCACCGGCAGGCGACTCGGCCCGCGGTACCTGGAATTTCGACAGCCGCGACACGAGATCGCTGACCGATTGCAAATGGATCAGCAGGTCGTCGAGCTTGATGACCAGGGGGAGGAAATCGTTTCCGGATAGATCGCTCTTTTCCCGCAGTCTCTTCAGGTCGTCCTCGAACGAATGCGCGCGGCTCTCGATCGACGACAGCCCGAGCGCCGCGGCCTCTCCCTTGACGGAATGCGCCTGCCTGAAGAGCGTGTCGAGCTTCTTCCGGAAGGCGCTCTCCTCGCGGGCGGGCTCCTTGAGCACGGCGTTGATCATCTTCATGGCCGCGTTCGAATCGCTCAGAAAGGAAGAGAGCTGGGTGGGATCGATGTGCAGTATCCCGAGCAGGGTGTCGACCTGCGCCTGCGCCTGCTGTTGCGAGCTCTGCAGCTCCCGGGCCAGCTCCACCCGGGAGCTCACGTCGGATACGGATACCAGCACGTGGGTGATCCTGCCGTCGACGCGCACACGATGGAACTCGAAGTCCAGATAGCGCGTGTCGAACTTCCCCGGCCCGGCCGCGAGGTGAACCTCCACCTCGCCCAGGGGATTGATGGACTTGACCAGCTTTTCGTTGGTGCGCTCCGCCCAGAGCACCTTGACGAACTTCAGCGCGGTAGCCAGCGTCTTCTCCGACACGATGTTCTCGAGCAGCGCGTCGAATCCGAGCCCGGCGAGGTCGCGCCGCTGGAACAAGGTCTCCATGGCGCTGGAATAAGCGCTCCCGATGATCAGATTCTCATCGAGGAGAAAGAGACCCTCCTTGACGGTCCGGAGAATATCCGCGGTCTGCTGGCGCGCCTCGCGCAGCCTTGCATTCTGCTGCTTCCGCGCATTGAGCAGCAGCATGATGAGCAGCACCAGTCCGGCGGCGATGAGCAAGCCCAGGAGCATCACGAGCTGCAGCTGCTTCGCCGCGCGCCCATTGCCTGCCTGCAGTTCGCTCCCCACCGCTGCCAATTGCGCGTCGAGCTCCGGCAATGAGTGGCGGCTGATGCGGATCGCGGCGGTGAGATTGCGCTCCAGTTCCCGCCCCTGCACGTTGAGCACACTGCCCGCCGATTCGCTGTCCGCGTACGGAAGCCCGCTGAACGCGATCACCGGATCGAGCGCCACCTTCTCCCTGGCCCAGGACTGCGTCAGGGGCTGGAAATGACGCCCGGCGCGCTGGGTCGCGATCGAAGTCACCGCCTCGTCGAACTTGCGCGTGGACTCCTTCAGCTGATCGAGAGACTCCTGTATGTAGCCCCGGTCGGTCAACCGATCGCGCATCGTCTCCAACGACGAGCGAATGATCGTCGGATACCGCTGCTGTTCGCCGACCCACTTGAGCGCTGCCGAGGTATCGACCAGCTCGCTCGCGAGCTTCAAGCCCGGGACCAGCACCACCGCGCCGAAACTCAAGCCGAGGATGACCACCAGCACCGCCAATCGTTCGGGGGACAGTTTCTGGGCCAGGGGCCGCGGCAAACGCAGGTTCATCTAGTTGCTCCAATCACTTCGCGAGTCGGAATATCACCAGCACTTTGGTCGAGACCGCGACCGGCTTGCCGGCGTCCATAACCGGCTTGTATCGCAGTCGCGAGACCGCGTTGGCCGCGGCTCTGTCGAAAACTCCGGGGGGAGCCGCTTCGAGCACCTTCAAGTCGGAGACCACGCCCTTCGGCGTGACGACATAGCCGACTTCCACCCTGCCCTCGATCTTCTTGGAGAGCGCGCTCGACGGATATTCGATGTCCAGCGTCCGGGTACGGGTCAGCGAAGCCTCGGCCACCTCCCGTGGCCCGGCCGTCGCCGGCCGGGCGGCGGCATTGCGGAGCCGGTCGCGAAGCGCATCGGCCTCCGGCGAGGGTCCCAGAGAGGCGGCGAGTTGCAGCAGCGAGTCGGCCTGGCCGTTTTGCGAGGCGTCGAGCGCGGCTCGCGCCTGGGCCACGATCTGCATCTGAACGGCCTTCGACAGGGGCGCGAGCGAGGCATTCTGCGGGTCGGCCGCCTTGAGCTCGTTCAAGTAGTGGAGCGCGCTGTCGTTCTCCGGTTCGACCACGCTGCCCTGCGCAAGACGCGCGCGGGCAAGATCCAGAAATCGCGGCTGCTCCGGCACCGCCCCGGGCGCGCGCTGCGCGCGGGCCAACCCGATATCGTGCTGCAATCCCGCTACTTGCGACAGCGGCGCGCCGATGCTGTGCAGCTCGGTGGCGAGCCGATCGGCGTCGTCGAGTTGTTGCCGGGCGATGTCGGCACGCGCCGCCAGCATCAGCCGGCGCGAGAGCTCGCGCAGTTGCGATTGCAGCTCGGAGGCTGTCGCGCCCGCCTTGCGTGCCTGGCTCAGATAGTAGACGGCGCTGTCGTTCGGCGGATCGACCAATTGATCCTGCTGCAGGCGCGCGTCCACCAGTGCAACGAGCCGCGCCGAGTCGGAGTCGGCGCGGTGCCGGCGCAGATCCTCGCGCAGCTGATTCAACTTCGGCTCGCTCGCGGACTTGGTGCGCGCCGCTTGATCGATGAGCTGAGCGGCGCGGTCGAAATTCTGGGCATTGATCGCCGCTAGGATTTCCGCCGGTCCGAGCTCGGCGCGCATCTTGGCGATGCGCTCGTCGAACGCCGGCAGCCGCTTGTCTCCGGGATCGATGCTGCGGACGGTTTCGAGCGCCTGTAGCGCAGCGTCGAATTGGCGCTCATCCAGCGCCGATTGCACGCGCGCGAGCAGAACCTCCGCCAGGCGTTGCAGCCCCTGCCGCGCTTCCCCGCTCGAGGGGTCGAGCACCAACGCGCTGCGATACAGCGACAGAGCACTGCCCTCCGGGGGCTCGATGAAGTGCCGGCCGCGCATCGCGGCTTGCGCCTGGCCGATGAGCGTGTCGACTTTATCCTCCGATTGAGACGCGGCCGGCGCCGCGGCAGGCGCAACCGCGCTCGAGGCGGCGGACTGCGGCTTCACGGGGCTCTGGTCCCCTCCGCCGTGCCGGGACAGCAGCAGGGCGGCGGCGATTGCGGCGGCGACCACGACCGTTCCCGTGATCGTCATCCTGGGGATGCCCTTGCCCCCGCCCGCACGCCCGGGGGGCGCCGATTGCTCGCCCAACAGGGCGACGCGCGCATTGACCTCCTCGTAGGCGCTTCCCAAGGCCCCGATCAACCGGCTCTGGTCGACAGGCACCGGCACGAACGCGACGATCTGGCCATGCTGAATCGCCGAGGCCCATGACGAATCATCGTCGTCCAGCACCAGCATGGCGAAGCGCGCGGAATGGGACTGAATCCTGGACAGCTCGGCCGCTTTCTCCGCGCATCCGCGCGCATCCCAGAGAACCACCGCCGGCGCATCCGACGGCACCTCGCTCAGCAGCTCGCCGACGGAATCCAGTTGCCGAAAATTGGTCTTGGCCGGCAGATGCGCGCCGATTTGAGGCCACAGATCCACATCTCCGGTGACCAGGAAAGCGGCGAGCTTCGCTCTCTTCGGCGCGGCGGACGGCGCGGACCCGGCCGCTCCGGCGGCCTTCTGTTGCTTCGCGGCTGTTTTGGTCATTCGGTACGCTCTTTGCCTGGCTTCGCGGGTGCGATCATTTCCAGGGCCTCGAGAAATCGCTGCGCGGTCGGAAAGCGCTCATCCGGGCTCTTTGCAAGCAATTGCCGGATGAGCGGCTCGAACCGCGCCCGCGCCGCCGGCAGGGGCGGCACCACGCCGCTTCGATGGCCGTCGAAGATGTCGGACAAGGTATTGCCGACGAACGGCAGTCTCCCTGCCAACATCTCATAGAAGATGACGCCCAGGCTGTACAGATCGCCGCGCTGATCCGGATCCTTTCCGCTGATCTGCTCCGGACATACGTAGTACGGCGTCCCCGTCATCAGATCGGAACGCGACAGATCGCTGCTCACGAGCTCGGCACGGGCCGACCCAAAGTCGATCAGCACCACGCGGTTGTCGTTCGTGAGCATGATATTGGAGGGCTTCAAGTCGCGGTGGATGATGCCGGCGGTATGCACCACTTGCAGCGCGCCGCCGATCTGCCTCGCGTAGTCGAGCGCGTCGGACTCGCTCACCGGGTTCCTCAGCCGCTCGCGCATGCTGCCGCAGGGAAAATACTCGAGCGCGAGGTACAGGTAATCCGGCGTGATGCCGAAGTCGATGACATCGGCGATCGAGCGATGATTCAGGCTGGAGAGAATCTCGCATTCGCGTGCGAATCGCTGCCGGCTCTCCAAGGAGACGCCGGGAAGGTCGCGGATGGTCTGAACCTTGAGCGCGACCATCTGCGCAAGATCGCTGTTCCGGGCGAGGTATACCGTGGCCGACGATGAGTGGGCGATCTTCTTGAGCAGCCGATATCCGGCGACGTCGGGATAGGCTGCCGAGTCGCCGGCCGCGGACGCCGAAGGTTTGGGAGGGCCCAGCGCGTCCGGCGCGCCGCCCGTCCCGAGGAGCGTCTGCAACGAGGCGGCAAGCTCCGCCACGTCGACCGAATGGATCGGCCAGTAATCGACCGCACCCGCCCTCATGGCGCGTGCGGCGGATCGTTCGTCTCCGTGCCGCGCGAACACGAGCACGGGTACCAGGGGAGCCCGCGCCTGCAGCCTCGAAACCGTCGCCAGCGGATCCGATCCGCCCTGCCTCATGAACTCGACGATGAGCAGGACGGCGCGGTAGGAGCGCAACTGCTCGGCGGATAGATTTTCCAGTCCGGAGGTCGACAGCGAGTCCGCCTCGAGAGTCGGGACGGCGCGGCGCACCAGGCCCGCCAGCCGCAGGCGTAACTCGAGATCGTCGTGCACGACCAGACACAGGTGCGTTGCGCGAGCCGGTGCCGATTTGAGGTTCGAGTCTTGCTTGGCCGCAACGTTCGCGACCGCGATATTTGCCGCCGGGGTCATGTATCTCGCGCCTTGAAAACTCGCCGTGCGGATCGACCGTGAGGGACAGGCCCCCAAGGTTTACCGCGCCATACGTTAGGTTCGGGGATAAGCGCCAAACCTGGGCGGCTATGATTCACACTTCCTGCATTGCACTGCGGCAACGAGCGGCAGCGGCGCCCGAGTTGGTCGGGATTTGTGAGCTATTTCGCAGGGCAGAGGGGCGGCGGCGGATCGTCCTTTCAGCGTGCCGATTCACCCAAGTATCGGTCGAACCAGTCGAGATACCGGCGGATCCGGTCCTTGATGTAGCTCGGCCGGGTCAGCAGATGATATTGCCCGGGATAGACGATGAGCTCGGTGGGCACCCCCAGGGTTCGAAGGGCTTCGTACATCTGCTCTCCCCCGCCGACGGGGACGTTGAAGTCCTTGTCACCGCCCAGAAACCGGGTCGGAGTCTTGATACGCTCGGCGTGAAAAAAAGGATATGAGACTTCGAGCCACCGGCCGGTC
>DASYAC010000003.1:0-11028 GCA_036501585.1 Steroidobacteraceae bacterium
CGGCGGACGAACAGGTCCGTCGGCATGAGATTGATGTGCGACCGATTGGCGAACAGCACGAGATAGAAGCCGATGAGTCCCATGTCGTGGGTGAGCGGCATCCAGCTCAGACTGACATCCTGCTCGCTGTACCGGCCGATCACCGTGGCGCCCGCGATGTTGGCCATGAGATTGCCGTGCGTCAGCATCACGCCCTTCGGCTCGCTGGTCGAGCCGGAGGAGAATTGAATGAGCGCGAGCTCTGACGGATCGGGCCGGTGGATCTTGCCCTGCCGCGAGATGTCGGTGATCGACTCGACCAGGAAGCAGCGTGAGGCGAGGTCGGCCATGATCTCGGCGTTGCGCTCGTCGCCGCCGGCCTCGGCGGCGAGCGCCTCGAGGCGCTGCAGATTCTTCGAGTCCGTGTATAGATAGGGCTTGCCGAGCTTGCGCGCGACACGCAGGAGCTTCAGGCGGTGCTCGTCGCTGATCCCGACGGCGAGCGGCACGGGGACGATGCCGCCGGCGAGCGCCGCCCAGAATCCGTCCAGGAATTGCTCGTTGTTGTTGAGAAAGATGATGAGCTTGTCGCCGCGCTGCGCGCCGAGCGACTGCAGGTGATACAGGATCCCGAGCGCGCGGGCGTGAACCTCTCCGAAGCTTACCCGCCGCTCGGCGTTCTCGCCCTCCACATAGGTGACGACGCGGTCGACATCGCGACTCGCCTCGAGCAGCTCCACCAAAGTCTTGTGCGTCATCTTACCTCGACTGTCATCATGAGATTGGAGCGCGGGCGCAGATTGATCTGCGCCTCGAGCTCGATGGGCCGATCGTCGGCCCGCTTCAGGCGAAAGCGGCGCGACATCCGGTTCACGTGGACCAGCATCTCGAACATCGCCATGTTCTCCCCGATGCAATGGCGCGGGCCGACGGAGAACGGTATGTAGGCGAAGCGATGCCGCTCCTTGGCATCGACGCCCGCGAAGCGCTCGGGCTTGAATTCCTCCGGATCGCTCCAGAACTGCGGGTGCCGATGCAGCATGTAGGGGCTGATGAACACATCGGTCCGGGGGCCGATCGGGTAGCCGCCGATCTCATCGGCCTCGATCGTGCGGCGGGTGAAGAGCCAGCCCGGCGGATAAAGTCTCAGCGCCTCCTGGACCACCTGATGCGTGAAGGCGAGCGATTCGGCGGCGTCGAGCGCGAGCGCCCCGTCGGCCGTGCGGTCGGCCTCCGCCCCGAGCCCGGCGGCGGTGTCGGGATGCTGGCTGATCAGATACCAGGTCCAGGTGAGCGCGGCGGCCGTCGTCTCGTGGCCGGCGACGATCAGCGTCATCACCTCGTCGATCAGTTCCTTGTTGCTCATGGCGGCCTGATTGTCGCGGTCGCGGGCGGCCATGAGCATGCCCAAGAAGTCCTCCGCCACACCGGGCTGTCCCCGGCGGTGCTCGATGACCTCGTCGATGAGCTTGCTCAGGGAGCGGAAGCGGAACGCGAATTTCAAATCGCGGTTTTGTTCCTTGGCGACCACCTGGAAGGGATTGGCGCCGAGTTTCCGCTCCAGCCGGTCGAGATCGTCGCCGAAAATCGAGCGCAGCACGATGTCCAGGGTGAGCTCGCTCGCGTCGTCGGTGAGGTTGACGGGCTCGCCTCGCGCCGCGTGCGCGGTCCAGCGTTCGGCAAATCTCTCGTTCACTTCGTGGATGAGCTCGCCGAACCGGGCGATCACCCGCCGATGGAAGTCGGGCTGCATCATGCGCCGCTGCCGCCGCCAGAAATCGCCCTCGCTGGTCATGATGCCGTTTCCCAGCAGGATCTTCACCCGGTCCATCCCCTGGCCCTTGGTGTAGTTGCGGTGGTTCGACAAGAGGACGTGCTTGATGTCGTCCGGGTGATTGATCACATAGTCGTAGACGCCGCGGGCAGGCGCAAAAACCCGATAAACATCGCCGTATTGCGCGAAATACCCGCGGAGCTTCGACAATGTCTCATCGCTCCCGCCGAGATCGTAGCTTTCGGGCGGGCCGGGAGGAGTGGCCGAGGTGTGCATCCCAATATTGTAGCGCAGGCGCTCTTTGCAAAGGCTTGCGCCGCTCGGCGTGCTTCCCGACAATGACCGGCGTGGGAAAAAAACCGGCCGGCGGCCTTCGCAATACGCTCTACGATCAGCAAACGCGCTCCGGCCGGCGGTTGAGTCGCGGGCGATTGCTGCTCTACAAGCTGGCCGTGCCCATCGCTTTCGGGCTGGGACGCCTCGTATGGCGCTGGACCCGCATCGTGCGGGTGTCCGGCGCCGAACACATCGGCGCCGCGCTCGCGCGGGCGAGCTCGTTCATCCCGGTGTACTGGCACCAGCATCAGCTGTTCTGCATCAAGCAGCTCTCGGAGATGCGCGGCGCGGGCGTCAGGCTCGGCTTTCTGATATCGCCGTCGGTCGACGGGGAATTCGCGGCCATGATGGTCCAAAGACTCGGCGGCGAGGTCATCCGCGGGTCCTCCTCGCATACCGGGGCGCGGGCGCTGCGCGACTACTACCAGGCGCTCGCGCACGACGGCATCTCGCCGGCAATCACCCCGGACGGCCCGCGCGGGCCGCCATGGAAGTTCAAGCCGGGCGCGATCCTCCTGTCGCAGATGTCGCAACGGCCCATCGTGCCCATGACCTATGCTGCTTCGCGTGCCTGGGGAATCCTATGGGACCGCTTCGTGATCCCGAAGCCTTTCGCGCGCGTGGCGATCGTGGTGGGGCCTCCGGTGTACGTCCCCAAGGGACTCGACGCCGAGGGGCTCTCGGCGCTTCAGCTCGAGATGGAAAGAAACCTGGACAATCTCTACCAAGAGGCGCGCGGCCTGATTAGGTAAAATCGAGTTAAGCCCCAACAATACAACCGCTTATCTTGTTTTCCTGATAACTTGTGCGAGAATTGTGCTATATCTGCCACTGAGTAACCTGTGGGAAAACTGTGTGATTCATTCGCACTCGATGCGGGTTCGGATGGCAAACTATTGATCCAAAAGTGCAATTACTCGGGGACCCTCGCACGCGCATGGCGATAGCACCCAACGACCCCCGGCATCCGGATCTCACGGCGTCGGACGTTCTGTCCCCCAACTCCTGGCCGAAGCGCGGTATCCGGCCCCTCGTCGGTCTCGACGTCATTTGCACCAAGATAGCGGTCGATTTTCAGACCATGACGGGAGAGACCGCCGCCGAGTGCATCCGCACCAATCTCGAGCTGCTGCGCGAAGCAACGCGCGCCGACACGGCGTTCCACATGAGCCTCGACACCGAGGGGAACGTGGTCATCGATGTTCAGGCGGCGCGCGGCATGCTCGCGACCGGCAATCCCGAACAGCTCAAGGGCCAAGGTCTCGATGCGTTGCCCTGGCTCAAGTCTCGGCTTGCCTCGCTCCGCGTGTCGGAGCTGCGCGATACCGGCCACCCCCGCCCCGACCAGGCGGACGATGCCGGCGTCTGGGCGGATCTCGGCATCGGCTCCCTGTTGGTCATCGGTTACTTCATCGACGGGCGCCCGGCGGGACTTCTGGGAATTGCCGGCGCACGGCCGCGGGACAACTGGGAAGTTCAGCTTCATTTGCTCATGAAGCTCGTGGGCTCGAGCCTCGCCACCGGCCTCGATCGCATCGAGATCCAGAGCCAGCTGAGCGACCTGGAAGAGCGCAACGAGCTGGCGCTCCACAGCGCCAACGACGGACTGTGGGATTTCGACACCCTCAATAACCGCGTCTACCTCTCGCCGCGCTGGAAGACCATGCTCGGCTATGACGAGGTGGACGTCGGGGAGGCGCCGGACTGGCGCACGCTGGTGCATTCCGACGACATGTCGCGCGTCCAGGCGGCGATCCGGGATCACGTCGCCGGCAAGACGCCGATCTTCGAGAGCCTGCACCGGATGCGTCATGCCACCGGCGAATGGCGCTGGGTGATCAGCCGCGCCAAGGCCAAGGTCGATGGCAAGGGCCGGCTGCTCCGGCTGGTCGGCGTCGAGCTCGACATCACGGAGCGCAAGCTCTACGAGGAAGCGCTGTTCCGCGAGAAGGAGAGCGCGCAGATCACGCTCCAGAGCATCGGCGACGGCGTCATCACGACCGACGCCAAAGGCGTCATCGACTACGTGAACCCCGTGGCGGAGGCGCTCACCGGCTGGCGCCTCGAGGACAGCCAGGGGCGGGCCATCGAGGAGATCTTCCGGGCGTTCCACGAAGAGACCTGCGAGCCCCTGGAGAACCCGCTGGCGGTCGCCATCCGCCGTACCCGCTCGATCAAGTCGGTGCGCCCGATGCTCCTGATCCGCCGCGACGGCAACGAGATCTACGTGGAGAGCACGGCCTCGCCCATCCGCGACGGGAGCGGCGCCGTCTCGGGCGGCGTGCTGGTGTTCCACGACGTGAGCGAGGCGCGCGAGCTGAACCGGCGCCTGTCCTATCACGCGAGCCACGACGTGCTCACCGGCCTCGTGAACCGGCGCGAGTTCGAGAACCGCATGGAGCGGGCGTTGAAGAGCGCCAAGGCGCGCGAAACCTCCTATGCCCTGTGCTGCCTGGACCTGGATCAGTTCAAGATCGTGAACGACACCTGCGGCCACAGCGCGGGCGATGCATTGCTCGGACAGGTCGGCGCGCTCCTCAAGTCGAAGGTACGCTGGCGCGACACGCTCGCCCGCCTGGGCGGCGATGAGTTCGGCATCCTCCTGGAAAGCTGCACGCTGGACGAGGCGATGCGCACGGCCGAGTCGCTGCGCGAGGCGGTGCGCAACTTCAAGTTCACCTGGGAGGAGCGCACCTTCCGCCTCGGCGCGAGCATCGGCGTCGTGCCCATCTCGGTCGACAACGCCGACGTGGCTTCCGTGCTGAGCGCGGCCGACAGCGCCTGCCAGGCGGCCAAGGAGGCGGGGCGCAACCGGGTTCACAGCTTCGAAGAGAACGACATCGACCTCATGCGCCGGCGGCGCGAGATGCAGTGGGCCGCGCGCATCAACACCGCGCTCGAGGAGGGCCGCTTCGAGCTGTTCCGGCAGACCATCCTGCCGCTGCAGCAGCAGGACGAGGGGGCGCATTACGAGCTGCTGCTGCGCATGCGCGACGAGAACGGCAAGATCGTCGCGCCCGACAATTTCATCACCGCCGCCGAGCGCTACGGGATCACGCCGAGCATCGACCGCTGGGTCATCGAGAACGCCTTCCGCTGGCTGGTCTCGGAGGCCGATGAAAGAGCGCGACTGTCGATGTGCTCGATCAATCTGTCCGGTCAGAGCCTCGGGGACGACAAGTTCCTGCCGTACGTCATCGATCAGTTCCACCGCAGCGGGCTGGATGCCACCAAGATCTGCTTCGAGATCACCGAGACCGCGGCGATCGCCAGCTTCTCCCAGGCCAACCGCTTCATCCAGGCGCTGAAGGAGCTCGGCTGCAAGTTCGCGCTCGACGATTTCGGCACGGGCCTCTCCTCGTTCGGCTACTTGAAGCACTTCCCCGTGGATTTTCTGAAGATCGACGGCAGCTTCGTGAAGGAGATACTGCACGATCCGATCGACCGCGAGATGGTGCGCTCGATCAACGAGATCGGCCACTTGACCGGCAAGCAGACCATCGCCGAGTTCGCCGAGAACATCGAGATCATCAATATGCTGCGCAGTCTCGGCGTCGACTATGCGCAGGGCTACGGCGTGTCGCAGCCGCAGCGCGTCCTCAAGGCCGCCAACATCGCCTGAGCCGGTTTGGCGCGCGCTCGCGAGCGCCACCGTATTCATTGCCGCCACCGCCCGGCGGGTCGCGTCGTCTCCGACGCTTCGTCGCTTTCGAAGAAGAATGCGGCGCAATTGACGATCTTCCGGGAACTGGGGAGGGCTTATTCTCTGCCGACAGAGACCCTCGATAGGGCCGGGAGAGAAAATGCCTCGCCGACGTTGCTTTGCACAACTGCTGGGTCTATCCGCCGCTTGCGGCGCCGCGCTTCACGGAGGCGCCGCCTGGGGACAGCAGGCCGCCGCCGCGAACGCCGCGACCGACACCACCACGCTCGATACCGTGGTGGTCACCGCGAGAAAGCGCGATGAGTCGCTGGCAAAAGTGCCCGAGGCCATCACGGTGTTCACCGCGCAAACGCTCGAGGCCTACAACATTCAGTCCTTCGATGACTACGCCACCAAGACGCCGAATATATCGTTCGCCTACGGCGGCGGCCCGACCGGCATCGCGGATGCCCGAACGGTGGCGATTCGCGGTATCACCGGGCAGAACCTGTTCGGCACGGCGGGCGCCACGGGCTTTTATATCGACGACACGCCGGTGCCCGGCTCGATCGACCCCCGCGTGCTGGACATCGACAACATCGAGGTGCTGAAGGGCCCCCAGGGAACGCTGTTCGGCGAGAGCTCGCTCGGCGGCAACGTCCGCTTGATCACCAAGCGGCCGAATCTATCCAACGACGACATCGGCTACATGGTCGAGGCCGGGGCGACCTCGGGCGGCGGCGGCGCCGACGGGGGAGCGGGGTTCATCGGCAATCTCGTGCTCATCCCCGACGTGCTGGCGACGCGCGTGGTCATGTTCGGCAACCACGACGCGGGGTACCTCACCCGCACCTTCCCGACCGATCCGGCCAGCCCCGGCGTCTCGGACCCGTTCCTCGACGTGCCGCGCACCAGCGTCGGCAATCAGGGCGCGGACACGAGCTTCGGCGGGTCGATCTCGACGCTCTGGAAGGTCGCGGAGGATTTCGAGGCACGCTTTCGAGTGATGTATCAGGACACCGAGTATCACGGCTTTCCCGCCGCGTTCGCGCCGCTTCCGGAGTTCGAGCCGCAGTACACCTTGAACCGCGCGGTCAACGCTCAGCCCGATGCGATCGATCGGTGGGCGCTGCCCTCGCTCGATCTGAAATACACCGGCAACGGATTCAACGTCGTGTCCTCGACCAGCTATTTCTACCGGCACACGCACGATCTGGAGGACTCGACCTACGGAACTCAGCAGATTCTCAACGGCTACTACGGCGTCACCACGCTGCCGAACCAGCCCTACTTGTGGGATGGAGAGCGCTACCACAACCAGTTGACCGAAGAGGCCCGGCTGTCCTTCGATCCGATCTACAACTTCAGCGGCACGGTCGGAGTTTTCTATTCGAACACCCGCTCGCTGTTCTTCATTCCGCCGACCTATGCGAACGGACTCGTGGCGGCCACCGCGAACAATACGGTCGTCGGCCCCTGGCCGAACGACTTGATCTGGGAGCAGAACAACCCGGGAACGCAGAAAGACACGTCGATCTTCGGGGAGTTCTATTACAAGTTCCTCGATCAATTCACGGCGACCCTCGGTCTTCGCAAGTACTGGCTCACGCAAACCACCGACTTCACCGCCAATGGATTCATGAATTTCGGCGAGACGCCGAGCGATCCCCAAGAGAACAAGGAATCGGGCGTCGATCCGAAGTTCGGGCTCTCCTATCAAATCACCGATGCCGCGATGGTGTACGCGTCCGCATCCAAGGGCTTCCGGGCGGGTGGCGCACAGGCCAACTTCTCGGGCTGCGCGCTGGCCGGTCTGCCGATCGATGACATCACGCATATCAAGTCCGACACCCTGTGGAGCTACGAGGCGGGCACCAAGGTACAGATACCCGACACCGGCATCCTGTTTTCAGGCGCGGGCTTTCACATCAACTGGGACAACCTGCAGCAACAGGTCGCGCTGCCCTGCGGCTACTATCTGCAGCTGAACGGCGGCTCGGCCAGCATCAACGGCGGCGAGATCGAGCTCGACGGCCGCGTGACCGATGCCTTGACCATGCGTTTCGGGGCCGGCTATGAGAAGACCAAGATCGTCAATCCGGGCGCGCTGTCCTATGCCGGGGTGACGCCGGGCGCGCCGATCCAGGACGTGCCCTCCTGGACGGCGTCGGTCGGAGCCGTGTACACGCAGCCGCTGACGCCGAACCTCGACGGCTTCGTGTCGGCGGACTACAGCTACACGGGGAACAGCGTCTCGCTGCTCAACGGCGGCAGCGGCTTGTATGGCGACCGGCCGGTTTACTCGCTGGCCAATCTTCGCTTCGGCGTCAAGCACGACAAGCAGGAGGTGTCCCTCAACATTCACAACCTGAGCAATGCCAAGCCGAATCTCGGCGACATCGGCTACATCGGTTACGCTCAATACAATGCGTCGGGAGTCATCATCCCGCAGGTCGCGACCATGCCGCCTCTGACCGTGATGTTGCAGTACAAGAACAATTTCTAGCGAGGAATCGCGGTGGCGCCGGATCGTGTCGCGTGCCATGGCCGTGTCGCGCCATGGAGCGTCGCGTGCCATGGAGCGGCGCGCAACGCTCACCACTCGAAGCGCATCGACAGGTCGATCGCGCGCACGTGCTTGGTGATGCTCCCGACCGAAATGAAATCCACCCCGGTCTCGGCGATTCTGCGGATCGTGTCGAGACTCACTCCGCCCGAGGCCTCGAGCCTCAGCGGCCGTGCCGCGCGGCGATTCGCGTCCACCCCCGCGGCCATGTCGGCCAGGGAAAAGTCGTCGAGCATGGCGATATCCGCGCCAGCCTCGATCGCCTGATCGAGCTCCTCGAGACTCTCCACTTCGACCTCCACGGGCACTCCCGCGCCGGTCGCCCGGGCCGCCGCGACCGCCTGCGCAATCGAGCCCGCCGCCATGATGTGGTTCTCCTTGATCAGGATTCCGTCGAAGAGCCCGATGCGGTGATTCCGGCCGCCCCCGACACGCACCGCATACTTCTGCGCCGTGCGCAGCCCGGGGAGGGTCTTGCGGGTGTCGAGCAGCCGGCAACCCGTGCCCTCGATCCGCTCGGCGTAGGCGTGGGCGACGGTCGCCGTGCCGGACAGAAGCTGCAGGAAATTGAGCGCCGTCCGTTCCCCGGTCAACAGGGCCCGGGCCGGCCCCTGGAGGTGGAACAGCACCTCGTCCGCCGGCGTCCTCGCTCCTTCATGCGTCCGCCAGTCGATCCGCACCCGCTCGTCCAGGCGCCTGAAGACGGCCTCGACGTAGGGAATACCGCAGACGATCGCCTCCTCGCGGGTGATCACCGAGGCTCGTCCGTAGGCCTCTTGGGGGATGAGGGCGGCAGTCAGGTCTCCGGTACCGATATCCTCGTCGAGGGCGCGCTCGACTTGCTGGGGAAGGTCGCTGGGAACCGGGACCGGCGTCATGGGAGCTGCCTTGGGCGCGAAAACCCTGGAAGATTAGGGAAACAGCCCCAATAGTGCAACGAAATGGCCGATATGCCCCCGACCTCGCCCTGCATCAACGTCTGCGTATTGGACGCGGACGGCTATTGCGCCGGCTGTTATCGTACAATCGGGGAGATCGCCGGCTGGGGGAGCCTGTCCGCTGGGCAGCAGTGGGCGGTGCTGCGGCAGTTGCCTGCGCGCGTGGCCGCTCGTGCGGCCGAACCTGATTGAGTCATTTTTGGAGACGGATCATGAATGCGATTGAACGAATCAAGAGTCAACTGAGCTCGGCCCCCGTGGTGCTGTACATGAAAGGCACACCGGATTTTCCGCAATGCGGTTTCTCGGCCCAGACTGCCGGCGCGTTGCGCGCCTGCAAGGCGCAATTCGCGCACGTGAACATATTCGAAGACCCGGAGGTGCGCGAGGCCCTCAAGACCTATTCCAACTGGCCCACCTTTCCCCAGCTGTACGTCAACGGCGAGCTCGTCGGCGGCTGCGACATCGTCCTGGAGATGTACAAGAGCGGTGAGCTGAAGCAGCTCCTGGCCGAGGCTGGCGCGGTGGCGACCGCCTAGATCGTATCCGGGCCGGGCTCCGCGGCGACCGCGGGGTCCGGCTCGATCTCCAGGGGGCCCATGGCGGCCAGGCGCCGGCGGCTCGAGTCGAATACCCCCTGAAACTGATTGCACACGGCGCAGAACAAGTCCGCCGTGCGCTCCGCGTCGTAGGCTGCGGAGTGGGCGGAGCCCGTGTCCCAGTCCAATCCCGCCGCGAGCGTCGCGCGCATCAGCACCGTCTGGCCGAGAGCCACGCCCCCCAAGGTCGCGGTGTCGAAGCTCGAGAACGGATGAAAGGGGTTGCGCTTGATCTGCGCGCGGGCGACGGCGGCATTCAGGAAATTCAAATCGAAAGAGGCGTTGTGACCGACCAGCACCGCGCGCGTGCACTCGGCGGCGCGCACCGCGGTGCGCACTTCGCGGAAGATCCTCTGCAGCGCATCCTCCTCGGAGATGGCAGGGCGCAGCGGATGGAACGGATCGATCCCGGTGATCGCGAGCGAGGCCGGCTCGAGATTCGCGCCCGGGAAGGGCTTGACGTGATATCGGTGGGTCTCGCCACGTGCGAGCGTCCCGTCGCTTCGCATCTCGATCAGCACGGCGGCGATCTCCAGGAGCGCATCGGTCTGCGAGTTGAAGCCGCCGGTTTCCACGTCGATCACCACCGGCAGGAAGCCTCGAAAGCGCGTCGCGAAGGTGATGGGCGGCAGCTGCGTCATGCGCGCTTCCCCGGCGCAAGGCGCCAGGCGACGGACTCACCCGCGCGGTACGGCACCACGGAGCCGCCGCCGAACTCGTAAGTCTTCGCGGGGACCCAGGGCTCCCTGACCAGCGTGATGCGCTCTTCGTGCCGGGGCAGGCCGTAGAAATCGGCCCCGAAGTGGCTCGCGAACGCTTCCAGGCGATCCAGCCGTCCCGCTGCCTCGAATATTTCCGCATAGAGTTCGATCGCCGCGTGCGCCGTGAACATGCCGGCGCATCCGCAGGCGTTCTCCTTGGTCGACCGCTCGTGCGGAGCGCTGTCGGTGCCGAGAAAATATTTGGGACTGCCGCCCGTGGCCGCGCGCACCAGCGCCTCGCGATCGCGCTCGCGTTTGAGCACGGGCAGGCAGTAGAAATGCGGCCTGATGCCCCCGGAGAAGATGGCGTTGCGGTTGTGCAAGAGGTGCTGCGGCGTGATGGTCGCGGCGACGCCCTCCCGCGCGCCCGCGACGAACTCGGCGGCGCGCGCCGTCGTGATGTGCTCGAACACGACCTTGAGCCGCGGAAAT
>DASYAC010000004.1:0-15142 GCA_036501585.1 Steroidobacteraceae bacterium
GTGAGGTCCGCGCCGATGGATTCGGCCTGCTCCCGCAGGCCCAACAAACCGTAGTGACCCGGCCGCGGTGCGACGGGGTCGAAGCCGACGCCGTTGTCCTCGATTCGAAGCTCGATCCGCCCATCGTCGATGGTTTTGAGCTCGATCGCGACCCGCGTGGCTTTGGAGTGCCGTTCGACATTACGCAAGGCCTCTTGCGCCATGCGCATGAGCGTCTCCGCGCGCTCGTCGCCGAAACCGGCGGGCTCGGCTTCGGCATCGAATTCGCCGATCACGCCGGTGCGGTTGAGGAAACGCTCGAATTCCCGGGACAGCGCCGGACCCAAGCCGGTCTCGCGCACCGCCGTGGCCCGCATCTGGGTGATGGCGGAGCGCGCCTCCTTGAGCCCTTCGTGAGCAACCGTTTCCGCACGCGCGAGCTCTTCGCCGAGCGCGGCCGGCTCGCGCACCTGTAATTTTCGCAGGAAGCGAATCTCGCTCAGGATCGCCATCATGGAATGCGCGAGTGTGTCGTGCAGCTCGCGCGCGATCTTCAGGCGCTCGCGCACGATGGCGGCGTACCGGGATTCCTCCGCCAGCCGCTCCACCTCGCGGGTCCTCACGGCCACCCGGCGCTCGAGCTCGCCGCTCAGCGTCTGAAGCTCGCGCCGCTCGTCTTGAAGATCGCCGAGGATGCCGCCGAACGCGCGCGCCAGCTGGGCGACCTCATCGACCCCGTCGGGGATGTCGATGCTCTGGGCCGCATTCTGTCCCACGGAGGTGACGGACTCCGTCAGGCGCCTCAATCGGCCGGTGAGTTGCCGTGCGCCGAGAATCCCCAGCAGGCAGGTGGCTATGGCAAGACCCAGGGAAACCCAGAGAATCTCGAAGGCAATCGCGTTCGCGCGCTGATAGACACGCTCCTTGGGCTCGGATAGCTGCACCCGCCATCCCAAAGCGGAGACGTGCCCGCCCGCGCTCAACAGCTCGCGCGCCACCAGGACGCGGCGTCCATCCGGCAGGCGCTCGAATCGAGGCGCATCGAGGGGCGAATCGGTGGAGATCGCCGCGGAAACCGGACTGCCGCTCCAGCGCCGGTTGCGCGTGCCGTCCGGTCCCACGAGCACCAGGCCGTCGCGGTCCAGGACGAACGCTTGCGCGGCGACGCGGGGATCGGATTCGTCGGTGAGCCGCTCGGGATGATGGGGAGCGCGCCGCCAGCGCAAGTGGCTCGCGACCACGCCGATCACGCGGCCCGACGAATCGCGCACCGGAGCCGCCATGTCGCCGAGCCCGGCGGTGCTCGAATTCGGCGGGCCGGAGTCGATCACACCGAGCCAGGGGCCGTTGCGTGCGGTGAGAAACCAGGCGCTCGATGCGACTTCCGAACCCACCGCCGGTTCGCCCGAGCTGCTTCGCACGATGCCGTCGTAATCCGCGGCAGCGATCCAATCGAGCTCCGGATAGGCCGCGGTCAGCTCGCTGAAGATTTCGCTCAAGCTGCCGGGGCGATCGTTGCCGTGAGCGGCTTGCACGATGCGTCCCGCCGCATCGATCGCATCGAGGCGGGCGGCGAGCGCCTGACCGAGCTCGGAGCTCAGCTGGTCGGTCTCGAGCAGCAAACGCCGGATGTGCTGTTCCAGCACGTTCTCCCGGGCGATGCTGCCCACCCAGATACCGGCCGATACCGAAAACGTGATCGCGAGTCCGCTGATCAGCCACATGGCGCCCGCACCGAGGCTGCGCCGGGGATTCATTGCGCGAAGCCAGCGGGTCAGCAAAGGTTGAACTCCCCGGTCATACGGGCCAACTCATACGGGCCAAGTCATGACCAAAGTAACTTCCAAATGACGCCGCCGCAGCCGCATGATTCCATGGTGGCAGGGCGCAAGAGGAATACCAAGCGTGACATCCACGGAGCATAGCCGGCCCGCGGCGATCCGCGTCGTAATCGCCGAGGATCAGGAGCTGGTACGGCGCGGCGCGGCGCTCCTCATTTCCATGGAGCCCGACATGGAGGTCGTCGGACAGGCTCGCAACGGAGTCGAGGCGGTCGAGCTCGCCCGTCTGCTGCGTCCGGATGTGGTGCTGATGGACTTGCACATGCCGGTCAAAGGCGGAGTCTCGGCGACCCGCGAGATCACGCAGGAACTCCCCGGAACGCAGATCCTGGTGCTGACCACGCTCGATGACGATGAGACCGTGTTCGAGGCGGTGCGAGCGGGCGCCCAGGCCTATTTGCTGAAGGACGCGGCCGAGGACGAGTTGCTCGAGACCGTCCGGGCCTTGCGCCGAGGCGAGTCTCGATTGACGCCGCAGATCGCGCGCAAGGTCATGGATCAGTTCCGGCGGTTCGCCCAGGCGCCCGCCGGCGCGCCCGCGCGCCCGGCCGAGAGCCGCGCGTCGCGCCCCGCGGCCCCGTTCGACACCGACCCATTGACCGACAAGGAGGAAAAGGTGCTGCAGCACATCTCCGAGGGAATGAGCAACCGGCAGATCGCCAACGTTCTGTCACTGGCCGAGGGGACGGTCAAGAATTATGTCAGTCGGATCATGGAAAAGCTCCACGCGAATACGCGTACCGAGCTTGCCATCATGTCGCACCGGCATGCAGGGCCCGCCGCCGACAAGTGATCCAAGGCCCGTTCAGGACATGACTTTCAGGACATGACTTTGGTCACTCCCGATCGTGACTTTCGGCTCCTGACGGTGCGCGGGCGCTCGACTACAGTGTCCGCGAAGAGCTCGAGGGGCTTCGCATGTCGGTCGTAGAAACAGCGCTGAAACGTCCCTATACGGTGATGGCCGTATTGATCTTGATCTCGCTGATGGGGATCGGCGCCGGCCTGCGCATGCCGGTCGATATCTTCCCCGAGATCGACATTCCCGTGGTGGCCGTGGTCTGGACCTACAACGGCATGAGCGCCAAGGACATGCAGAACCGAATTCTGACGCTTCACGAGCGTCAGCTCGCCTCCCTGGTCGACGACATCTCGCGCATCGAGGCGGTGAGCTACGAGGGTGTCGGCGTCGAGAAGGTGTATTTGCACGAGGGCGCCGACGTAACCCGCGCCATTTCACAGCTCGCCTCGAGCGCGCTCGTGGTGCTCAAGTACATGCCGCCCAACATCACGCCGCCCCTGGTGCTGCGGTACGGGGCCACCGACGTGCCGATCATTCAGCTCAGCCTGTCGAGCAAATCCCTGCCCGACACCAAGTTGAACGATCTCGGCCAGAACACCATCCGCCCGGCCCTCGCAGTGGTGCACGGCGCCGAGGTTCCCTACCCCTACGGCGGCAAGCCGCGCGTCATCATGGCGGATCTCGATCCGCGCGCCCTGGAAGCCCGCGGACTGTCCGCGAGCGATGTCAGCGCGGCGCTCCTGCACCAGAACGTGATCCTGCCGGCCGGCGACGTGAAGATCGGCGACAAGGATTACACGCTGGCGATGAACAACACGCCGGACGTCATCGACGCCATCAACTCCTTCCCGATCAAGCAGGTGGGAGGGCGCATGGTGTTCATGCGCGACGTGGCGCACGTACACGACGGTTTCCAGGTTCAGACCAACTCCGTGTCGGTCAACGGCACGCCCGGCGCACTCATGGTGATCCGCAAGACCGGCGGCGTATCGACCCTCGCGGTCATCGATGGGGTGCGCGCGGCGATGAAGGACATCGCGAACGTGCTGCCCAAGGGTGTCCAGATCAAGGCGCTGTTCGATCAATCCTTGTTCGTCAAGGCGGCCCTCGACAGCGTGCTCCTGAGCGCGACCATGGCCGCGGCGCTCACCGCGATGGTGATCATCCTGTTCCTCGGCAACGTGCGCCTGTCGCTGATCATTCTCGCGGCGATCCCGCTGTCCATCATCACTGCCGTGCTGTTCATCGATGTGACCGGCCAGACGCTCAATACCATGACGCTCGGAGGTTTCGCGCTCGCCATCGGAATCCTGGTGGACAACGGCACGGTCGTGATCGAGAACATCGAGCGGCACGTGGCGATGCGCGAGCCGCTGCACACGTCGATCGTCAACGGCGCAGCGGAGGTGGCCGTCCCCACCTTTCTGTCGACGCTTTGCATCTGCATCGTGTTCGTCCCGGTGTTCCTCCTTCAGGGGACGGCGAAGTATCTGTTCTCTCCGCTGTCCCTGTCGGTGATCGGAGCGCTGCTCGCGAGCCTCGCGCTGTCCTTCACCATGGTGCCGGTGCTGTTCAACTTCCTGATGGGCAAGTCGGTTCACCGCTTCGAGAACGAGGAACAACACCGCTCCATCGGCGAGAAGCCGCGCTCCGCGAACCCGTTGATCAAATTTCAGCGCGGCTTCGAGCGCAGATTCGAGTCTTTTCGCGAGGGATACCGCAACACCCTGTCCTGGGCGCTGTCGCGGCCGGTCGCCACCGTGACCGCCTTCGTCGTGCTGATGGTGCTGTCGGCGCTGCTCTTCCCCCAGCTTGGGCGGGATTTCTTCCCGCAGGTCGATGCCGGCCAGATGCGCCTGCACGTGCGCGCGCCTGCGGGGACGCGGCTCGAGAGGACTCAGGAATACTTCGCCGACGTGGAGGCCGAGATCCGCCGCCTGGTCGGCAACGGTCAAATCGATGTGATGCTCGACAACATCGGACTTCCCTACAGCGGTATCAACATCGCGCTGAGCGACTCCGCCACCGTGGGTCCGATGGACGGCGAGATCCTGATTTCGCTCACCAAGAAGCACACGCCGACGGCCGCGCTCGTCGCCAAGCTGCGCCGGGAGCTGCCCCGGCGTTTCGCGCAGCTGCAGTTCTTCTTCCAGCCGGCGGACATCGTCGATCAGGTCTTGAACTTCGGGCAGCCGGCGCCCGTCGACATCCGGGTGTCCGGTCCCGACCAGAAGGCCGCCTTCGGCGTCGCGTCCGACATCTCGAAAGCCTTGGTCAGCGTTCCCGGCGTGGTCGACTCGCACGTGTTCCAGGTACCGAACGCGCCGGCCTTGACCGTGGACATGGACCGCTCGCTCGCGACCTTGACCGGCATCACCCAGCAGCAGGCGGCCAACGACGTGCTGGTCGCCACCAACTCGAGCGCCCAGACCTCTCCGAACTTCTGGGTCGATCCGCGCAACAACGTGAGCTACCCCCTGGTGGTGCAATTCCCACCCTATCTGTATGGGTCGACCCAGGATCTGAAGACCTTGCCGGTGACGGGCGGCGTCGAGGGCGACAGCCAGCTCCTGTCCAATCTCGCGGCGTTCGGCCGCGAGACGGTGCCCATGGTCACCTCGCAGCTCAACATCCGTCCGGTCTTCGACGTGCAGGCCGATGTCCAGGGACGCGATCTGTACTCCGCGGCGCACGATATCGACAAGGTGATCGCGGCCCATCAGCCGGACGCCTCCAAGGCGATCAAGATCCAGTTGAGCGGTCAAGTCGAGACCATGCAGGAGAGCTATACGGGCCTGTTCACCGGGATCGGTCTTGCGATCGTTCTCGTGTATCTGTTCCTGGTGATGAACTTCCAGAGCTGGGTGGATCCGCTGATCGTGCTGATGGCCGTTCCCTTCGCGCTCGGCGGAGTGCTCTGGATGCTGTTCCTGTCGCAGACGCCGATGAGCGTGCCCGCGTTGATGGGTACGCTGATGTGCATCGGCCTCACCACGGCGAACAGCATCCTCGTGGTGAGCTTTGCCAATCAGCGGATGGTGGCCGGAGACGGGCCATTGCTCGCCGCCGCCTCGGCGGGCTATACGCGTCTGCGGCCCGTGCTGATGACCGCCGGCGCCATGATCGTCGGCATGGTGCCGATGGCGCTCGGCATCGGCGAGGGCGGCGAGCAGAATGCGCCTCTCGGAAGGGCGGTCATCGGCGGATTGCTGTTCGCAACCTTCGCCACCTTGATCTTCGTGCCGACCATGTATTGCTTGATGCGCCGCCGAACGGCGGCCGTTCCCGATTCGAACCCAGTAGGTGGAATCCATGCAACCGCCGGACATACGACCTGATCTTTCCATGCCCACCGGGGACCGCAGGGAGCAGGTTCCTGACGATACCTCCCGGCAGGAACCGGGAAGCGTGTCGACCAACTTCGAGCCGGGCACGGGAAATCGAGTCAAGCGGGTGGTGATGATTGCCGGGGCGGTGCTGCTCGTGGGGTTCATCGCCGTGCGCGCCGCACGGTTCTTCGACGAACATGCGCTGGCTCGCGCGGCGCAGTCCGACTCCGGCGCTCCGCCGCCGGTGGATATCGTGGCCGCGAAGCCCGTCACGCTCGGGCAGGATCTGGTGCTGCCCGGTGAAACGGCGGCCTGGTACGAGAGCACGATCTATGCGCGGGTCAACGGCTATGTGGCGAGCTGGGTGGTGGACATCGGCGACCGCGTCAAGAAGGGCCAGCTGCTCGCGACCATCGAGACGCCCGAGCTCGATGCGGAGCTCGCGGCGGCGCGGGCCGCCTTGAAGGCCTCCGAGGCGCAGGTCACGGCTCGCGAAGCCGAGGCCGAGTTTGCGCAGACCACCAACGAGCGCTGGCGCGATGCGCCGAAGGGAGTGGTCTCGGAGCAGGAACGCGAGTCCAAGAAGGCGGATTACAACTCGGCCAAGGCGCGTCTCTATGCGGCCAAGGCGCAGGTCGCGCTCGATCAGTCGCGGGTCAATCAGTACAGCGCGCTCGCCGCGTTCAAGCAAGTCCGGGCGCCGTTCGACGGCATCATCACCGAGCGCAAGATCGATGTGGGCAATCTCGTGACCGCCGGCAGCACATCGGCGACCACCTCCCTGTACCGCATCACTCAGAACGATCCGCTGCGGGTGTTCGTCGACGTACCGCAGCGCGCGGCGGAAGATCTCATGAAACGGGGTGTTCCGGCACAGATCCGCGCGGCCGGGTCCGCGGGCGCCGTGTTCTCCGGAAAGATCGCACGCTCGGCGGACGCCATCAATCCGCAGGCGCGCACCATGCGGACCGAAGTCGATTTGCCGAATCCCGACAATGCCCTGGTTCCGGGCATGTACGTCAGCGTCTCGTTCCAGCTTCCGGCGAAGGGACAGGTCGAGGTGCCCGCCGCGGCACTGATCTTCCGCGCAGGTGGTCCGGAGGTGGCGCGGGTGGGGAGCGACGGCAAGGTGCAGTTCGTGAAAATCACCATCGCGCGCGATGATGGCAGCTACCTCGAGCTTGGACCCGGGATCGAACCCGGCGACCGTCTGGTTCTCAATATCAGCAGTCAGATCGGTCCGGGCGAAATCGTCGCGGTCAGCAATTCCTCGCTCGCGTCAGCCGGCAATGACGCGGCGACCCATCATTGAGGGCGCGATGATACTGAGGGCACGATGATGCGGACCCACGGAGTGACGGTGGCACGTCGGCCGAGCACGCCCGGCCGCCTCGCCCGGCTCGCGGCAATGAGCGTCGTTGCCGGTCTGGCCGCCTGTGCGGTCGGCCCGAACTACCGCACGCCGGTGAGCAAGCTTCCGCAGGCGTACTCGGCGAGCGCCGGCCCGGCGAAGTCCGCCTCGGGGACATCCTCCCAGGCGCCGGGCCGGGCGCCGAGCGTCGATCTTGCGGACTGGTGGCGCTCGATCGGCGACCCGGAGTTGAATTCCCTGGTGGATCGCGCCGTCAAATCGAATTTCGACGTGGAAATCGCACTGACGAGACTGCAGCAGGCGCGCACCTATGAGGCCGTGGTGGTGGGTCATGCGCTGCCGGAGGTGGACGCCACCGCCGGGGAGGCCCGCGGCACCGGAAACGATCTCGGACGCGCCCGCGCCGCGCAGCCGCTCGTGTCCGCGGCCAACACCAACGGGCTCGCTGAGATCAACACGCTCGTGGGTTTCGATGCCGTGTGGGAGATCGATCTCTTCGGCAAGTATCGCCGCGCATTCCAGGCGGCGCGCTTCGATGCGCAAGCCGCTGCCGCCGCCCGATACGGGGTGCTCACGTCGGTCATCGCCGACGTGGTGCGCGCGTACGTCGACCTGCGCGGCTACCAGGTCGAGCTCGGCGTGCTGCGCCAGGCGAGCGATGTACTGCGCGAATCGCAGCGCATCGTGAACCAGCGCTACGAGCGCGGCATCACCAACGAGCTCGACGTCACTCTGGCGACCCGCGAGCTCGAGACGATCGATTCGGAGATTGCCCCCGAAGAGGCGCAAGTCAAAGCCGCGCAGAATGCGATCGCCGTCCTGCTCGGTGAGTTTCCGGAGGACCTTGCGCAGGAGCTCGACACGCCGGAGCTGGTTCCGACCACACCGGACGCGACGGCGCCGGGAATCCCGCTCGACCTGTTGAAGCGCCGGCCCGACATCATCGAGGCCGAGCGCCGTCTCGGGGCCGCCACCGCCCGCATCGGCGTCGCAACCGCGGATCTCTTTCCGCAGATTGCGCTGGTGGGATCGATCGGCGCGCAGCAGGGGCAGGGCGTCGGCAGCGGTCAGACGCTCGGCAAGCATCTCTGGTCGTTCGGCCCGGGCGCGGTGTGGCCGCTTCTCGATTTCGGTGCGCTGGATGCCGAAGCCGACATCGCCGACCTCGAGGCCCACGCGACTCTGGTGAACTACCGCAGCACCATCGTGAACGCCGTGCGCGAAGTGGACAACGCCATGGATGCGTATGCCGCGCAACGTTCGCGCGTCGATGACCTCGGCCGGGCGATGCTCGCCGGTCAGCGTGCGGTACAGCTCGCGACGGAGCGCTACAACCGCGGCCTCACGGATTTCCTCAACGTGGTCGATGCCGAGCGTCAGTACTACGAGATCCAGGAGCAGTACACGTCCGCTCAGACGGCGGAAGACGAGCAGTACGTCGCGCTCTACAAGAGTCTAGGCGGCGGCTGGCAGAACTATCTCGAGGTACCCCCGATCCGCCGGCCTCAGCCGGCGATCGTGGCCGCGTTTCGCCGCACGCTGAGCAAGGCGGCGCAATGAACCGATCAAAAGGCGAAACGGCCACCGATGGTCGGAGCGGTGTTGCTGTTGTTGAGATAAGGGACGCCGGGGCCGTGAGGAATCGCGATGGCGAGACCACCGCTCACGTTGGAATACGCGATTCCGGCATAGGCGTCGAAACGCTTGGTGAAGTGATGATCCAAATGGAGAGAAATCTCGTTGAGGAAACCCGAGCAAGACGCGCGGTAGCTCGAAGGCGGGCAGGCCGGCGGAACCCGGAAGGTGTCCTGCCATTGATGATAGGCGGACAAAGTGATGTCGGTCCGGCTGTCGTAGGCGTATTTCACGCCCGTCCAGGCGACCTGCACGAGCTTCGGGGAATCGAGATTGTCGTCTTCGACGCCGCTCAAGAGATAGCCGCCCTGGGCAGAAGCACCGACGCCCAAGGGGTTCGTCGGATTGAACTGCTGGATGTGCTCATAGCCGGCAAAGAGCTTGAACGGGTCCCAGGTATATTTGGCGGCGGCCATCACGGCGGTGTTGTCGGTCACGATGCCGTATTCGGTGTTGTCGGTTCCGATCACATCGGCCCCGGTGATGGGGTTCGTATCGATGCTGTTGGTGGTCGACTGATAGGGCTGCGTCAGACTCTGAGGTCCCAGCAAGGGGTTGAGCACGCTGATCGCCTGGTTGTAATGCTGGAAGACCACGTCCGCGGAGAACCTGGCGTACTCCCCGCCGAAGTCGAATCCATAGGCGGTGTTATGCGCCTCTTCCGGGGTACAGGTGGCGGCGCTCCAGGTGGCGGAGGCGGAGTAGCAGCCGCCGGACCCGTCGGCGAACTTGTACATCGCGCCGAAATGGATCGGACCATAGGCGAGGCGATATTTGATGGCCTCGTCCCAGCGGGTGTCTTCGGTGTCGCCGCCGCCGGCCGTCGTCCCGTTATACCCGATGTACGAAAAGGAGTAGGCACCGTTGGCCGGATCGTACGCGAGCACCACATCGGTGCCGAGAGAGCGCTGGCGGCCGAAGGTCAGCGTGCCGAGATACGGGGACGAAGCGCCGCCATAGAATTCATCATTGAAGGGCTGGCCCGCGCGCGCACCGTCGCCCGCGATCGAATAGGCGTTCCTGGGCAGGCCGTTGTTCGTGGTGTTGGTGGCCGCCATGTTGGCGAGCTGGCCGGACTGCGGATTGATGCCCGTCGACGCGTTGAACACGGCGTACCAGTCGTCCATGAACTGGATCTTGCCCTTGATGCCCAGACCCGTCTGCGACAGGTTGTTCGGCGCAAGGACGAATCGAGACCCGCTCGCGTTCCGGTTGACCAGCGATTCGCCTTCATAGTTGTAGCCGTTTTCCGGCAGGCCATGGCTGACCCAGCCCACACCCACGTCATACGTGCCGTAAATGGTGATGCCGTTCCAGGTCAGCGAGCAACCGGTGGCGACGAAATCATGAAAACTCGCGCAGGCGGCGGGGCTGGGCGGAGCAGCCGGAGCCGGTTCGACGGTCGGAAGATCTGCGGCAGGCTCCGCGTTCGCGACGCCCGCGATGGCGCTCATGACTACCAAGGCCAGGATTGGATTCTTCACGGTTGTGCTTTTCCCTAAAGGCTGACGGCCATCGTTATTAGAAGGCGTTATATCCTGCCATATATAACACTGCCGCCGCCCAATGTGAACGCATACGCGGAACGCCAGTCGAAGCATGTGAGATCGCGAACAGGAGTCCTGGGACACAGATGAACCGACAGCCACCGGCGGCATTTCGGGTGCGCGCCTCCCTGGGCGCCACGGCGCTTTACAGTTGCCTGGCCGCGGCGCTCGCGGGATGTGCCGCGTTCGGCGCTTGCGGGGTGCGCGAGTGCCCTGCGGACGCCAAGATCAGTGCGGAGGTGCGCACTCTCCTCGCGCAGAGTCCCGCACTCGGAACTCCGAACCTCGTCAGCGTGCAGACCGTCCACGGCGTGGTTTACCTGAGGGGTCTGGTATCCACACCCTACCAGATCGGGGAGGCGGGGAGCATCGCCGGGCGGGCACCGGGAGTGACCGACGTCCAGAATCTCCTGACCATCGATAACTCCCGGTAGACATCACTCTCGATAGACACTCGTTCAACTTTGTTGCAAACACACCATGCGCGGCCAGGCAAATGTGACAGCCGCGGACGGAGGGATATGCTGCTTTGCAATACAACGGGCGCCGGCCGCCGCCGGCACGGTGTCAAAGGGCCGCTGCGCGTGCCGCGCGCCGATGCCGGGCCAGCCGCCGTCCTTTTGTGGCGAGAATGGCTTCCAGTGTCATATAGATGTAATAATGGAAGCGAATTATAGGCATCGAGCCCAAGGGAAGGGTGGGCTAATCGCAACGAAACGCGGAACGTAAAGTTTTTATCAGCCCAGAACGAATCCAAAACGAACGAATCTGAATGACTGGTCTCTCATGCAAGACGCTGAACGGCGCCGCGAGATCCGATGCAGTCAATATGTGATGGTCCGAAACAGCTGGCAGCCGTTACTCGTGGCTTAAACGCAACTACAATTTTCAAACCGATGGAGTGTAACGTGAGGAATTTCAACCCGATCATCGCTGCTGCGATGAAGCTCAATCAAGCCTGCAGCCGCCGCGAACTGTCGCGTCTGGGGGGAAGCCTCCTGACCGGTGCATTGCTCGTGGCGGGGAGCGCCGCCCAGGCGCAGGCCGCATCGCCGTCCGCTTCTTCTCCGGCAGCGGCGGACGAAAGCCTGACCTGGCACGGCATCACCCTCTACGGCATCGTCGACATGGATTTTCAGTATGTGACCCACGGCGCGCCCTTCAGCAACTACTTCATTTCAGGCAGCTCGGACATCGTGCAGAAGAACAGCAACAATGCCGTGTCCGGCTTCACCTCGAACGGCATGAGCCAGTCGAGAGTCGGCATCCAGGGCAAGGAGCCGCTGCACTTCATGGACTGGTCGGGCGTGTTCAAGCTCGAGACTTATTTCAATCCTGCCTCGGGCCAGATCACCGACGCCCTCAAATCGGTGGCGCAGAACAACGGCCGCGCGCTCGACGCGCAGAGCACGAACATCGATTCGAGCATCGCCGGGCAGCCGTTCGAGCAAGCCTTCGTCGGCATGAGCTCTCCCACCTGGGGAACGTTCACCTTCGGCCGTCAGAACACGACGCTCGCCGACCTCATCGCCAAATACGATCCCCAGCAGACCTCGTATGCCTTCTCGCTGCTCGGCTTGTCCGGCACGCCGGCCGGCGGCGGCGACACGCAGGATCGGCGCCTCGACAGCTCGATCAAGTACGACGGCCATTTCCTCGACATGTTCCACGTCGGGGCCATTTACAAAACCCAGAACTCCTCGGCACAGAACTATGCCACCGCCGGCACCGGCGAGGCGTTCTCCGGGTTCGAAGTGGCGATCGGTGCGGAATACGCGGGTGCGTCCGTCGATGGGTTCTACACCAAGATGCGGGACGCGGTTTCGGTCGGCACCTTGAGCACCGCGCAGCTCGCGACCCTGCCGGCGTTGAACCTGTCGTCCCAGAACTCGCTCTCCGGCACGATCTCCGATAATGCCTCCTACGGAATCATGGCCTCGTACGCCCTCGCCCCGGTGCTTCCGGTGCTCCCCGTGACCGTCTACGGCGGCTTCCAGCACATCACCTACATGAATCCCTCCATCCCCCTGGCTCCGGGGTTCGACGATATCGGCGGATATGTGCTGGGCGCCGTCAACAATACGGCCTATGCGAAGGGCGACAAGCAACTGAACGTGTACTGGTTGGGTGCCCGATACTCGGTGACTCCGCAATTCACGGCCGCGATCGCCTATTACGGGGAGAAGCAGTTCGCTTACGCGACCGGCGCCGATGCCGGCTGCTCGACGGTCATCAGCGGCTCCTGCAGCGGAAACTTCAACGCGGTCTCCGTGTCGCTCGACTATCACTTCACCAAGCGCTTCGATACCTATGGGGGTGCCATGTGGTCGAACGTGTCTCATGGCCTCGCCAACGGGTACATCAACACGACCATGATCGATCCGACCATCGGCGCGCGGTTCTCCTTCTAATCGATCGACCCGATCGTGTTTACGGGGTCTCATGGCCGATTCGCGGCCCTGAGACCCCCCACTCCGGGCGGAGGCTGGCGAGTCGCCGAAGTTCCGTATAGATTGTCGTTCCATCAGGGTCGCTCGCCCGTCACCACGAGAGCTCCGTCCATGAAGGATGCGCAAAAGAAAGAGAAAGCGAGTTGGTGGTATCTGCTCTTCGTCCTGCAGTTCCTCGTGATCCTGTGGCCGCCGTTCTACAACAAGATGACACCCGCGCTCATCGGGCTGCCGTTCTTCTACTGGTTTCAGCTCCTCTGGGTCATCGTCAGCGCCGTGTTCACGGCCGTGGTGTACTGGGCAACCCGGGGATGATTCGAGCCCGAGGGTGCGAGAGGGGGTAGGGTGCCTGAGATAAACTGGACCGCACTGGTCATATTCGTTCTGCTCTTCGGCCTGATCACCTGGCTCGGCTTTGCCGCCGCCCGGTGGCGCAAAGGCGACCTCGACCTCTTGCACGAGTGGGGCCTCGGCGGCCGGCGCTTCGGCACCGTCGTCACCTGGTTCCTGGTGGGCGGCGACGTCTATACCGCCTACACCTTCGTCGCCGTGCCGGCGCTCGCCTTCGGCGCGGGCGCGGTGGCGTTCTTTGCCGTTCCCTACACCATCCTGATCTATCCGCTGCTGTTCCTGGTGTTCCCGAGGCTCTGGAACGTCTGTCACAAGCACGGCTACATAACGGCGGCCGACTTCGTACGAGGCCGATTCGGCAACCGGTGGCTGGCGCTCGCAGTCACCATCACGGGCATCGTCGCGACGCTCCCCTACATCGCCCTGCAGCTCGTCGGCATCCAGGTCGTGGTCGGGGCGCTCGGCGTGACCGGAAACGGCCTCGCGGCCGATCTGCCGCTCGTCATCGCCTTCGGCGTGCTCGCCGCGTTCACCTACTCGAGTGGACTGCGTGCGCCCGCCTCGATCGCCATCGTGAAGGACATTTTGATCTACATCGCCACCTTCGCCATCATCATCGTGGTTCCCTTGAAGCTCGGCGGTTTCGGCAAGATCTTCGCGGCCGTGCCCGCCGGCAAGGTGCTGCTCGCCGTGCCGGGCGATCACACGACGGGCGCCTACAGCGCCTATGCCACGCTCGCGCTCGGTTCCGCGCTCGCGCTGTTCCTGTACCCGCACTCCATGACCGCCATCTTGAGCGCCAACTCGGGTCACGCCATACGCCGGAACGCCGCGATCCTGCCGGGCTACTCGTTCATGCTGGGATTGCTCGCGATGATCGGCTTGTTCGTGATCGCGGCGGGAATCGCCGACATGCCGGCGTATGCGCATGGCTTCAAGCAATACGGCAGCAACTTCGCCGTGCCGGCGCTCGTCCTGCACATCTTCCCTTCCTGGTTCGTCGGCGTCGTGTTCGCGGCCATCGCCATCGGGGCGCTGGTGCCGGCGGCGATCATGTCGATCGCAGTCGCCAACCTCTATACACGCAACATCCACCGCGAATTCATCAACCCAAATCCCACCGACAAGCAGGAAGCGCAGATGGCGAAATGGGTGTCGATGGTCGCCAAGCTGGGCGCCCTCATATTCATTTTGTTCGTGCCCACGAAGTTCGCGATCGAGCTCCAGCTGCTCGGCGGTATCTGGATCATCCAGACCCTGCCCGCCGTCATGCTGGGCGCCTATACGCGCTGGTTCAACGACTGGGCGTTGCTCTGCGGCTGGGCGGCGGGAACGATCGCGGGTACGCTGATGGCGGTCGCCTCCAAGCTCACGCCCACGTTCGCCCTGACGCTGGGCGGGCACACCTTCCCGGGCTATTCAGCCCTGTACACCGTAGTTCTGAACCTCGTCATCGCCGCGGTCCTGACGCCCTTGCTCAACGGCATGAGATCGGGCCGCGCGCCCATCGACGCCACCGCACCGGCGGATTATTTGGCCGAATAGCAAGCGCTGTCATAGAACTGTCACATTTGCTCCCGACAATTCCCGCAGGTTTTTGACGGCGGGTATCCTATCGCGCCGTACCCACTCGGAGCCATTACACATGAAGATATTCCATCGATTTGCGATCGCCGCCGCCGCATGCCTCGCCGTGAGCGCGGGGACTGCCGCCGCCGCCGACATCTCCGGTGCGGGAGCCACGTTTCCCTATCCGATCTACGCCAAATGGGCGGACGCCTACAAGAAGCTGACCGGCATCGGTCTCAACTACCAATCCATCGGGTCGGGGGGCGG
>DASYAC010000005.1:0-8614 GCA_036501585.1 Steroidobacteraceae bacterium
GCGGCATGCGCCCCGCCGATCGGCATGATCAGCAGCAGCAGGACCGGTGCCGCGCTCGCGGCGGCGCCCGCTGCGCCTCGAGCGCCGCGCCGGCGCCGCGTGCCGATCACAAGGCTCGCGAAGAGCAGCCCCACAGCCGCCGCCAACGGCCACTGATAGCGCTCGATGTAGATCTTGCGCCGCCGTACTGCGAGATCATGCTTGCTCACGGAGCCGAACACCGCCTTGAAAATCGCCTCCAACCCTTCGCCCTGCGCGCCGAGCGGCGCATAGATTCCGCCGGTGGCCCCCGCGATGGCCTTCAATGCCGCCTCGTCCAGTCGAGATTTTACCAATGCGCCGGCGTCGTCCTTGACGAATCCGCCGCCCTCGCCCGGCGGCACCGGGATGAGCTCGCCGGCGAGGGTCCCGACGCCCACGGTATAGATCTTGAGCCCGTCCTGCCGGGCGGCCGTGCGCGCCGCGGCGAGCGAGTCGCCTTCCAGATCCTCGCCGTCCGTGACCAGGATCATCACCTTGTCGCTCCCCGGGCGGCGCTCGAGCGCGGCCTGGGCCTCCCGAATGGCGGCCGAAATGTTGGTGCCGCCGCGCGCAATAGTGTTCGTGTCGATGGCGTTCAGCGTCTCGTGAAATGCGCCGTAGTCGAGCGTGATCGGGCTGACCAGGGACGCGCGGCCCGCGAACGCGACGATGCCCACGGCGTCGCCGTCCAGCTGAGCGGCAAAGTCGTCGATCGCCAGCTTTGCCCGCGTCAGCCGATCGGGCCGCACGTCGGGCGTGGACATGCTGCGTGAGGTGTCTATCGCGAACACGATGTCGTATCCGCGCCGGGTGATTTCCTCCCAGCGATACCCCACCAAGGGTCCCGACAGCGCGACGAAAAGACACGCCACGGCCGCCAGATACGATGCACGCCGCGCTCGCCGCCCCGCGACCGATATCGACCGCGTCAGCTGCAGCCGCAAGTGCGCCGCGACGAATTTCTCCAGATCGGTCTTTTGGCGGGCGTCGTAGCGGTACCACAGCCCGATCAGCAGCAAGCACGCGGCGGCGCCTGCCGGCAGCCACCACGGATGGCTGAAGCTCACGGCAATCTCCGCAATCGAGTGTGCTGAACGAGGGCTCCCACGGCGAGAATGACGAGCGCCGGGATCAGCGCCCAAGGATACAGCTCCTCGACGTGCTCGAATCGCTGCACCGATTGTGCAGTCTTCTCGAGCCGGTTGATGTCCTCGTAAATCTTCTGCAGCGAGTCCGTGTCGGTCGCCCGGTAGAATTTGCCGCCGGTTTCGTCCGCGATCGACTGCAGGGTCTTTTCGTCCACATCGACGTCGGCCATGATGATGTGCATGCGTCCGGCGTCGTCCTTGAAGGGAATCGGCGCCTTGCCGCGCGCGCCGACACCGATGGTGTAGACCCTCACCCCCATGGATCGGGCCGCTTCCGCCGCGGCCATGGGACTGATTTTTCCGGTGTTGTTCACGCCGTCCGTGAGCAGAATGGCGACCTTCGATTTTGCGGGCGTCATGCGCAGCCGATTGACGCAGGCGGCGATGCCTTCGCCGATGGCGGTGCCGTCGTCGACCGAGGCGACGGTCAGGTTCGCGAGGCTCTGCTGCAGCCAGTCGTGATCCAGCGTGAGCGGACTGATCAGAGCGGGGGCACCGGCGAAGGCGATGAGACCGATGCGATCGTTGGGCCGCTCCTCGATGAACTTCGAGACCACCGATTTGACGACTTCGATGCGGTTGATGCGCCGATGCTCGATGGCGAAGTCCAGCGCCTGCATCGAACCGGAAATGTCGAGCCCCAAAACGATGTCGATGCCGTTCAGGGTGACGACGGTGCTGCTGTGCAGCCGTTGCGGGCGGGCGAGACCCGCGATCATGAGGATGCCGGCCACCGGCGCCAGGAGCCACAGCCAGCGTCCCGCGCGGCTCGGGCTGGCCCGGGCGACCTCGCGCGCGAGACCCACGCTGGAATACTCGATCGCGGCCGCGGGACCGGGCCGGCCGCGCCAGACCATCACCAGAGGCACCAACGTCAGCAGCCAGAACCATTGAGGTTGAAGGAAGCGGACGGGTTGAAGAAAGTGGATCATCGAAACTTTGATACTCTCCGTTCCACACCATGATCGGGAGAACGCCGGCCGTGAGGTATGCCTTCGCGCTGCTTTTTTGTCCAGTCATTGCCCATGCGGGCGTCGCATATGACTTCGGCGTCCAGCGGGTCGATCAAACGAACCTGGCGGCGGCGTCTGCGTCCGACTCCGCGACCCCGACCGTTACCCGGTATTTCATCGATGACGGCAGGGTTCGCGTGGGAGCCGCCGGCGCAGAGACGGTGTATCTGCTCGAGGCCGGGACGGTGTATGCCATCGAGGACGCGTCGCGTACCGTCCGAGTTCTGAAACACGCGACACTGGACCAGGTCAGGGCGCACTACGCGGACGCCGTCAAGCAGCTCCAGGACGCCGCCGCCGCCGCGCCGCCGGAGGATCGCGCGGAGGCGCAGCGCAAGGCCTCGGACATGAAAGCGGCCAGCGATCGGCTGCTGCAGCCCGTGCCGCGCAAATATAGCATGACCGCACGGTTCGAGTCGGTGGACGGCCATGCGTGCCGGATCTGGGAGGAACGTGAAAACGACGCGAAGCGGCTGGAGATCTGCGTCGCGCCCACGGCTAGCGTGCCCGGCGGCACCGACGTATTGGCCGGAATGAAGGTCATGAGCGCGTTCCGGCAAGGAGCCCGATGGGCGCTCGGGGTGGACTTCGGTCTCTTCGACTGGTGGCCCGACATCGTGCATGTCAGCGGAGTGCCTCTGCTGATACGCGAGTTCAAATACGACAGCCTCATTCGTGAAATGACGCTCACCTCGATACGTCCCGGTACGCAGAGCCCGTCGCTGTGGGAGCTGCCTCGAGGATATCGGGTAGAGGAAGGCTCCGGCTTCTCCGACTGGTAGAGGGGCTCTGGACCAAAATCAGCCCCTGAGCAAGCCCTTTGCCAAGGTGGATTGCTTCCAGCGAACCGATCCAGTCGTCGTCCGCGCACGCACGTTTCTCAGCCAGCTGCTGTGATGTCGGACGCTGTCCCCGCCGAATGGCAGCGAAGAGCCGTGTGGGGCCGCGCCGCGTGAGGTGAAGCAATCACCCCGCGGGAACCCCGGCGTTGTGCGCGCTCACCGCGTCGCCGTCGTTCGCCTTGAGCTCGCTGAACACGGCCGTCGACAGGATGGTCCACGCTCCGAGCGTGCGCAGCGCGAGGTGAATGCCGTGGATCATCTCCGGCGGCGTGGCCCGGGTGTGATCGGGAATGAACAGCGCCGCCACCAGCGAGGCAGAGGCGATTCCGAAGCTCACGGCCATCTGCTGCACCGTGCTCGCGATGGTGCTCGCGCCGCTCGCCTGTTCGCTGCTCACATCCGCATACGCCAGCGTGTTCATGCTGGTGTATTGCGTCGAGGTGAAGAATCCAAAGCAGAACGCCAATGCCGCGATCAGCCAGCCGGGCGTACTCACGTCGATGAGGGAGAACAGCATCAGCATCAGGCCGAGCATCACGGTGTTCGCGATCAGCACTTGCCGGTAGCCGAATCTCCTCAGAATGACGGGCAGCGTGAACTTGAAGCTGATGGCGGCCAGCGCCTGCGGCATGATCATGAGTCCGGATTGAATCGGGGTGTACCCCAATCCCACCTGATAGAGGAGCGGCAGCAGGAACGGCAAGCCGCCGATTCCGAGGCGGGTGAACAAGTTGCCCGATACCGCCACCCGAAAGCTCCGGATGCGGGTGAGGCCGAGGCGCAGCAGCGGATGCCGCGTGCGCACCGAATGCAGGCCGTAGGCCGCGAGCAGCGCCGCCGAGATCGCCAGAGCACCGGCGATCTCGCGCCCGCTCAGCGTGTGCTCGCCGAATACTTCGAGCACGTAGGACAACAGCGAGATGCCCGATCCGAACAGCGCCAGCCCGACGTAGTCCAGCGGATGATTCCTGGCGGCGACGTAGTTCGGCAAATGCTTGCGCACCAGAACCAGGCCGAACAGGCCGATCGGGATGTTGACGAAGAAAATCACGCTCCAATGAAAATAGGCGACGATCAATCCGCCGAGCAGCGGGCCGAGCATCGGGCCGACGAGTCCCGGAATGGCCACGAAGCTCATGGCGCGGATCAATTCGGATTTTGCAAAAGCACGCACCATGGTGAGCCGGCCCACGGGCAGCATCATGGCGCCCCCGCAGCCCTGCAGGATCCGGCACGCCACCAGCGCGTGGATGTCGGTCGAAATACCGCACAAGAAAGAGCCCAGCGTGAACACGGCGATGGCGGATGCGAACACCCGCCGCGTCCCGAAGCGATTGGCCATCCAGCCTGAGATGGGGATGAACACCGC
Source organism: Steroidobacteraceae bacterium (assembly GCA_036501585.1). Classification (GTDB taxonomy): domain Bacteria; phylum Pseudomonadota; class Gammaproteobacteria; order Steroidobacterales; family Steroidobacteraceae; genus Bog-1198. The sequence goes on from DASYAC010000005.1 coordinate 4,394, forward strand.
GAGGCTCAGCGTGTAGCTCGCGAGCACGGCCTTCATGTCGAGCGGCGGCACCTTCAGCGAGTGCGCCATGACCGGAACCGCCGTGTTCAGGATGGTGGTGTCGAGCGATTCCATGAAGAAGCCGACGGCCACCAGCCAGGGCAGGAGCCGCTTGGCGGCCTCGGTCAACTCGGCCTTGCGGGCCGGATGAGTCGGAGCGGCCATCAGCGCGAACCGCCGCGCGAGCTGCCGTGCGCCAAGATGCCGTCTCCCGGACTCACCAAGATCCCGCTCCCCGGGCGGCTAATGCGCCAATGAAGCGTCGACGATGGCCTGCGCATCGCTCAGGATCTTGGCCAGATGCCCGGTGCCCAAGAAGCTCTCGGCATAGATCTTGTAGATATTCTCGGTGCCCGACGGTCTTGCCGCGAACCAGCCGTTCTTCGCGCAGACCTTGACGCCGCCGATCGGCGCATCGTTTCCGGGCGCACGCGACAGCACCTGCTCGATGCGCTCCCCGGCGAGCTCCGTGATGCGGACTCGCGAGCGGTCCAGCTTGGAAAGGTTCTTTTTCTGCTCCGGAGTCGCGGGCGCGTCGAGGCGATCGGCGAACGGTTCCCCCAAATCGCGCGCGAGCGCCCGGTAGGCCTCGCCGGGATCGCGGCCGTTGCGCGCGGTGATCTCGGCCGCCAGCAGGCAGGGTATGATGCCGTCCTTGTCCGTGCTCCACGCGCCGCCATCGAGCTTCAAGAACGAGGCGCCCGCACTCTCCTCGCCGCCGAAGCCGAGGTCGCCCGACCTGAGTCCGGCGACGAACCACTTGAACCCCACGGGAACTTCGTACAGCGAGCGGCCGAGCCGCGCCGCCACCCGGTCGAGCAAGGCGCTCGAGACGATGGTCTTGCCGACCCGGGAGCTCGTTTTCCACTGCGGGCGGTGACGGAACAGGTAGTCGATGGCCACCGACAGATAATTGTTGGGAGGCATGAGGCCGACGCTCGAGGTGACGATGCCGTGGCGGTCGTGATCGGTATCGCAGGCGAAGGCGATGTCGTACTCGTCCTTGAGGCCGACGAGCCGCCGCATCGCATACGGCGAGGAAGGGTCCATCCGGATCTTGCCGTCCCAGTCCAGCGACATGAAGGCGAACGTGGGATCGACCACCTCGTTCACCACGTGAAGATCGATCCCGAAATGCTCCGCAATGCGGGCCCAGTAGTGCACGCCGGCGCCGCCCAACGGATCGACCCCCATGCGCACGCGCGAACCGCGGATCACATCCAGGTCGACCACGTGCGCGAGGTCGTCCACATAGCTCGTCAGATAATCGTGGGAGTGGGTCGTGGGTGCGCGCCGCGCACGGGCAAAGTCCATCCGTGCCACGCCGGCCAGGCCGGATTCGATGAGGACATTGGCTTTCGCTTCGATCCACGCGGTCACTTCGGTGTCCGCGGGGCCGCCATCGGGCGGGTTGTACTTGAATCCGCCGCTGTCGGGAGGATTGTGGGAGGGCGTGATCACGATTCCGTCCGCAAAGCCGGCGGTGCGTCCACGGTTGTACGTCAGGATGGCGTGAGACACGGCCGGCGTCGGCGTGTATTCGTCGTCCGCGGCCGTCATGACCTCCACGCCGTTCGCGGCGAGAACTTCGATCGCGGTGGCGAAGGCGGGCGCGGAGAGGGCGTGCGTGTCGAATCCCAGAAACAGCGGCCCGTCGATGCCCTTTTGCCGCCGGTAGTCGCAGATCGCCTGAGTGACCGACAGGACGTGCACTTCGTTGAAGCTCGCATCGAAGGAGCTGCCGCGATGTCCGGAAGTACCGAAGGCGACGCGCTGCGCGGCGACGCCCGGGTCGGGCCTCAGACTGTAGTACGCGGTGATGAGCCTCGGTATGTGGGTGAGGCGCGCCGCCGGCGCCGGCTGACCCGCCAGCGGGTCGATCCTCCCGCTCACGATGCGGCGGCCAGCGTCTTGCTCTTGTCGAGGAGGCTCTGCATGAGCTCTTTCCACGATTTCACGAACGATTGCGCGCCCTCGAGCTGAAGCTGCTTCGCCAGTGCGGCGACATCGACGCCCGCCTCGGCGAAACGCGCCAGCATTTTCTCCGCATCCTCGCCGTCCGGCCGCATCGGGGCGCCGACCTTGCCTTCCTTGGCGAAGGCGAGCAGCGTCTTCTCCGGCATGGTGTCGATGGTCTCGGGAGCGGCGAGCGCCTCGACGTAGAGCGTCTGCGGCGCCTTCGGATCCTTCACGCCGGTGCTGGCCCACAGCATGCGTTGCTTCACCGCACCCGCTGCGGCGAGATCGCGCCAACGCTTGCTCGCGATCAAGTCGCAATGAGCGCGGTAAGTGCGTCCCGCGATGGCGATTCCCAGCCGATTGACCAGATCGGCAGGCACCTTGCCGGCGACAGCCCGGTCCCAGCGGCTGATGAAGATCGACGCGACGGAGCTCACCCGCGGATCGAGCTTGGCCGCGATCCGCCGCTCGATGCCGCGCAGGTAGGCCTCCGCGATGGCGAGGTATTGCTCGCGGGAGAAGAGGAGCGTGACGTTGACCGGCACGCCCGCGAAAATGGCTTCCTCGATGGCGGGAACCCCTTCCGGGGTGCCCGGTATCTTGACGTACAGATTGGGGCGGTCGGCAAGCTTGTGGATCTGCTTGGCCGCTTCGATGGTCGCCTTGGTGTCATTGGCGAGAAGCGGCGAGACCTCCATCGACACCCAACCGTCGATTCCGCGCGTGCGATCGAACTCCGGCCGGAACAGGTCCGCGGCGCGGCGCAGATCCTCGAGCGCCAGCTCCACGAACAGCGTTTCGCCCGACAGACCGGCGCGCGCCTTCTGCTGGATGCTCTTGTCGTACAGCGCGGAGCCGCCGATCGCCTCGTCGAAAATCGTCGGGTTCGAGGTGAGGCCGGTCACCGACAATTCGGCGATGTAGCGCTTGAGGGTGCCATCGTCGAGAATTCCTCTGGTGATGTGGTCGAGCCACAGGCTCTGCCCGAGTTTGTGAAGGTCTCGTGTCGTGGTCATGGGCGCACCTTGAAGTCGGTTGAGTTGAGGGTCATGAGATCGCCGATGCGCTCGATCACTCGATCGGGCGCCGGGGTCACCGCGTTGGACCCCGCGGCCAGTGCATAGTGCCCCTGGCGTACGAATACCGTGGTCAATCTATCCCGCATGACGAGCTTCATCGCGGCGAGCAAATTGGGCTTGTCGTCGACCACCACGTAATGCGGGGCCGGATAGCGCTTCTGCACGTGATCCATCACTTTTTCCTTGTGTAGATAAATGAGCACCGCGCCCTGCACGGCGTCCCAGATACCGGCACGCTGGATCTTCCTCGGCTGGAACACCACGTCGCCGTCCGACAATACCACCGGGCGGCCCATGGCGCGAAGGTGCGCAATGGCGTCGAGCGCCCCGGGAAAGAGCAGGGTCGGGTAGGGGAACTCGAGCAGAAACTGCGACATCTCCAGGAGCCTCGGATCGTCATCGAGTCCGGCGCGAAACGCCTGCAGGCTCCCCAGGTAATCCGCGACGCCGAATTTCGCGCGCAGCTCCTCGAAGATCACCCAGTAGCGTTTGCGATGACCCGCGCCGAACGATCCTTCCAGCCGGGCGCCGAGCTGGACCGCGAACTCGTCATTGTCGAGGAGCGTATTGTCCACGTCCAGCAGGAACACGGTCTCGTCTGCGATCAGCATGGCGCGGAAGTCTCGGCGACCGGATTGTGCCAGGTCTCGTCTTCGATGATCTCGTCCGCCTCGGCCGGACCCCAGCTCCCCTGATCGTAAGGCAGCACCGGCGGTGGATGGTGCAGGACGGGATCGACGACCCGCCAGGCCGCCTCGACGCAATCGTCCTGGGTGAAGAGCGATGTATCGCCGCGCACTGCATCGCCCAGGAGGCGCTCGTAGGGAGTCATGTCGCTTTGGGTACGATGGCGGGCGATCAGCTCCACCGGCTCGCCGCGCATCTCCTCGCCGCTGCGCTTCACCAGGGCGCCGGTGCCGATCACCACCTCTGGACTGAGCCGGAGGCGGAAATAATTGTTGGGCAGCGCCTCGCTTCCGTCGAACAGAGGCAGGGGGGGGCACTTCAGCGTGACGACGACTTGCGTCGCCGTGATCGGCAGACACTTGCCGGTCCGCACGTAGAACGGCACGTCCGCCCACCGCCAGGTGTCGATGTGGAGCTTGAGCGCCACGAACGTCTCCACCTCGGAATCCGCTTTGAC
>DASYAC010000006.1:0-8300 GCA_036501585.1 Steroidobacteraceae bacterium
GTTGGCGCGGATCAGTTCGGGGCGATGCGGCCAAGGGCGGCTCGCCAAACCTCGCCCGCTCGTGCCCGCAGACGGCTGCGCGGAAATTCCCCGCGATAGCTCGACGCGATCGACAACTTTCTACCAAGAGCTTGGAGTGGCTGGCAAATTCAGATGGGAGTTGTGCCGGCCGGTGGCCCGCTAAGCACGCGCCTACCCCCACGGATACCCTGGCCTAAAACGCGCTGGAACTCAGCGGATTTCAGTGGACGGTAAAAATGCCGTTAGCTCAGGAGCTTGCAGATCTCTATGGCCTTCGGCAGCGCTCAGTGGACATAGGTGGCGGAGAGGGTGGGATTCGAACCCACGTGCCGGAATTACCCGACCATCCGATTTCGAGTCGGCGCCGTTATGACCACTTCGGTACCTCTCCGTAAACTCAAAAACTCGCGTCTTAGCTTGGTTTTTTTTGCGGTTAACGTAAGCGTTTTATGCCCGTTAACTTAAGCGCGTCCGCGATGTGACCCGCTAAGCGACTCTGGTATAAACGCGTTTGTCAAGGGTCCCCAACGACCAATAAACGGCTATTCTATCGCATCGGCAAAGGGCATGTCTCCGGAACGGAACCGCCCTGCCTCACGGGAATCAAAGCAGCCTACGACCGTGCGTACAATGGACGTTCCAAAAATTCGGCATCGCTGGTTGAGATTGGGCCTCGCGGCGTCTGCCGTGGTTCTCCTCAGCACCTGCTCCCCTCTTCCGAGCTTGATCGATCAGGTCAAGACGCTCGGCGAATTGCGCGTGGTCACCCGCTCGGGTCCGCTGTCGTACTACCTGGGCTCGGATGATGCGCCGCAAGGTCCGGAATACGCGCTCGCCCGGCGCTTCGCGGACGAGCTCGGCGTGAAGCTGAAAATCACGCCCGTGAGGAGCTACGAGGAGATGTACGCGGCCTTGAATTCGGGACGCGCGCACCTGGCGGCTGCCGGACTCAAGATTCCGGTGAGGCCCATCGAGGGCATCGAATTCGGGCCGACCTATCAGCGGGTGCGCGAGCATCTGATCTATCGGCGCGGCTCCATCCGCCCGGGCTCGCTCTCAGAAATCGGCAACGGCGATCTGGAAATCGCAGCCGGCAGCTCGCATGCCAAAGCGCTGTCCGCGGCCCGCGATTCCTTGCCGGATTTGGTGTGGGTGGAGGATTCCACCGTGAATTCCCAGGCGCTGCTCGAGGACGTGGCGGACGGAACCATCGATTACACCATCGCCGACTCGACCGAATTCGCCTTCGCGCACGATGCGCATCCTGAACTGCGTATCGCCTTCGATTTCCCGGGCAGCCAATCCCTCGCCTGGGCGGCCAGCGACCGCTATCCGGGGTTCGTGCGCGACATGGGCACCTATTTCGCCGGCCTGCGCCGGAGCGGCGATTTGGCCGCCATCCTGAGCCGCTACTACGATCGTTCCGAGGACGCCGAGTTCGCCGAGGCGCCGGTTTTCATGCGGCACTTTCAGGATCGTCTGCCGCTTTACAAGCGCTGGTTCGAAGAGGCCGCGGAACAGAGCAGCCAGGATTGGCGGCTGCTCGCCGCGATCGGCTATCAGGAATCCAAGTGGAATCCGAGCGCCGCGTCGGCGTCCGGGGCCATGGGGCTGATGCAATTGACCCTGGAATCGGCGAGTGCGCTCAAGGTCGCGAATCCGACGGACGCGCGCCAAAGCATCTTCGGCGGCGCCCGCTACTTCAGACAGATCTACGAGAAGATTCCGTCGCACGTGCCGGAGCCCGACCGCACGTGGTTCGCGCTGGCCGCCTATAACATCGGCTATGGGCATGTCGAGGATGCGCGCGTCCTCACCCAGCGTGCGGGCAAGGATCCGGATTCCTGGGAGGATGTGCGCGAGTTCCTGCCGCTCCTCGCAGAGGAATATTGGTACACGCAGACCTCCAACGGCTATGCGCGCGGATCCGAACCGGTGCGCTACGTGGACAACATCCGCAACTACGTCGACTTGCTCGAATGGGTCGGCAGCGGAGCCTCCTCCAACGGCAAGGGCACGGTCACGCTCGACTAGCTGCCTTTCCCCCGCGGAGCGCTGCGGCGGGTTTCGAAGAAACGCCGCAGGATCTCGCGGCACTCCTCAGCACACACGCCGCCGAAGACATCCAGGCGATGATTGAGCCGCGGCTCGCGCGTCAGGTCGAATACGCTTCCGCACGCGCCCGCCTTGAGGTCCCAGGCCCCGAAGACCAGCCGGGCCACGCGGGCGTGGATGGCCGCCCCCAGGCACATCGCGCAGGGCTCCAGGGTGACGTACAAGGTGGCCGAATCCAGTCGATAATTCCCCGCATGCGCCGCGGCGGCGCGAAGCGCGACGATCTCGGCATGCGCCGTCGGATCATGGCTGCGGACGGGCTGATTCCAGCCTTCGCCGATCACCTGCCCTCGAACGACCACGAGCGCGCCGACGGGCACCTCGCCCGAATCCCTTGCCCGCTGCGCGAGGACCAGCGCCTGGCGCACGTAATCCTCGTCCGTGAGCACCCGGCCGGCGCTCACGGCCAGCTCGAGCGCAGGCAGCGGGCCGCGAACAAGCTCGCGTAACGAGCGAATAATGCAGCCGCGCTCATGGCCAGGGGAACTATGGAGGCGTCGATGCTGATAATTGTAACGGAATCCTCCGCACAGCCGGCACAAGTTATAAGATCCTCACCGGCGCCGGGGGATTCGGGTAAATCACGAAAAGAAGCCATGCGTGCATGTTGGTTATTGTTGGGGATCGCCGCGCTCGCGCCCGCAAGGACGTGGGCGGACGAAGGGATGTGGACCTTCGATAATTTTCCGTCCGAGGCCGTCAAGCAGGCGTACGGGGTGGAGGTAACCCCGGCGTGGCTGGATCATGTGCGCCTGTCGACGATCCGGTTGACCAATTGCACGGCTTCGTTCGTGTCGCCGCAGGGACTGATTCTCACCAATCATCACTGCGTCGAATCGTGCCTTGGGGAGCTGTCCTCGAAGGAGAACAGCCTTCTGGACAATGGCTTCCTGGCGCCGACGCCGAGCGCCGAGCGCCGGTGCGCGACGCAGGCGGCGGACGTTCTGGTGTCGATGGAGAACGTGACCGCCGCCGTGACCAAGGCCGTGGCCGGCTTCTCCGACGAGGCCGCGAACGATGTCCGCAAGCGCACCTTGACCGCGCTCGAGCAGACCTGCGAGCAGGCGAGCGCACACTCGAGCTCGGGCAAGCTCGAATGCCAGGCCGTCACCCTGTACGAGGGGGGCCAATATTTCCTTTATAAATACAAACGCTACGACGACGTGCGGCTCGTGTTCACTCCGGAAACCGACATCGCGGCATTCGGCGGCGACCCCGACAACTTTCAATTTCCGCGCTGGGCGCTCGATGTCGCCGTTCTGCGCGCCTACGAACACGGCAGGCCCGCGAAGACGCCGGACTATCTCAAGATCGACTTCTCCGGGCCGCACCCGGGCGAACTGGTCTTCGTATCCGGACATCCCGGCAGCACCTCCAGGCTCGAGACCCATGCGCAGCTCGAGTTCGAGCGCGATGTGTCCCTGCCCGCCACGCTCCTGCGCACCTCCGAGCTGCGCGGCGGCTACATTCAATACGGCCGTTCCAATCAGTCGGACATGGAGCTGGTAGAGGGCCCCCTGAGCAGCCTGGAAAATGGAATCAAGGTGCGCCGCAAGCTCCTCGATGCGTTGCACGACGATGCGCTCATGGACCGGAAGCAGGCCGAGGAATCGACGCTGCGGACTCTCGCGAACCTGTCCGGCCCCGATCCGTGGACTCAAATCGAGACCGCCTCGCTCCGCGAACGGGCGATCTATCTTCCCTACGTCTTCATCGAAGGGGGCGCCGGCTTCAACAGCATCTTGTTCCGCTACGCGCGCCTGCTGGTGCGCGGAGCCGATGAGCGCGCGAAACCGAACACCGAACGGCTGCGGGAATACACCGACTCGACGCTGCCGCGGATCGAGCAGCAACTCTATGCCCGCGTGCCCATCTATGCCGAGGTCGAAACGCTGACCCTGTCTTTCTCCCTGCAACGGATGAGGGAATGGCTGGGACCGGACTACCCGATGGTACGGAACCTGCTGGCCAGGGAATCGCCCGAAATGCTGGCCACCCGGGTGGTTGCGGAATCGAAGCTCGACGACCCCGCGGTGCGAAAACAGCTCTGGCAGGGCGGGAAAAACGCCGTGGATCAGTCGCGTGATCCGATGATCGAGCTGGTCCGCTCCATCGACGGCGATTCCCGTGCGCTGCGCAGGGAGTTCGATGACGAAGTCGAGGCACCGATCGCCGCCGCGTCGGCACGCATCGCCGCCGCGCGCTTCAAGGCCTTTGGTACCCGGATATACCCCGATGCGACGTTCACGCTGCGCTTGAACTACGGAACCGTGACGGGATGGACGGAGAATGGGGCCGCGATCGAGCCGTTCACCTATCTCGACCGTGCGTTCCAGCGCGCAACCGGTTCCTCGCCCTTCAAGATTCCCGACAGCTGGATGAAGGTCAAGGATCGCCTAGACCTCAGGACGCCGTTCTGTTTCTCGACCAGCAACGACATCGTCGGGGGCAATTCCGGAAGTCCCCTGATCGACGCCCACGGCAACATCGTCGGACTCATGTTCGACGGCAATATCGACTCGATCGCGGGCTCCTATTGGTTCGATCCGGCAAAGAACCGTGCCATCGCCGTACATCCGGCGATCATCCGGGAGGCGCTCGACCGGGTCTACGGCGCCAAGGCTTTATTGACCGAATTGGGAGGATCATGAGCGGGAGCGATGCGGCGAGGAGCGGGCGCACCACTTCGTCGACGACTGGCGCCAGCTCGTGGTGGTCGTGAAGCGCGGCGAACTTCGCCCCGGTCATTTGAAAGCCGCCAAGCCGGGCGGGGGCTGAGAGGGGCGCGCCGCCTCGAGGATCACTGCCGGACGATCGCCGAGGCCCTCCCGCGCAATACGAATTTCTGAATCTTGCCGGTCGCGGTCTTCGGCAATTCGGCCACGAAATGAAAGGCCGTCGGTACCTTGAAATGCGCCAGGGTGCTGCGCGCAAAATCGGTGAGCTCCGCCGCCGTCGCGCTTGCGCCCGGACGCAGAACCACGAAGGCGTGCGGCGTTTCACCCCATTTCTCATGCGGCATGCCGACGACCGCGGTCTCGAGGATCGCGCGGTGGCGCAACAGCGCACCCTCCACTTCGATCGAGGAGATGTTCTCGCCGCCGCTGATGATCACGTCCTTGAACCTGTCGCGAATCTCGACATAACCGTCCGGGTGCACCACCGCCGCATCGCCGCTGTGAAACCAGCCTCCGCGAAAAGCGGCCGCCGTCGCGTCGAGGTCATTGTAATAGCCCCGCATCACCACATTGCCGCGGGCGATGATCTCGCCCAGCGTCGATCCGTCCTGCGGCACGTCCTGCATGCTTTCATCCACCACTCTCAATTCGCCTGACGTGACGAGCTCGACGCCTTGACGAGCCTTGAGCGTCGCGCGGTCGGCGGCGCAGAACTCCGCATGCTCGGGCAACGGCTCGCAGATCGAGATGAAGGGCGCGGTCTCGGTGAGCCCGTAGACGTGCATGACCTCCCATCCCAGGTCGGTCTCCAATCGTTCGATGGTCGCGGCCGCCGGCGGGGCACCGGCGGTGAGTACTTTGAGGCCGCGGCGCAACCGGGCTCGCTGATCTTCCGGTCCGTTCGCTATCGCGATCAGCACGGTCGGCGCCGCGCATAGGTGGCTGACCCGCTCCCGGTTGACGTGCTCGTAAATGTTCGGGGCATCGACCCGGCGCAGACAGACGTGCGCGGCCCCCGCCGCCGTCACGGTCCACGTGAACGTCCAGCCGTTGGCGTGGAACATCGGCAGAGTCCAAAGATAGCTGTCGGCCGGAGTCATCGGCCAGTGCGTCAGCGTACCGATGGAGTTCATCCAGGCGTTCCGATGGGTGATCATGACCCCTTTGGGGCGCGAGGTCGTGCCGCTGGTGTAATTGATGGCGAGCAGATCGGTCTCCACGATCTCGTTCACGTCGATGGCGCCGACACGTTCCTGCAGGAGCGCCTCATACGGCAGCCAGCCGCTCCTCTCGCCCTCCAGCGCGACGAAATGCTCGACCGTCGGCATACGCGCCCTCGCTGCATCGATCAGATCCAGGTAGTCCGGATGGACACAGATCACCTTCGCGCCGCTGTGGGCGGTCATGTACACGAAGTCATCCGCAGTCAATCGATAGTTCATCGGCACGATCACGGCACCGCGCTGCGGAATGGCATAGAACTGCTCGAGATGTTGATGCGTGTTCGGCGAGATGGTCGCGACCCGATCGCCCTTGCCGACGCCCAGCTTCGCGAGTCCCGCCGTCCAGCGGTCGCAGCGCTCGTGAAATTGTGCGTACGTCAGCCGAACCCCGCCGTCGACGACTGCGAGGCGGCCGCCGTAGAGCTTGCCGGCGCGGCGCAGGAAATCCAGCGGAGTGAGCGGCGTTTCCATGGACCTGCCTGCCGTTATTTTTCCCTGAGCCGGTGACTGTCGCCCGCGCGCAGCGTCATGCCGTATATCTTGTTGAGCTCCGAGATCTGCGCAAGCGTGTCCGCAGAGAACGGAGCCCGCCCTTCGAACGCGTGCAACACGATACCTTCCAGAAGATCGCCCAGCGACAAGTCCTTCAGCTCCGCGAGCCCCTTCAACACCTTCAACAGGTGCTTCTCGATCCGCACACCCGTTTGAACCCGTTCGATCTCGATCATCTTCGCCCGCTCACAGCGGCTGCGGCGCGGTCGAGCCGGGTTCCGGGGGAAGCGGAATGAATTCCCCGTCGTCGAGCTGCGGCAGCTGCATACGGCCCGCGCGCCAATCGGCCTTGGCCTGATCGATGCGCGCCTTCGACGATGCCACGAAATTCCACTCGACGAAACGCTCGCCGATCGGCTCGCCGCCGAGGAGCATCACCACGGCGGGCTCGGGCGCCGCGAACACCACCGGTTTACCGGGTGCGAATATCAGCATCTGTCCTGCGGTAAATCGCCGGCCCTCGACTTCGACCGACCCTTCCGCAATAAAAGCGGCCCGCTCCGGATACTCGGCGGCCAATTGCGCCCGGGAGCCGGAGGCGAGGCGCCAGTGCACGTAAAACATGGGCGAGAAGGTCTTTGCCGGTGCACGAGCTCCGAATGCCGCGCCGGCGACCAATCGTGCCCAGAGCCCCTCGCTCTCGTACGTCGGCAGATCGGCGGCGCCATGATGTGAAAAGAGGGGCGCAACCTCCTCGTCCTCCTTCGGCAACGCGACCCACGCCTGGATACCGTGCAGCGTATCGCCTTCGGCGCGCGCGCGCTCGAACCTTTCCGAATGCGTGATGCCGCTGCCGGCCGTCATCCAGTTCACTTCGCCCGGACGAATCGGCTGCTCCGAACGCAGGCTGTCGCGGTGCATGATCTCGCCGGCGAAAAGATAGGTCACCGTGGAGAGACCGATATGCGGATGCGGGCGCACGTCGACCGAACGCGGGATGCCGGCCGCAAATCTCACGGGCCCCATATGATCGAAGAAGACGAAAGGCCCGACCATCCGCCGTTGGGACGCGGGCAGCACCCGTCCGACCTGGAAACCGCCCAGGTCGCGGCGCCTTTGTTCAATCACTGAATCGATCGATGACATGCGCGTATTGTAGCTCCAGTGCGAGCCCGTCCACTCAACGCCGTCGAGGAACCCTCAGCAGCCCCAACTTCACCAGGCTCTCGCCCGTGGCCACGATCGCCTCTCCGTTCGACCGAGGCTGCCAGCCCATGAGAATGCAATGGCAGCCGATGAATCCGGATCCGCCCGTCACCAGCACTTTGCTCACGGCGGTACGCCCCCGAATTTTTCGAAGATGCTCCTTTATACACCGGCAGGCCGGCCTACGGCAGCGGTGGCCTCCATCCACGCCGCCTCGATGGCGAACGAGAGCTCCGTACTCACCTGAAGATAACGGCGGGCCTCATCGCTCAAGCCGGCGAACACGGCCTCGAGAGCCGCGATTCGCGCGGCCGACGTCCCGATGCGGGCCACCCAGCTCGGGAACTCGAGCGCAAGCTTCCAGGAGTCGGCCGGGCGTGTTTCGAAGCCTGCGACGCGGAACATACCGGCCCATTCCGATAGGCGATAGTTGCGCACGTGCGACCCATCGCGCAGGAACTCGATGACCTGCAACGCCGTGTCGAGCACCTGCTCCTCCGGCGCCACGACGTCGATGACCACCATGCGGCCCCCCGGCTTCAAGACGCGCGCGCATTCCTTCAAG
>DASYAC010000007.1:0-1550 GCA_036501585.1 Steroidobacteraceae bacterium
GCGTCTGGCCGCCGAGAGACCGCAAAACCGAATCCGGAGAGCGACGAATGGACGAGCAGCAAGCGCCAACCACCCACGCCCGACGGCCGAGCGGTCGGGACGCGAAGCGCGCCTCCCGGGCCGCGCGTGCATCATCGTCGATCCCCTACATCACCCGAAAGATTCCCTATTACGAGGTTCTGGGCGAGGAAGGACTCTCGTTGATGGAACGCAATGCGGACACCATTCTCGAGGAGATCGGCATCGACTTCCGGGACGATCCCGAGGCGCTCGACATCTGGAAGGCGGCGGGCGCGGACGTGAAAGGCGAGCGCGTGCATTTCGCACGCGGCATGTGCCGCTCCCTGGTGCAAAAAACCGCCCCGCGACAGTTCACGCAGCACGCCCGGAACCCCGCTCGCTCGGTGGTCATCGGCGGGCAGAACACCGTGTTTGCGCCGGCCTACGGCTCTCCTTTCGTACGCAATCTGGACGAGGGGCGCCGCTACGCGAAGATCGAGGACTTCCGGAATTTCGTGAAGCTCGCCTACGTGTCCACCTCGCTCCATCACTCGGGCGGGACGATTTGCGAGCCCGTCGATCTGCCGGTCAACAAGCGGCACCTCGACATGGTGTACAGCCATCTGAAGTACAGCGACAAGGCCTTCATGGGATCGGTGACCGCGCCGGAGCGCGCCGCCGATTCGGTGGCCCTGGCGAACATCGTGTTCGGCTCGGAGCTCACGGATCCCGCGACCGGCCGCCCGAAGACCACCATCATCAACCTCATCAACGTCAATTCGCCGATGACCTACGATGCGACCATGTTGGGCGCCGCCAAGGTCTACGCGCGCGCCAATCAGGCGCTCATCATCACGCCGTTCATTCTCGCCGGCGCCATGTCGCCCGTGACCGTGGCGGGCACGGTGGCGCAAACTCTGGCGGAGGCGCTCGCGGGCCTGGCGTTCGTGCAGCTGGTCAATCCCGGCGCCCCGGTGGTGCTCGGCAGCTTCGCCTCCTCCATTTCCATGCAGTCGGGTGCTCCCACGTTCGGGACTCCGGAACCCGCGCTGGTGCTTTACACCATGGCAGCGCTCGCCCGCCGCCTCGGCATTCCGTTCCGCTCGGGCGGAAGCCTCTGCGCCTCGAAGATTCCGGATGCGCAGGCAGCGTTCGAATCGGCGAACACGCTGCTGCCGACCTGTCTTGCGGGCGTCAACTTCGTGCTGCACACCGCCGGCTGGCTCGAGGGCGGCCTTGCCATGGGCTATGAGAAGTTCGTGATGGACGCGGACCAGGCCGGGATGATGCACACTCTCCTCGCCGGGGTCGATCTATCCTCGAACGGCCAGGCGCTCGATGCCATGCGCGAGGTCGGTCCCGGCAAGCACTTTCTCGGCTGCGCCCACACGCAGGCCAATTTCGAGAACGCCTTCTATCGCTCGCCGCTCGCGGACAACAACAGCTACGAGCAATGGGAGGCCGAAGGCGCGACCAACATGTCGAAGCGCGCCAACGGCTTGTGGAAGAAAATGCTGGCCGAATACGTGCCGCCGCCGATGGACCCCTCG
>DASYAC010000008.1:0-2669 GCA_036501585.1 Steroidobacteraceae bacterium
CTGGGTGCTGAGGGGGATCTCGAGCATCGCGTGCAGGTTGTCCGAGGAGATCCAGCTGCGGCGATGGAAGTTCAAGTCCATGGTCGCAACGCCCGCCGCGGTCTGCGCGATGTTGAGCGACTCGGTTTTCTGGCGGAGCGAAGCCTCCAGGTGCTTGCGCTCCGTGATGTCGGCGAGAGTGCCGATGATCCGCACCGGCGTCCCCTCCGCATCGTTCGAGATCTCGCCGCGGGTCGCCAGCCAGCGCACGGTGCCGTCCTGGAGGAGCGTGCGGTATTCCGCCTCGAAGGCGTCGCCCCCGTCGAGCGCGCTGCTCAGCGCATGGATGACGGGCTCGAAGTCCTCCGGGTGGATGGTCGCGAGCCAGTCGTGGCGCGTGAAGGTGAGGCCGTGGGACTCCACCCCGATGAGCTTGAAGAACAGCGGCGTCGCATCGATCTGCGCCGACTCGAGGTCGAGCTCGAAAATGCCGAAGCCGCCGACGTGCTGCACGAAGCGCAGGAACTCCGAGGAGCGCCGGAGCTCGGTCTCCCGTTCCTGGCCGCGATAGACCAGGTCGTGCAGGGTCTCGGAGAGCGCATCGAGCTCATCGCCGCCGCTCTCGGAGGACGCCTGCGGATCGGCGTGATGGGCGAGCTGCTCGCGCAGCTGCGCCACGCGGGCGGCGAGCCCGTGCACCACCGCGAGCGCGATCGCCGCGAACACGACGAGCACGTCCAGGGCGAAGAGGCCGAGAGCGAAGCGATGGTCGGGGCGCATCGCCGCAAGCCAGGCGGTCGCGCCGATGACGAGCGCGGCCGCCACCGGGATGGTGAGCAACTTGGTGCGAATCGGCCAACTGCGCATGCGTCATCCAACGAGGGCGTGCGCCCTGTGTCTCGAGGTTATCGGCCGGTTTGGGGGGTGCTTGAGCTATGATTCGGCTGGAAAATCTGTGACCTGAGCCCGCCCCGCGAGAGCTGAGAACTGCATGGAATCCGAGGTATTTTCCGACCGCCTCCTGGGCTGGTTCGACGCGCATGGGCGCAAAGGCTTGCCCTGGCAGGAGAATCCGACCCCCTACCGGGTGTGGGTGTCGGAGGTGATGCTGCAGCAGACCCAGGTTTCTACGGTGATTCCGTACTACGGGCGGTTCATGGCGCGGTTTCCGAGCGTCGAGGCCCTGGCGGCGGGGCCGATCGACGAGGTGCTGCATCTTTGGACCGGGCTCGGGTATTACGCGCGGGCGAGAAATCTCCATCGTTGCGCCCGGGCAATCGTCGAGCGCCATGGCGGGACGTTTCCGCGGAAACTCGAGGAGGTGACGGCCCTCCCCGGGATCGGGCGCTCGACCGCCGGGGCGATTCTGGCGCTCTCGCGGGGGGAGCGCCACCCGATCCTGGACGGGAATGCCAAGCGGGTGCTGGCGCGGGTGTTCGGGATCGGCGGGGATCCGAGCTCCGCGGGGGTGCTGAACGAGCTCTGGGCGCGGGCCGATGCGTGCACCCCCGAAGATCGGGCCGCGGCGTATACGCAAGCCATCATGGATCTCGGGGCGACGCTTTGTACGCGCACGCGGCCGGCGTGCACGGTGTGCCCGATGAGCGCGGGGTGCGTCGCGGCGCGCGAGGGGCGGCAGGCGGCGCTACCCGGAGCGAAACAGCGGCGGGAGAGGGGGGCACGGGAAGCGGTACTGCTCCTCGCCGAGAGCGGGAAGGATGCCGGGCTTGCGGTGCTCGTCGAGCGGCGGCCGAACAGCGGCATCTGGGGCGGGCTCTGGTCGCCGCCGGAGTTTCCGAGCGAGTCGGAGGCGCTCGAGTGGTGCCGGCGCGAGTTCGGGGCGCTCGAGTCGAGCGAGGCGCTGGCGCCGATCGATCATGCGTTCACGCACTTCGATTTACGGTTGAATCCGCTGCGCGTGCGGGTACGCGTGCGCGTGCCCGCGCGCCGTGCGGCCGGGGCCGCGGGGACGGGGACCGGGGCAGGGGCGGACGCGGGCGGCGGGGGCGTGCGCGAGGGCGATGAGCGGCTGTGGTATGCACTCGAAGCGCCGCCCAAGGTGGGGTTGCCGCAGCCGATTCATGAGCTCTTCGTGCGTATGCGCACCGGCACTCGGGCTTAGCGTAAACTTTCGGTATGGCAAGACGTGTGCAATGTGTGGTGTTGAAGCGCGAGGCCGACGGCCTCGATTACCTCCCATATCCCGGCGACCTCGGCCGGCGGATCTACGACAACGTGTCCAAGGAAGCCTGGGCGCAGTGGGTGGCGCATCAGACCATGCTGATCAACGAGAACCGGCTGACGCCGATCGAGCCCAAGGCCCGGGCGTTCCTGGTCAAGGAAATGGAGAAGTTCTTTTTCGGCGAGGGGTCGGAGAAGCCCAAGGAGTTCGTGCCGAAGACGGGGTAAAAAGGCCGCCGGTCGATTGTAAGCGGTTGATTCTGCGAATGTTCATTGACGTTGGAGGCGAGCGCCTGTTTAATACGCGGCTCTTCCGAAAGGCCAGGTAGCTCAGTTGGTAGAGCAGCGGACTGAAAATCCGCGTGTCGGGGGTTCAATTCCCTCCCTGGCCACCAAAAAACTCCTTATTTTTCGGATACTTACGATCCGAGCTGTTTGGGCGGCGCGGGCAGGTGTGCCGTAATTGTGCCGTGAAATGACAAGGCATCCGCATAAACGGCGAGATGCCC
>DASYAC010000009.1:0-20343 GCA_036501585.1 Steroidobacteraceae bacterium
GATCGTCATCACCTACGATGAGTTCGGCGGAGCGTGGGATCACGTCGCTCCGCCCACCGGGGATTCATTGGGTCCGGGTGCCCGCATACCGGCGCTGATCATTTCGCCGTTCGCCAGGAAATCGACGGTGGATCATACCCCCTACGATACGGGCTCGATCATGCGGCTGGTGATCCGGCGGTTCGGACTCGCGACCTTGCCCGGGATCGCGCAGCGCGATCGGGCGCTCGCCCTGCACGGCGAGCCGCCGATGGGCGATCTCACCAACGCCCTCGACCTCACACCCTGATTCGCCGCCGCGCCTCGTCGGCGCCGGCGCCGGGCAGCTACCGCGGCTGCGGCGCCGCCCCCGGCTTCTGCGGCATCGGCATCGGCGCGGCCAGCTTGGGCTTCACGCTCAAAATCTCGATGTTGAATGTCAGCAAGGAATTGCCCGGGATGCCGGGCCGCGGATTCGCTCCGTAGGCGAGCTCGGGCGGGATGTACAGGGTCCATTTCGCGCCCGGCTTCATCATCACCAGCGCTTCCTGCCAGCCCTTGATCACGCCGCCGACGGGTATCTCCAAGGGCTTGCCGTGGGACTCGGAGCTGTCGAACTCGCTGCCGTCGAGGAGCGTGCCGCGGTAGTTGACCGTGACCTCATCCTCGGCGGTGATCGCGGGGGCCTTGGCATCGCCCGCCTTGTCGATCTTGTACTCGAGACCCGAGGCCGTGGTCTTGACGCCCGGCTTCTTGCCGTTGCTCGCCAGGAATTCCTGCGCAGCCGTCTTGTTGTGCGTCGATGCCGCGAGCATCGCGGTATGCACGTACTCTTGAATCTGGTGCATATCGGCCGGCGTGGACTTCTTGCCCTGGAGACCGTCCTTGATGCCGCGGGCGATCGTGTCCAGGGTCAGCTCGTTCCCGAGGCCGACGCTGTGCAGCTGGTTCCCCAAGGTGAGCCCGAACAGATAGCTCGCCTGCTCGTTTGAAATCGGAGCGGGCTCGGCCGCGGCGGGCGGCGTCGAGTTGGGTGTTTGGGCGCCGAGCCACGGCGCAACCGAGAGGATGATGGCGCCCGTGCAGGCGCTGCGAATGAGCTGGCGGGTGAGTTGTTTCATGGCGCGAACGATACCCACTCGGTGCCCCAAATGCCAGCGCGGCGTGCCCGGGCGTGCCTCCTACCGAGGGCCGGTCTGTGGCCGCGGGAGGACGGCGACGGTGAGCCGCGAAACGCAGACGAGCGCGCCGGACTCCTTGACGATTTCGATGCTCCATACCTGACTGCGCGACCCCACGTGCAGGGGCCGCGCCGTGCCGGTGACGATGCCAGACCTCACCGACTTGAGATGATTGGCATTGATCTCCTGGCCGACGCACAGATATCGCACGTGGTCCAGGCACATGCTGGCGCCCGTGCTGCCGAGCGTTTCGGCGAGCGCAACCGATGCTCCGCCATGCAGCAGTCCATAGGGCTGATGCGTGCGGGCATCGACCGGCATGGTGCCTCGAATGAAGTCTTCTCCTATCTCGGTGAACACGATGCCGAGCGGTTTGATCAGCGTATCCGCGCCGCCGGCGTTCAAGGCCTCGATAGACACGGGGCTCATCCAGATGCTCATGGCCGGATCCTCACGCCCAGATCCTCACGACGAGTCCTTGAGCTTCGCCGCGACCCGCCGATACGCCTCGCGAAAGGGAATGTTCTCCTGGCTCACCAGCGCGTTCGCGGCGGCGGCGGCGTGAATCCCCGGGTCCAGACGGATGTTCTCGGGCCGGAAGCGAACGCCGTGAAGAGCGCCGGGCAGGATATCGAGCGTCTGGCGGCAGGAATCGATGCCGCGGAACAGCGGCGGCTTGATCAGCTGCAGATCGCGGTGATAGCCCGAGGTCAGCTTCTGCGTGATGCCGAGCACCTCGTTGAGCGCCGCTTGCGCGACGGCGCTGCGTCCGCGCATGAGCTCGAACACGTCGGGATTGCGCTTCTGAGGCATGATGGACGAGCCGGTCGTGAACGCCTCCGGCAGTGCCACGAAACCGAACTCCCGGGTATAGAACAGGAGAAGATCCGCCGCGAGGCGGCCCACGTCCTGGCTCAGGAGGGTGACCTCGAACAACAGGTGGGCCTCGGCTTTGCCGCGCGACAGCTGCACGGCGGTGACGGGCTCGTGCGTGACGCGAAACTTGAGGGCCAGCCGCGTGGACTCGCGGTCGACGGCGAGGTTCGGCGTGCCGTATCCCGCCGCCGATCCGAGCGGATTCTTCGAGGAGCGCCGTTCCACCAGCGAGAGCCCCTCGGCATCGTCGCGGATCTCGGCGGCGAAGCCGAGCGCCCAGAGCGCCACGGTGCTCGGCATGGCCTGCTGCATGTGGGTATAGCCCGGCAGTTCGACGGCGCCCTCGCGCCCCGCCAGCGCCTCGAGCGCCTCGGCGACCGCCAGCGCGCCCTGGGAGAGCGACCGCGCCGCATCGAGGAGGTACAGGCGCAGGGCCGCGAGCACTTGATCATTTCGCGATCGTCCCGCGTGCAGACGTCCTCCCGCCGCGCCGATGCGCTCCGTCAGGCGATTCTCGATCGCCGTCTGGCAATCCTCCTGGTCGAGCGTGATGCGCCATCCACCCTGTGCATGTTCCTCGCCGATGGCGGCGAGCGCGCCGCGTATCGCCTGATGGTCCTCCGCCGACAGAAGCCCCCGCTGCGCGAGCATGTCGGCATGTGCCGACGAGGCCGCGATGTCGTAGGGCACCAGACGATTGTCGAGCAGATAGTCCTCGCCCGCGGTGTAGGCGAGCACGCGCTCGTCCAGCGGAACACCCTTGTCCCAGAGGCGCGTCACGAGGCCGCCGTCTGTTCCGCCGGGGAGAGCGCTTTCAGGTCGGCGACCACCAGCGTCCCCGTGCCCTCGTTCGTGAACACTTCCGCCAGCAGGCTGTCGGTCGATTTGTAGGAAATCACGTGCACGCGGCGTACACCGCCGCGGATTGCGTTCTCGATGGCCTGCGCTTTGGGCAGCATGCCGTGCGTGAGGCTGCCTCCCGCTCTCAGGCGCTCGAGGCCCTCGATATCCGTGTACGAGACGATCGAGCTCGGATCGGTCGATCGCTCCAGAATTCCCGGCGCGCCCGTGCACAGCACCAATTTCTCGGCCGACAGGGCGCCGCCGATCGCCGCGGCCACCGTGTCCGCGTTGATATTGAGCAACGTGCCGCTCGCGTCGGCCGACAGCGGGCTCACGACGGGCATCAGCCCGTTGGCGAGCAATTTCTCGACGACCGCGACGTTCACCGAATCGATGTCGCCCACGAGCCCATAGTCGATGGACTCGCTCGATCCCGCCGACATCGGGACCGGCCCGCGCTTGTGGGCGCGAATGAGTCCGGAGTCGACGCCGGAGAGCCCGATGGCTTCGATGTCGAGTGCGCGGCAGATCGCGAGAATGCGCGTATTGATGAGGCCGTTGAGCACCATCGAGGTCACGTCGATCGATTTCTGATCGGTCACGCGCCGGCCGTTGACCATCTGGGTTTCGATCCCGAGCGTCGCCTGGAGTTGATCGAGCTGCGGGCCGCCGCCGTGCACCAGGACGGTCTTGATGCCCACTTGGTGGAGGATCGCGACCTGCTCGATCAGCCCGCGCATGGACGCCTCGTCGTTGAACACGGCGCCGCCCGCCTTGATGACGAACACCTTGTTCTTGTACATGCGTATGTACGGCGCCGCGCTTCGGAGCGCACGCACGGCGACGGAAGGATCGGGTCGGCTCTGCATCATCGGGGGTACTCCGGAATTCGGGTGTCTCTAGGAGAGCATGCGGTGCAGAACCGCGGTCTGCACGATCAGACGATTGAACGCCTCGAGCCGCACCGCGGCGCGCGGGCCATCCAGCACTCCGTCCGTCACCGCGACGTTGCGGCGCACGGGCAGGCAGTGCATGAGCTTCGCGTCGGGCGCCGCCCCGGCGAACCAGGACTCGCCCACGCACCAATCCTTGAGCTCGGCGCGCAGGCGCGCATCCGCCTCCGCGTCGCCGTAATGCGACGTGCTGCCCCATTCCTTGGCGTACACCACGTGCGCGCCCTTGAGCGCCGCCGCGCGGTCCGAGGTTTCCGTGACCGAGCCGCCCGCCGCGGCCGCCGCGTGCCTTGCCTTGTCCATGATCTCGCGCGGAAGCGCGAACCCGTCGGGCCGCGCCACGACGACGTCCATGCCGCGCATCGCGGCCATGTGGACGGTGGCGGAGGCCACCGCCAGCGGCAGCGCCCGCGGGTGGTACACCCAGCTCAGCACGAACTTCGCCCGGGTGGGCGTATTCAGCTCGTCCAGCGTGCGCCAGTCGGCGAGCGCCTGACAGGGATGGTTGACCGCGGATTCGAGATTGATCAGCGGCGCCTCGCAGAGCGCATCGATCTGCCGGAACAGGCTTTCGGACAGATCGTCCTGCAAGTTCCTGCCCTCGGCGAAGGCGCGCACGCCGAGCACATCGCCGTACGAGGCGAGCACGGGAATCGCTTCGCGGATGTGCTCGGCGGCGGCGCCGTCCATCACGGCGTTGAGCCGGGTCTCGATCTGCCACGTGCCCTGGCCGGGGGTGATCACGAAGGAGGAACCGCCGAGATGAGCCATGGCCGTCTGGAAGGAGGCGAGCGTGCGGAGCGAGGGATTCATGAACAGAAGTCCGAGCACCTTGCCCGCGAGCGCCCGGCGCTGCGGCTTGTTTCTCAAGGACTCCGCGAGTGCGAGCAGATCGACGATCTCCGCGCGCTCGAAATCGGCCAGATCCAGGAAGCGCTTCATGCCGGAATCGCCGCGAGCGCCGTGCGCAGCTGGTCGACGTGCCCTTCGTTCAGGATGTAGGCCGGCAGCACCCGAAGGATGTGCGGATCGCCGCTGGTCCCGGCCAGAATTCCCTTCTCCATCAGCGCCGATTGAACTTCCCTGGCGGGACGCGAGGTCTTGAGTCCGAGGAGCAGCCCCGCGCCTTGAATACCCGTGACGGGCCCCACCACACAGTGCGCGCGGATGTAGTCGGACACCTGCCGCACGTTGGCGAGGAGCGCCTCCGACTCGATCACCTCGATCACCGCCTCGACGGCCGCGCAGGCCATGGGACCTCCGCCGAAAGTCGTGCCCATGTCGTCATACTTGATCCGCTCGGCGATACGTTTCGAGAGCATGAGCGCGGAAACCGGAAAGCCATTGCCCAGGGCTTTCGCCGCCGTGATGATATCCGGGGTGACGCCATGAAAATTGGCGCCGAACGGTGCGCCGGTGCGTCCCATGCCGCACTGGACCTCGTCGAAGATCAGAATCGCGCCCATCTCCTCGCAGCGCCGGCGCAGGGCCTGCAGCATGGGCTTGCCCACGTCGAAGGCGCCGCCGACGCCTTGCACGGGCTCGACGATGACCGCGGCCGTGTCGCGATCGATGGCGAGCTCCGCCGCTTGCGGATTGTCGCGCGGGGCGAACGCCACATCGAAGGGCCGGCGCGGAAAGCCGTACCATTTCTCGAGCGCGCCCCAGGTCACGGCGCCCGAGGCGGCCGTGCGGCCGTGCCAGCCCTGTTCGAGCGCCACCGCCTTGGTGCGGCCGGTCATCTTGAACGCGAGCTTCAGCGCGTTCTCGTTCGCCTCGGCGCCCGAATTGATGAAGAACACGGTGTCGAGGCCGAGCCCCGCGAATCTCGCGAGCCGCGCCGCGGCGCGTTCGCGAATCGCCATGGGCAAGGCATTGGTCTGAAAGGCCATTTGACGGGCTTGCCGATCGAGTGCGGCCACCCAGCGGGGATGACCGTAGCCCAAGCCCGCGACCGCGTGGCCGCCGTAGAAATCGAGGATCTTGCGGCCGTCGCGCGCGTACAGCCACACACCCTCGCCGTGCGCCACTTCGATGGGATATTGCGCGAAGACATTCGCGAGGTGGCTGGCGGCGGCCATCAGGTCCATCCTGCCGCGGGGGCGGTGAGCCCCAGGGTTTCGTCGAACCCGAGCAGCCGGTTCATCCATTGCATGCCGCCGCCGGCGGCCCCCTTGTTCAAGTTGTCGAGCACCGACATCACCGCGATGGAGGAGCCGTTGGTCACGGCGGACAGATGGGCGTAGTTGCTGGCGGCCACCTCCTTGACCCGGGGGGCCGTGTCGAGGACGCGCACGAACGGACAGCCGCGGTAGAACTCGGCGAGCGCCTCTCGAGCGTCGCCGCTCGACAGCGGCTTCTTCAGCGCCGCTTGTA
Organism: Steroidobacteraceae bacterium; assembly: GCA_036501585.1. Lineage (GTDB taxonomy): Bacteria > Pseudomonadota > Gammaproteobacteria > Steroidobacterales > Steroidobacteraceae > Bog-1198. The sequence goes on from DASYAC010000009.1 coordinate 6,209, forward strand.
CGGTGACGTGGATGCCGCGCGCGAACGGCCCCGAGTGAGGCACGAAATTGATCTCGGCCGCCACGCCCGATGCCCGTTCCGCGCAGGCCGCGATTTCCGGCGCATGCCGGTGGGCGAGTGCGCCATAGCTGTAGAAATCTCCGTGGCGCAACGGATGGTGCGTGCCGTCGACCGGCTTGCGGCCCGATCCCGTGCTGCCGGTGGTGCCGGTGATGAACAGCCGGGAGTCCGTCAGCCCGCGGGAGAGCAGCGGCACGCAGGCGAGGAGCGCGGCCGTCGCAAAGCAGCCGGGGTGGGCCACGTGCCGGGTCGCCGCCGACTGCAGATGTTCCGGTACCGCGCAGGTGAATTCGGGAATGCGCGCCGGCGCGCCGTGCGCATGCTTGTACACCGCTTCGTAGGCGGGTGCGCTCGAGTAGCGGAAATCCGCCGAGATGTCGACGCAGTGCGTGCGTACGCCGCCGTCCTCGGCCGCGCGGAGCAGCCGGTCGATGAGCGCGGCGGCGACGCCGTGGGGGGCCGCCGAGAACAACGCGCTCACCGGCGCTTCGCGGATGAGCCGCTCGATCTCATCCACGCCCGAGAATTTCAGCGTGGGATAGGCGCTTTTGAGGTGAGGGAATGCCGCGCCGACCGGCGCTCCCGGCTGGCTGTCCGACAGTATGGCCTTCAGCTCCAGCCGCGGATGTCCGGCGATCAGCCGCAAGAGCTCCCCGGCCACGTAGCCGGTGCCGCCCAGGATGACTGCGGGGACGCTCTCGGAAACACGCTCGATCATGCGCCGACCGCCCTGGCCTCGCCGACGTTTTGCAGCCCCAAGCGGGCGATCAGATAGTCGCCGAGCTCCGCGGGCTGGCTCACCGCGTTGAAGGCCTCCACGCCCAGCTGCTCACGGATGATCTGGACTCCGACCTGGTTGTCCGTCGCGGGGCCGGTGACCACGGCGGGCTCGATCGAGAACCGCTCGCGCAACAGTTTCACGCCGCCCCAGGCGGCGACCGGATCGTTCGCGGACAGCACCACCGCGGTGAGCGCACTCTTGATGTCGGGTTGCTGCAGGATCGATTCCACGCCGTAAGTTCCGAGGAGACCGTCGCCGAGCTCGAACACGATCACGTCGGGAGCGCCTCCCGCCATTTCGCTCAGCATGGTGCGGGTGAGCGCGGGACCGCAGTGCGCCGTGGTGGTCACGATGCCGAGATCGGTGAAGATCATCGTGCGCCGCGCGCCCGAATCCTCGAACGCCAGGATGTCGCGCCGCAGAGAGACGCCCGTGGCCTTGAAGGCATCGACGGTGAGCCCCCGGTGCCGCATGCGCGCGATGATCGCGGAGGCGGCGGCCGTCTTGCCGGCCTCCATGCACGTGCCCGCGAGCGCCACCACCGGCACGCCGCGCACGTCCAGCGGAGCGCCGTAATCGAGCGGCTTGTAGCCCGTTCTCGCCGTGACGCCGATGCGCTCGCCCAGGTAGGGGAAGGTCAGCACCGCGCCGAGCACCTTGCAGTCGAACGGCTTGCCCTTGTCCGGCGTCGCCGAGTCGCAGATCCCGAGCACCCCGCCGATGTTCAGCATCTGGATCACATCGCCCGGCTGGAGCGCCTCGGGGATGTGGCCGGAATAGCCGAACAACGCCTTTCGATGCCCGAGGGCGCCGACCACGATATCGCCGCGCGCGACCTTCGCCATGCGGCCGCTGGTGAGCTCGAGCGTGTTGTAGGTGGATTTATTGTTCAGGATCTCGACGACCACCACGACGCCTTCCTCGCAAGGAATCTCGGGGGCGATTCGAATTTCGTGCGAGAGCCCGAGCGCCTGGGTGACCGAGGCGATCTTGTCGACCACGACCGTGCGCATGGCGCTCACGAGCCCGACCCGGCCGAGCCCGACCCGGCCGAGCCCGACCCGGCGCGCTGATGGAAAATTCCCGGCAGCGCCAGCATCTTCGAGAAACCGAGCGCATCGGCCGGCGTCCACTCGCCCGCGGCCTCGCCGTACACGCCCTTCGAGGCCGCCATGAGCGAATGCGGCGAGCTGACCCCTTCGATGAAGGCCGAGCCCGGGCGCAGAAGTACCTGCACCTCGCCGGTGACGCGCGCCTGCGACGAGACCAGCAGTGCCTCGATGTCGCGGCATACCGGATCGAGATGCTGCCCTTCGTGCACCAGGTCACCGTAAGGCTGGGCGACGGATTCCTTGATCCTCGCCTGCCGGCCGGTCAGCACCAGTTTCTCGAGCTCGCGATGGGCGGTGAGGAGAATATCCGCCGCGGGCGCTTCGAAGGCGACGCGCCCCTTGGTGCCGATGATGGTGTCGCCCAGGTGAATGCCGCGTCCGATACCGTAAGGTCCGGCCAGGGTCTCGAGCCGCTCGATGATCGGGACGGGCGAGTCCTTCACCCCGTCGAGGCTCGAGGGGATGCCGGCCGTGAAGCCGACGGCATGCCGCTCGGGAGCGCGGGGTTCGGCGAACGCGTTCTTGGACAGTACCCAGGCGCTCTCGGGGATGCTCCCCGACGAGGTCAAGGTCTCCTTGCCGCCGATGGTCACGCCCCACAGTCCCCGATTCACCGAGTAGGCCGCGCCGAAGGGCGGAATGGGCAACCCGTGCTCCTCCAGGTATTTGAGCTGCTCCGGCCGCTGGAACGCGCGGTCGCGCACCGGCGCGAGGATGGTGAGTCCCGGGGCGAGGGTGCGCAGCGCCACTTCGAAGCGGACCTGGTCGTTGCCCGCCGCCGTGCAGCCGTGGGCCACCATCGAGGTTTTGAGCGACAGCGCCATCTGCGCGATGGTTTGCGCCTGCAGGACCCGCTCCGCGCCCACGCAGAGCGGGTACGAGCCGCCGCGGCGGACGTTGCCCATGATCAGGTATTTGAGCACCTGGTCGAAGTAGGAGGCACGCGCGTCGATGAGGTGATGCTCGACGGCCCCGAGCTGCGCCGAGCGCTCCTCGAGCGCCGTGGCCGCTCGAGCGTCGATGCCGCCCGTGTCCACCGTGACGGTGATCACCGGCCGCTGGTAGGTGTCCTTGAGCCAGGGCACGCAGAACGAGGTGTCGAGGCCGCCGGAAAATGCCAGGAGAATGGGCTCGGCGCCCGGGGCGTATGTCGCTGTCATAGGGATTTTAGAGTCCGAAAAGGCCGTGAAGGCGTTCGCCGAGCTTGTGCTGCTCACGCGAGCCGGCGGTGGCGATGAATATGGTGTCGTCCCCGGAAATCGTTCCGATCACCTCGGGCCAGCGGGCGGTGTCGATCGCCACTGCCACGCTCTGCGCGGCCCCGATCGTGGTCCGGAGCACCGTCAGATTGGTACCTGCGGTCTTGATCTCGCGCACGAACTGCTTGAGCGTCGAGAAATCGTTCTTCACGGCGGCCCCGGACTCGGGCATCACGTAGCGGTCCCCCTGCTTCGCCACGCCGAGCTCGCGCAGGTCGCGGCTGACGCTCGATTGGGTGGCGGCGTGACCGTGTTTGCGCAGCATGGCGACGAGCTCGGCCTGGCGCCCGACCGGCTGTTCACGAATGATTTTCGCGAGCGCCATCCGCCGTGCGGGTGCGCTGGAAGTGTCGGTGTCGCCTCTCATCATGGGCATCGGCTGCCGGGGTTGCATAAAGTTGCGCGGATTCTGCATAAAAATCCACCGCCCGTCAATAACCGGTCCGTCGATAACGCGGCGCGGGATTTTCGCCGGCCGATTCTTGTAGGCTATGGCCCCTATGTTGCAAACCATCGAAATCGAGACCGCACCGAACCCGAACGCCGCCGTGATCTGGCTGCACGGCCTCGGTGCCGATTGCCATGACTTCGAGCCCCTGGTGCCGGAAATCGTGCCCCGCCGCGAGCGCGCCTGGCGCTTCGTGTTCCCCAACGCCCCGGTGCGGCCGGTGACCCTCAACGGCGGCATGAGCATGCGCGCGTGGTACGACATTCTGGGCTTCGACCGGCTCGCGTCCGAGGACACCGCCGGTTTTCGCGACACCGACGCCGGGATCGCAGAGCTCATCGGGAGAGAGATCGAGCGCGGCATCCCTGCCGCGCGCATCGTGCTGGCCGGATTCTCGCAGGGCGGAGCGGTGTCGCTCCATACGGGTCTGCGCTACCCCGAGCGCCTGGCCGGGCTCCTGGCGCTGTCGTGCTATTTGCCGCTCGCGGCCACCGTGGCGGCCGAACGCGCGCCCGCCAATGCCGGAGTGCCGATTTTCATGGCCCACGGTCTCGAGGACGGCGTGCTGCCGATCGGCATGGGGCTCGAATCGCGCGAGAAATTGAAGGCTCTCGGTTATGCCGTGGAGTGGCACCAGTACCGCATGGCGCACTCGGTATGTCAGGCGGAGGTAGCGGACATCCGCGAGTTTCTCTTCCGCGTCCTCCCCTGACCTGCCCTCGAGCTTTGTCGCGCGCCGTGACAGGCCGCGCCGCCAAGGCTAAGCTCGACCGCTCAAGGGGCAGAACCGGAGTACACCGTGGCAGACAATCCCTCCTCGGCGCGGTTGAGCGCCGACGCCCAAAAGGCGGCGCAACGGGCCGAGGGCGCAAGAGAACAGGTGCGCTCCGCCAAGGCGCAGCTCAAGAAGGCGCGCAAGCTCGCCAAGATTGCCAGGAAAGCCGCGAAGCAGGCGCGCAAGAAAGCCGAGGCCGCCCAGGCCGCGGAGGCGGCACGCAGGAAGCGCGCAGCTGCCTCGGCCGCGGAGGCAGCACGAAAGAAAGCCCAGGCAGCAGCCAAGCCCCCGGAATCCGCGAGGCGAAACGCTTCGTCCCCCGCCAAGCCCGCTGCGGCATCCAAACCGAAACGCAGAAAACCTGCCGTCAAGAGAACACGTCCGGTCAGCGCGGCCCGACCCCGGGCGCGCCGATCTTCCGCCGCGGCCGTGGCCCCGGCCGTGATCGAGCGCATGGCGAGCGGGCCGCCGGCCGGGCCCGCGCGCGAGCCCGCGCCGGCGCGTGAACCCGCACCAGAGCCCTCCCCGCCCGTTGCCGGGTGATCGCGGCGGTCAGGGTCCCGGGACGAGCGTCATCACGATCACCGCCAGGAACAGCGCTGCCAGAACGCCTACCAGCTGCCCGAGTACCCAGATCCCGAACGCCTTGCCGGTAGATATCTTGAGAATTTCGCTGAATCCCATGATCTGAAGCACCAGGCTCCAGATCATCAGCAGCACGTAACTGATGAATTGTGCGCTCAGCAGTATCGCGACGAAGCCCTCGTCCTCGGCCCGAGGCGTGGAGAGGAAGGAGGCGTCTCCCGCGATGAGCGCCGTCAGTACCCAGATTGCCAAGGCGACGGCCGTCGGCACGGCGCCGTACGCAAGGACGTGAATCGTTTGGCGCCGCAGCCCGGGATTTCCCGAATTTGCGACCCCAGCCGCGATACGCGCATAGATCGTACCCATGACGTACAGGCTCAGGACTCCGACAACGGAACCCACGATCGCGGTCCCGCCGAAGATCTGGACCAGACCGTAGGTCGCTCCCAAATTTCGCGCCCTGCAATAACCGAGGAGACCCACCATCCCCTGCGCCGCTCCGAGGAGCAGGTCCAAGCGTCCCACAGGCTCCGTAGCGAGTTCCCGGAACACTCGTCTCGGTCTCAGCCAGACATCGTGCAAGGGACGGATCGGGTCATTCGGCATCACGACGGCAGCGTACGCAATCCCCATCGTCTACTCCAGCGTCGGGCGCAGATGACAGCGGACTTTTTCAGGGCTACTCTCACAGAGATCGGATTGACCCCGAGGAGAAGACTGACCATGGCAAAGAAAAAGGCTAAAGGGAAGAAGCGTCCGCAGGCGAAGACCAAGCGCGCGGCTGCTAAGAAGAGCTCGGCGAAGAAGAAGGCGCGTCCGGCAAAGAGGGCAAGCAAGGCGAAGGTCGCCAGAAAAGCCAAAAAGGCCGCGCCGAAAAAAACCGTGGCGAAGAAGAACGCTGGGCCGAGGGCTGCACCGAAAAGGGCTGCGCCAAAGAAGGCTGCGCCCATCAAAGCTCCGCCGAAGATAGCTGCGCCGACGCCCGTCACGAGTCCGATGGCACGGCCGAAGCCGGTCGCTCCGATCGCACCCGCGCCGGCCCCGGCGCCGGCGGTTACGCCGAGCACGGATCTGGGACACGAGCCGATGGCCCCCGCGCCGTCATCGACGACCACGGATCCGTTCGCAGGGTAGAGCGGCCGCCCGCCGAAGAACCTAGGCGCGGATCAGCCCGTCGAGGGCCCGCGCTTGGGTGCTGTCGGGGAACACCCGGCGGGCGAGCGTTTTGGCGTCGACGCGCATGTGCTCATCGAGCACCCCTTTGAACACGCTGCGCAGATCCAAGGTCGGCTTGAGATCGCGGCCATCGAGGAGCGATGCGGCGGTGAGACCCGGCCAATCCGAGATCACCCGTCCACCGCGGACGGACCCCCCGACCAGGAAGGCGCACCCACCGGTGCCGTGGTCCGTACCGCGGGTGCCGTTCATGGCCGCCGTGCGCCCGAACTCGGTGACCACCAGCACGGCCGTTTGGGCCCAAAGGTGGCCCAGATCGTCGGCGAGCGCACGAAGCGCCGTGTCCAGTCCGCGCAGGCGCTGAGCCAGGACGCCTTTTGCGCCGCCCTGATTGGCGTGGGTATCCCAACCCGTGGCCTCGAGTACCGCCACTTCCGGCCCGCCGTCGCTCAGCATGACGGCGGCGGCCATGCGCGCGGCAGCCCCGATGCGATCGAGCGGCTTCGCGGGTGCCACTGCATCGCTCGATGCATCGCCGAGGCGCTCCGATTGCACCGCTTCGGCGAGGCGCGCCGAGAACCAGTCGTCCTTCGAGTACAGGTCCTGAAGGCGCGCCAGCAATTCCTCGTCCACGTCCGGCGAGGGCGTCGGCGACTTGGACAACACGGGCGCGCCGCCACGGAGGATCAGCGGAACGTTCTGCGCGATGGCCACGGCGTGCACCGGCGAGGAGGCGAGGGCCCGATTGAGCCACCCGTCGGCGCTTCCCAGCGGCTGCCGGTAGCCGTTCTCGAGGACGTTTTGTCCGTCGAAGTGCGAGCGGTCACGGTACGGGGATGCGGCGGCCTGGAACACGATCAGTTCGCTCCCCAGATAGCGTTCATGCAGGAACTCGAGCGCGGGGTGCAGGCCGAACGTCGAGTCGAGGCCGAGTGCCCCGTCGGCAACTCCCGGCGGTGCGATCGCGAGCTCTCTGTGCAGCCGGACGTAGTCGGGGTCCCCATGCGGCGGCACCGCGGCGAGCCCGTCGAGCGCGCCGCGTAGAATCACGACCACGAGGCGCCCCTGCGTTGCCGTCCTGGCGAACAGCACGGACGGAAACGCGGCGCCCGCGGTGAGCAAGCCGGCGCTTTGAATGAAACGCCGGCGCGAAAGCCGGGGCATCGATCGGTGCATGAACCGGCGCATGAACCAGCGCATATTTACCTCCGCTGAAATTCCGGACTCATCAACAGGAGCGCCAGAGCTTGGCTGCCCGAGCTTGCCTTGCGAATCGCCGCGCTCGTTTCCGGGCGCAGACGGCCGCCGAGCGCCGCACCGGCGAGATCCGAGGGGGCGCTGTTCCCCTCGTAACGGGCCGCCACCTGCGATGCCCAGAGCACGCGGTGCATCAGCGCATCGGAGCCGTCCCAGTTCGACGCGGTATCGGCCCAGCCGGCCGGCGAACCGGGCGTGTACTGGCGCTGTCCCATCAGGTCGAAGGCGTGAATGACCTCCTGCGGTTTGCCCGGCGTGAGCTCCAGGGCACGCAGCGTCGAGAACACGAAGTCCTCGGGCGTCTTGAATTTCCTCGGCCGCGGATCCCAGGCTTCGGGCGATTCGATCAGCGCCGCATATGCCTCCGGCAGCTTGCCGCCGGATCTCGAATAGGCATGGGCGACACGCTCCACGGCCGCCGGCGGCGGATCGTCTGCGACGAAATGACGTACCAGCTTGGTTGCGAGGAACCGGGCGGTCGACGGATGGCCGGCAAGGTCGGCCAGCACCGCCTCGCCCTGAGCTTGACCCTCTTCGCCGTAGCGCCTGCCCATGAACATCCTCGCTCCCGGCTCGTGCAGATTGTCCCGAAAGCAGAATTTTCCGGGGACGCCCCCCGCGAGGCGTCCCCGGCCTCCGCCGATCGACCATCCCGTGATGATCTGCGCGAAGCTCGTCACGTCCTCCTGTCGGTATCCGCCGCCGACGCCGAGCGTGTGCAGCTCGAGTATTTCCCTCGCGAGATTCTCGTTGATGCCGAACCGGCGCGCGTCGGCCCGGCGCGCCGCGGCAAGGCGCGCCGCAAGGGAGTCCGCGCCCGCGGAGAATTGGTTGTCGAGAAATGCGATCATCGCGGGGTGCTGCTCGACCGCGGTGAGCAGTTCCACGAATCGTCCGTTCACGTGCGGCCGAATCGCCTCGTTCTCGAGCGTACCGGCAAGTCCGTGGATGGCGCCCTTGTCCGCCGACACCGCGAAATGATTGCTCCAGAAGTGGACCAGACGCTCGCCGAACGGTTGCGCGGTCAACGCGGCGCTCTGTGCGCGGGCGAGAACCTGAGCTCTGTAGTGGGGTTGGTAGGCCTCACGCAGTGCGGCTTGCGCTGCTTTCACTTCTTCCGGAGTGGCGTCGTCGAGCCGCTCCTCGCGGCGTTCTTCGCGCGCGGCCAGCACGGCCTCGAAGATTTCATTCGACGGAGCGAGCGCCGTGGTGCCCGCGCGCTCGGCGGCTCCCCGCGTCTGTGCCCGAAGCCACGCGCGCGGGTCCGAGCCGGCGGCGGCGAGGTCGCCGGGGCGGGCGCCCAAGCCGAATCGCAGGACGGCGATTTCCGGTTGCAACATGAAGGCATTAACGTGGCGCAGACACCACCGTTGACCGGGCGCGGCAGGATGTGCCGGGGTACCGACTGGTATGGCGGGTGCCGGCAGGTATGGCGGGTACCGCAGGGTGTGGCGCGAATTTAATGGGGAAATATGTCGCAACTTACGAACGTCCGCGTAATCTTACGAAGGGCGGAGCGCGAAGTCCGATACGGATCGGAGCGGGCGTGGGTGATGATCGACGATATGTTAATTAGCAATGCGGTGCAGGCAATGACATCGAGCAGCAAGCCTACGATCGACTGGATCGACCGACTTTCCGGAGTGGAATTGGACGGCGAGGAGGCGGCGTCGCCGGTGTTGCGATGCGCTACCCGAACCCGCCAGTCGGCGAAAGCGGAACTGGAGACGCTGAGGTCCATCAATGCGCGGCTGCTCCGGGAAATCGACGCGCTCAAGGAGCGCGAAGCGCACGCACTCAAGCTTGCCGATCGGGACGGCCTCACCGGCCTTTATAACCGACGGCGCATGTCCGAGCTTCTTGACCAGACTGTTCTGGAGGCGTCCGCGCAGCAATACCGATTCGCCGTCCTGTTCATCGACCTCGACGGCTTCAAACGCATCAACGATCGCTTCGGACACACGCTCGGCGATGAACTATTGATGACCGTGGCGGGCCGGATCGCGACGCGCGCCCGGACGGGCGACGTGGTCTGCCGCTACGGCGGCGATGAGTTCATCGTGATCTTGCCCCGGGTCCCGAGCCGGAGCGCGGCAGAAGACGTGGCCTGGTCCATTGCCCATCTCGTCGCGCTCCCCTGCAAGCTCTCCGGCGAAGAGCTCCGGGTGACCGCCGCCGTCGGCGTGTCCGTGTATCCCGACGATGGCCGGAGCGCAACGGAGCTTCTGCGGCGGGCGGATAGGCTCATGTACCGCGCCAAGGCGGGCCCCTCGTATACATTGGAAACGGCCGCGCTCGTCCCGACGCTCAATCGGCGCAGCGACGACAGCTCCAAACCCCGGCGCTAGAATCCGGTCGCTTGACAGCGATCGATGCGAGAGGGTTGGATAGGCGCCATGAAGCGCGTTTCCCCGTTGAAAATGCTCTGGATGCTCGGTGCGTTGTCGATCGCCGGGCTGTCGGCATGCGTCATGGCGCCGGATCAGCGCCATTACGCGGACGGGGTGGTGCTGGTCGCACCCCCGGCACCTCAAGTCGAGGTCATCGGAACGCCGCCGCAGCCGGGATATGTCTGGTTGGCCGGTTATTGGGATTGGGTGGGCGGACGGCACCGGTGGGTTCAAGGACATTGGGCGGCGCCCCGGCCCGGCTACCACTGGGTGGCTTACGAGTGGGTGCGACAGGGCGATGGTTGGCGCCTGCGGCGCGGGCACTGGCAGCGGAGCTGACGGTCAGCGCTGACCCGGCCAAGGGGTCGGAGCCAGCAGATCTTTGAGCGGGCGATCCGAGGCCGCATCGAACCAGTATTCGATCAATCGGAACGAGATGGACAGCGGCGGGGGCAGCTTCGGCGTGCCGCTCTCGAGGTCCGCGCGCGTGAACCAGCGCGCATCCTCCAGCTCCTGGTCCGCGAGATGCACCTCATGCGTCGAGGCATGCGCCGTGAACCCCAGCATCAGCGAGCTTGGAAATGGCCAGGGCTGCGAGGAGTGATACCGGACATCATCGACCTCGACGCCGGTTTCTTCCGCGACCTCGCGTATCACGGCATCCTCCAGGGATTCACCCGGTTCGACGAAGCCTGCGATGGTCGAGTACCGGCCGGGCGGCCAGGATGCCTGCCGGCCCAGAAGAACGCGCGGCCCGTCGCTGACCAGTACGATGATGGCTGGATCGAGACGCGGAAACTGCTCGTGGCGGCACGCGGGATTGGTGCACACGAGCACGTGGCCGGCTCTCCCGGGTACCGTGTCGGCGCCGCAGCGGCCGCAATGCCGATGCATGCGCCGCCAGTGAATCATGGCCCGGGCGTATCCGAGCAATCCGGCCTGATCCGCCGGCATCAGCGCCGCGACGCTGCGCAACTCCTCGAATCGCGCACCCGCCGGCACGGCGGCGGGGTCCTCCCCCTCGATGTCGTAGGCGAACATGGGAGCGCCGCCGAAGCGGCCCAGTAATATGAGGTTCTCCCGGTTGCGGCGCTCGGCCGGGACATCGGTCAGCTCGAGCAGTACCGCGGCAGGGCCGTCCGAGATGAGACTTCGGGAGTCCCACATCGGCACCACGCGGCTGCTCGAGTCCGATAGCGCACCGTCGAACCAAGCGGGATCGGCGCGCAGGTGGGAGACCCGTTCGAGATACGGCCCCGCAAACACGTTTCCAGTCTGCATGCTCGAATTCTAGCAGGGCGCCGCCTCGGCGGGCGGCACCGGCGCTCCCGGCGGTGACCGGCATTTCTCGCCGTTCGATTCGATGAACTTGTGACCCACAGAAGGAGCCTTCACGTCGCGCCGCGGCTCAGTCAGCGGGCGAGTTCGGGATTGGGCGGTAGCAATCGCCACCGCCCGATGAGCCGACTAGGCAGTCTTGGCGGCAGCAACGAGGATCGGGCGAGACTGATGATGCTTCGCGTTGTATATCGCGAACAGCTGGGGCTGGTTGACCTTCGTTACCGCCTCCGCGATCGCCTTGTGAACGCACGCATCCAATCGCGCTCGGGACCCAAGGTCGCGGCTGTTGATGTCAAGAGACCTGCACACCTCGTTGCCCGCCGCAGCGATGCGGCTGTAGAGCGTAGCCGCGCCCTGCGGATTTGATAGGTCGAGATCCCCGAACTTCACGACGACTTGAGGCACGTCGCTGTCGCCGGCTGCGATGGACGCTGCGCCCCAGCTCAAGGCAAGCGCGCCGAAGACCGCGGTGGTGATCAAACGGGGCAGATAAGTGGTGGTGATCAGAGTCTTCATGGTGGTCTCCTCAATGTTTGGGTCAATCGCTGAAGGTTTCCGGCGGTTTTCGCCGGAAGGTTTGGCCCCGCCGGCAGTGAGGCATACAGTGCTCGATGCATAACCAGGAGTCCTGATAGCGGTCTGAAAGTGATCTAGGGATTCGCTGAACTCCGGCGCAAGGGCAGCGGGCGACCCGGGTCGCGCTCGAGTGCATGGCTCAGTAGAATGGTCGTTGTGGCGATCGAGGGGGAAAACATGCACTCAATCATTGAGTTACGATGTCACTAGGCAGCTCGCCAAGCCGTTCCTTGCTTCGGGTCGCTGACTTGCGGGTCGATCCTGCCCTCGATGAGATTTGCAAAGACGGTCACACGATCAAGCTCGAACCGAAGGCCATGCGGCTGCTGGTTTGCCTGGCAGAGCGCGCGGGCGAAGTGCTGAGCGTCGAGGACCTGCTGGACCGGGTCTGGAAAGACGTCGTCGTGAGCCACGACTCGGTTTACGCGGCTGTGGCTGCCCTGCGCCGCACGCTTGGCGATGACCCGAAGAACCCCAGGTACATCACCAACGTAGTGCGTCGGGGGTATCGGCTCATCGCGCCGGTGTCCGCGTGGGTGGACCCGCCGATCAGCCTGGCCGCAAATGCGGGCCCGGAGCCGACAGCAAGACCGTCGATCGCAGTCCTACCCTTCCTCGACTTGAGCGGCGATCCGGCGCAGAAGTACTTCAGCGACGGCATCGCCGAGGACATCATTAACGAGTTGTCGCGCTGGCGACGTCTGGTTGTGCGTTCCCGATCGGCCTCGTTCCGGTATCGCGGCGCCACCGTCGACACGAAGCAGGTCGCGCGCGAACTGGGTATCCGTTTTGTCGTTGATGGCAGCGTTCGTCGCATGGGCGAGCACATCCGCATCAGCGTACAGTTGATCGATGCCGAGACTGGCAGCCAACTCTGGAGCGAAAGATTCGACCGGGGACTCGACGAGCTCTTCACAGTTCAAGACCGGGTCGTGCAGACGATCGTCAGCACGCTCGTCGGCCGGGTCGAGGCTTCGGATGTCGAGCGAGCACGCCGCAAGCCGCCGGCAAGTCTGGCGGCCTACGAATGTGTGTTGAAATGCAATGCGCTCTCCTGGGTCGATCCGGCCGGTGCAGCCGAGGCTACGCGACTGGTTGAGAGGGCGATCGAGCTTGACCCCGGCTACGCACACGCGCACGCGCTACTGGCTGCGCTGTCGTATTCACCATTCGATGACGGGACGACAAGCACCGCCACCGCGTTGGACAGGGCTTACGTCCTTGCAATGCGGGCTGTCGAGCTTGACGACGGCGAGAGCACCTGTCACGCGATTTTGGGCGCGGTCTACATGCATCGACGCGAATTTGACCTGGCCGTGCAGTACTCGCGGCGGGCGGTCGAGATCAATCCGAACAACCAATGGAACGCGGCGGATTTGGGCTCGATGCTGGTGCGTACCGGCAATTCGGAAGAGGCCCTGACCTGGCTCACGAGGGCACGGGAGATCGATCCCTACTTTGATCAACCATGGTACTGGCGCGCGGCAGGCATCGCCTATATGAACCTGCATCGCTACGCCGATGCCTTGTCGATGCTCGGCCGTGCGCGCGTCCGCTCGTACGCCTACGTCGCACTGATTGCCGGATGTCATGCCCGGCTGGGCGATCTGAACGCGGCCAGCGCCAGCGTTGCCGAGTGCCTGTCGATGAAGTCGGACTTCTCGATCAAGCAATTCATGAGCAAGGAGCCCTTCAAGAGCCCAGCCGATGCCGAGCATCTCGCCTCATCCCTGCGGCTGGCCGGGCTGCCGGACTGATTGCTCTTGCGACGATCAAGACAACATCAGGGGGCGTAGCGGCTCGTGTCCGGCACGCATTCGACTTGCGCAATCGTCGAGCCAACGTGGGTTGGCGAAGTCATCCGGTTCTGGTTCGACGAGCTGGGGGCCGCCCATTGGTTCGCAGGGAGCGATGCCATTGACGCGCAGATCCGCGCGAGATTCCTTCCGCTGTACGAACGAATCACACACGATGGGTTGACACCGAGGACGCAACGCCCACTGCTGGCCGCCGTCATCGTCCTGGATCAGTTCTCCCGACATTTGTTCCGCGGCACGCCACGTGCCTACGCGGCCGATCACCTCGCACGCCAGCTCTCGAGAGCTGCGATCGCCCACGGCTTCGACGTTACCATGAATGCGCAGGAGCGCCTGTTTCTCTATCTGCCCTTCGAGCATAGCGAGGATCGGGTAGATCAGGCGCTCGCGGTCGACTTGATCGGCCGCCTCGGCAACGAGGAGTGGACACGTGATGCCATGAAGCATAAGGAGGTCATCGATCGGTTCCAACGCTTTCCGCACCGTAATGCGATACTCAACCGAGAATCGTCTGCCGATGAGATCGCGCTTTTGCGGGAACCGGGGGAGTGGTTCTGA
>DASYAC010000010.1:0-17432 GCA_036501585.1 Steroidobacteraceae bacterium
GAGCAACAGGTGGGGCTAACTGCCGACACTTAAGGCTTTCCGCTCGAGGCGGACTTGCACAATGCTGCCAGCAAGCAATGGCCCCTGGGGTTTACAAATTAGGGTCAGGAGGTAACCCGATCCGCATCGAACACCGCAGGCGGCGCCAAAATCAACCTATCAGTCATCGATCAAGGGACCTCGAGCTACAGCTCGAGCTGTCGGCCCTTCTCCAAAGCCGACTCTACGCGCTCACGCAGGATACGCAAGCGTCCGCCCACGTCCGAATCGAGAGTGGTGTCACGATTGCGGAAGCGAATCAACTCGTTCGCCATGTTGAGCGCCGCGATGACGGCGATGCGGTCCAAGCCCACCACCTTTCCGGTGTCGCGGATTTCGCGCATCTTCGAGTTCAAGAATTCCGCCGAATCGAGCAAGTCGGAGCGCTCCTCGATCGGGCAGGTGATGTGGTATTCCTTCTCCAGGATGCGCACGCTGACGCGTGCCTGATTGTCGCTCATGCCTGCTCCATCGATTTCAGACGGCCGATCATCGCTTCCACCCGGGCGCGGACCTGCTCGTTCTTCTGGAGCAAGCTGGCGCGCTCGGCGGTCAGCGTCTCCTGACGCTGGCGCAGCGCGCGATTCTCCTCCTTGATCTGGGCGACGGTCGCGATGAGGTCCTCGAGCCGCTTTTCCAGCCGCTTGAGCTCGAGCTCGACTGCGGATTTCGGATTGCTTTCGTTCATGGAGCGCCAATATAGAGCGCGCGATTCCGCATTGCAAAGGGCGGATGCGCCATTGCAAAAGCAGCGCCGCGGCGGGCCCAAACGTCACCTAACGGCGCCTCCGAAGCGCTATTATTCCCAACATGTTGGGCGAAATTCGATTCAAGGACTTCGAGGACGTACTGGCGTCGGCCGGGAGTCTGGCCGACGCGGCCGAGGCCCATGGCTCCTTGTGCGGCGCATTGTGCTCCATGTCGCCCTACAAGATGCAGGACTGGGTGAACGAGATCCTGCCCGACGGCGCCGCGCTCTCGGAGGAGTCCGCCGCCATGATCGAGCGCGTGTTCGCGGCGACCGCCATGTCCTTCGGCGAACAGGGAATGGAGTTTCAGCCGCTGCTGCCGGACGACGAACAGCCCCTCAACGGCCGGGCGCACGCCCTTGCATTATGGTGCACCGGGTTTCTGTATGGCCTCGGGACCGGGCAAATATCGGACCTCGAAGCGCTCTCAGGCGATGTAGGCGAGATCGTACGCGACTTCACGGAGATCTCCCGCGCCACCGGAGACGACGCGGACGAGGACGAATCCAACGAGCAGGCTTATGCCGAGCTCGTGGAATTCATCCGCGTCGCCGCGCAGGTGGTGTTCGAGGAGCTTCTGCCGCTCCGGCAGCAGGCCTATCCCGCCGTCCAGCAAACCTTGCACTGAGCAGAGAGCCCATGGACCTTCGGGAGTTCGCGCGGCGCAGGCGCCAGGTCATGCGCATGATCGGCAAGGATGCGATCGCGGTCCTTCCCGCCGCACCGGTGCGCCATCGCAACGGCGACATCGAGTACGCCTACCGGCAGGACAGCCAGTTCTATTATTTGAGCGGCTTTCCCGAGCCCGACGCCGTCGCGGTGCTCGTGCCCGGCCGGCCGCAGGCCGAATATCTTCTATTCGTGCGCGAGCACGACCCTGCGCGCGAATCCTGGGAGGGCGCCCGGGCGGGCACCGAGGGTGCGGTCTCCCGCTACGGCGCGGACGATGCGTTTCCCATCGCGGACATCGACGAGATCCTGCCGGGACTCATGGAGCAGAGGTCGCGGATCTTCTATTCCATGGGCACGCACCTGGATTTCGATGCCCACATGCTTGCCTGGGTCAACGGGATGCGCGTGCATTCACGCCAAAGCTCGGGCGCGCCCCAGGAGTTCGCCGCACTGGCGCACGTGCTCGACGACATGCGCCTCTACAAGAGCCGTGCCGAGCAAGGAAGCCTCAAAAAGGCCGCCCGCATCGCCGTCGGGGCGCACCGCCGCGCGATGCGCTTCGCCCGGCCCGGACGGATGGAATACGAGGTGATGGCGGAGGTCGTGCACGAGTTCCGTTCGCACAACGCCGACCTGTCCTATCACCCCATAGTCGCCGGCGGTGCCAGCGCCTGCGTCATGCATTACGGCGCCAACGACCAGCGGCTCTGCGACGGGGACTTGCTGCTGCTCGACGCAGGCTGCGAGCACGAGCTCTACGCCTCCGACATCAGCCGCACCTTTCCCGTCAATGGCCGGTTCACGCCGGCGCAGCGCGCCGTGTACGAAGTGGTGCTCGAGGCGCAGCTTGCCGCCATCGACAGGGTGCGTCCCGGCAATCACTGGAACCAGCCGCACGAAGCGGCGGTGCGCGTGATTTCCCAGGGTCTTCAGAAGCTCGGTCTTCTCAAGGGCGCCGTGGCGAGGCTCATCAAGGATCAAGCCTACCTGCCGTTCTTCGGCCATCGCACCGGTCACTGGCTGGGACTCGACGTGCACGACGTGGGAGACTACAAGGTCGGGGGTGAATGGCGGGTGCTCGAGCCGGGCATGGCGCTCACCGTCGAACCGGGTTTGTACATCCGTCCCTCGGCCAAGGTACCCAGGGAATTCTGGAACATCGGGGTTCGAATCGAGGACGACGTGCTCGTGACTTCCCGGGGTGCCCCGGAGGTCTTGACGGCGGCTCTCGAAAAAGAACCGGAGGCCGTGGAACGCCTGGTGCAGGCGGCATGACCGGGTCGTTCGATATCGCCATCGTGGGCGGCGGCATGGTCGGCGCCAGCCTCGCCGTGGCGCTCGAGCATCTCGGCGTGACGACGGCGCTCGTCGAAGCGGTACCTCACGATGCGGCGTCCCAGCCGAGCTTCGATGAGCGCACGACGGCGTTGTCGAACGGCAGCCGGCGCATCCTCGAGACTTTGGGGGTGTGGCCCGCCGTCGCCGCCGATGCGACGCCCATCGCCAAGGTGCACGTCTCGGACCAGGGACACTTCGGGTTTGCGCGCATCGATGCGGCGGAACAGGGTCTCGAGTCGCTGGGTCATGTGGTGCCGAATCGTTCGCTCGGGTCGGCGCTCTGGTCCGCGCTGTCGAGACGCCGCGACGTGCGGGTCTTCTGCCCGGCTCGAGTGGCGCGGGTCGAGGTGCATGAGCGCTCGATTGAACTTAATGTGGCGGAGACGCGCCCGGCTGCGGGCGTTGCCGGCGAGACCGGCGCGGCTTCGACCTCCATCGACGCCCGTCTCGTGGTCGCCGCCGACGGCGTCGAGTCGGCGGTGCGCCGGGCGTTCGGCGTGGAGGCCGACGTGCGGGACTACCATCAGACTGCGGTGATCACGACGGTGCTGCCGAATAAATTCCACGAGCACGTCGCCTACGAGCGCTTTACCGCATCGGGCCCGCTGGCGCTCCTGCCGCTCGCGGACGGACGCTGCACGCTGGTGTTGACGCTGGCGCGCGACATGGCGGAGCGGGCCATGGGCTGGCCGGACGAGGAATTCCTGGCCGAAGTGCAGCGCCGGTTCGGCTTCAGGTTGGGACGTTTTCTCAAGGTGGGCCGGCGCGTCGCCTATCCCCTGTCTCTGTCGCGCGCGCGCAAGACCAGCGCGGGTCGGTGCGTCATCGTCGGCAATGCGGCGCAGGGTCTGCACCCGGTGGCCGGAATGGGCTTCAACCTCGGCCTGCGGGATGCCGCGAGTCTGGCGGAGCTCGTCGCGGAGCATCGAGACGATCCGGGGAGCCCCGCGCTGACCGCGGCCTACGACGACTGGCGGGCGGCGGACCGCCGCGAGGTCATCGGATTCACCGACGGTCTGGTGCGGTTGTTCTCCGCGCCTTGGGGGCCTGTGAGGCATTTGCGAAATCTGGGGCTGCTGGCCTTCGACCTGTTGCCCCCGGCGAAGGCGGCGTTGTCGTCGCTGTCGACGGGGGCCGCGGGCCGGATCCCCAAGCTGGCGCGCGGTGTGCCGATCGGGGAGCGCCGATGAGCCGCGAGTTCGACATGGTCGTCGTGGGGGCGGGGCCCGTCGGGTGCGTGATGGCGGCGCTCGCGCTCGCGCGCAACCTCGCGGCGCCGGGACGCGTGGCGGTGGTCGCCGAACGGATCTCCCCGCCGTCGCCGAGGAGGGAGGGGATGGCGGCGATCGGAGCCGCCGCCCCGTCCACGGGGATACCCTGGGACTTGCGGGTGTTCGCCCTGAGCCGGGCGTCGCAACGGGTACTCGAGCTCTGCGGTGTTTGGAAAACGTTGCCGGCGCACTTCGTCGTCCCTTACGAGCGCATGTGCGTGTGGGATGAGAGCGGGACAGCGCTCGGCCGGGGGTCGCTCACCTTCGATTGCGCCGAGCTCGGCGAGCCTGACCTCGGATTCATCGTCGACGGCCAGGCGCTTCAGGATCGTTGCGTGCAGGCGGCCGGTGCGGCGGGCGCAGTGTTGATCGAATCGGCCGTGCAAGCCATCGAGGTGACGGAGCGCGGCGTGCGTATCGCGCTCTCCGACGGACGCGAGCTCGGTGCGCAGCTCCTGATCGCCGCCGACGGCGCGGGGTCCACGACCCGTGAGCTGCTCGGCATCGCCATCGCCGGACATACCTATCACCAGGATGCGCTGGTCGCTCACGTGCGCACCGCCGAACCGCATCGAAGCACCGCCTGGCAACGGTTCTTGCCGAGCGGACCGCTGGCTTTGCTGCCCTTGTCGGACGGCCGCTCGTCGATCGTGTGGAGCACGACGCTGGATGAGTCCGGGCGTCTGCGGGCGCTCGATCCGCCGGGATTCGCCGCGGCCGTTTTCGAGGCGAGCGGCGGGGTGCTCGGCGACATCGAGCTCACCACACCGGTCGCCAGCTTTCCGATCCATTTGCAGTATGCGCTCGACTATGTGCGACCCCGCGCCGCGCTCGTCGGCGACGCCGCCCACGCGGTGCATCCGTTGGCCGGACAGGGCCTCAACCTGGGCTTTTTGGATTGCGCGTCGCTCGCCGAAGCGCTCGGCGATGCGGGGAGAGCCGCCTCTCTGGGAGATTACGGCTTGCTGCGGCGCTACGAGCGAAGGCGCAAGAGCGAGAATTTCATCACGGCCGCAGCGCTCGATGGATTGGAGCGGCTATTCTCGAGCTCCAATCCGGGCATCGCGCGCCTGCGCGCCGCGGGACTCGATGCCGTCGGCAGCCTTTCCTTCGTCAAGCGCAAGCTCGCGAAGCGTGCTCTGGGGATCGACGGGGACGTGCCGGCGTTCGTAAAGGCGCAAAGCCCGTGAGCGTCGCCGGCTCAGACGGAGATCCGATCGATCTTCGCCGCGCAGATGAAATCGTTCTGGGACAGCCCGCCGATCGAGTGCGTCGAGTAGGTGATGCGGCAGTAGCCGTATCCGACCTCGAGGTCGGGGTGGTGATCCTCGACGTTGGCGATGTGCGCCAGCGCGTTGACGAAGCTCATGGTGCGGTAGAAGTCCTTGAACTCGAGCGAGCGCTTCAGGCTCTTCGAGTCCGGTGCGAGCTTCCAGTCGCCGTTGAGCGAGCGGATGAGGCTCGCCGCCTCCGCGGGCGTGAGCGCGGGTACGCCGCCCTTGCAGGGCACGCATTTTTGGGCGGCGAGGCCCTCGGTGCTCGAGCCGCTCACGCGGAGTGCCGGGTGTAGGTGCGCTCGATGTAGCGCTCGACCAGCTCCTGGAACTCCTCCGCGATCCGCTCGCCCTTGAGCGTCACCGTCTTCTCGCCGTCCTCGTATACCGGCGCCACGGGATGCTCTCCCGTTCCGGGCAGGCTGATGCCGATGTTCGCGTGCTTGCTCTCGCCCGGACCGTTGACCACACAGCCCATCACGGCCACCGTCATGTCCTCGACCCCCGCATGGCGCTTCCGCCATTCCGGCATCCGGTGACGGATGTGGCCCTGGATCTTCTGAGCGAGCTCCTGGAAATAGGTGCTGGTGGTGCGCCCGCACCCGGGACAGGCGACCACCATGGGCGTGAACGAGCGCAGCCCCATGGTCTGAAGAATTTCCTGCGCGACGATCACCTCCTGCGTGCGGTCGCCGTTCGGCTCCGGGGTCAAGGACACGCGAATGGTATCGCCGATGCCCTGCTGCAGAAGAACGCCGATGCCGGCGGTGGAGGCCACGATGCCCTTGCTGCCCATCCCGGCCTCGGTCAGTCCGAGATGCAGCGGATAGGTACACCGGCCGGCGAGGTTCCGATAGACCGCGATCAAGTCCTGAACGCCGCTCACCTTGGCGCTGATGACGATCCTGTCGGGTTCGAGGCCGAGGCTTTCCGCGCGCTTGGCGCTGTCCAAGGCGGATACCACGATGGCTTCGCGCATCACGTCGAGCGCCGGAAGCGGCGCCGCGAGTTTCGAGTTCTCGTCCATGAGCCGGGTGAGCAAATCCTGGTCGAGGCTGCCCCAATTCACGCCGATGCGGACCGGCTTCCCGTAGCGGCAGGCGGCCTCGATCATCTCGGCGAACTGGGGATCGCGCTTGCTGCCCCGCCCCACGTTGCCCGGATTGATGCGAAGCTTGGAGAGCGCCTCGGCGCAGGCGGGATGCGCCTTCAGCAGCTTGTGGCCGTTGAAGTGAAAGTCCCCGACCAGCGGCGTATTCACGCCCTGGGCGTTCAGTTTCTCGCGGATGTGCGGAACCGCGGCGGCGGCCTCGTCGTTATTGACGGTGATCCGCACGAGCTCCGAGCCCGCGCGCGCGAGCGATTTGACTTGAGCGACCGTGCCCTCGATGTCCGCCGTATCGGTGTTGGTCATCGATTGAACGACGATGGGGGCGTTGCCGCCCACGCTGATGTTGCCGATCTTGACGGCCAGAGATTTTCTGCGTAGTGACTGCATGAGCCACATTCTACTTGATGGGCCGGTGGCGTCCCAACGGCCGATGGCATAATTGCGGGCGATGAGGACGATACCCGATGGCTGATCGCCTGGTTTACTCCGCCGGCATGGGGACTCTGTGCCCGAATTGCCGCCGTGCAGTGCGGGATTGCGTGTGCCCGAAGGGGACGCCGGGCGCGGCGCGGCCCGCCGTGCGGCCTGTGATATCATGTAGAATCGCGATAAGAGCCGTGTGGAGAGAGTCCTCGTTCGCCGAGGACCGCCGAAGGCGCAACCGCCCGGAAACGCTCAGGCACACGTACTACGGACTCTCGCGATCTCTGGAGAGCGGTCGCGCCGGCCACGGCGCCGATCCACCGAAGGGGAGTGGCGCTCGAGCGAGCGCTCGATCTCTCAGGTTCTAAGGACAGAGGGGCGGTACGTACCAACCGGTGCGCGCCGGCTCTTGACTCCTGAATTCGCAGCGAGGTTGCGATGGGCCTGAAAACACCGCTCTACGACATCCACGTTTCGTCGGGTGCCAAGATCATCGATTTCGGCGGCTGGGACATGCCGCTCGCCTACGGCTCTCAGCTCGACGAGCACCGCGCGGTCCGCCGGGATTCCGGGATTTTCGACGTGTCCCATATGTGCGCCGTCGACCTGACCGGCGCGCGCGCACGCGAGTTCCTGCGCCTCGTGCTGGCGAACGACGTCGCCAAGCTCAAGGTTCCGGGAACGGCCCTGTATTCCTGCATGCTCCGGCCGAGCGGCGGAGTCATCGACGATTTGATCGCCTACTTCCTGACCGACAACTGGTTCCGCTTGGTGGTGAACGCCGGTACGCGGCGCAAGGATCTCGAGTGGCTCACGCAGCAGGCGGCGCCGTTCGGCGTGTCGGTGCGCGAGCGCGCGGATCTTGCCATTCTGGCGGTACAGGGTCCCCTCGCGCGCGAGAAGACGGCATCGCTCCTGTCGGCCGCGCATCGCGAGACCGCGCTCGGCATCGCACGATTTTCAGGGGCGGCGATCGATTCCTGGTTTTTGGCGCGCACCGGATATACCGGCGAGGATGGATTCGAGATCCTGTTGCCGGCCGGGGAGGCGGCGGCGGTGTGGCGGTCCCTGGTTGCGCGCGGTGTCACGCCGGCGGGTCTCGGCGCGCGGGACACGCTGCGCCTGGAGGCGGGAATGAACCTCTACGGCAACGACATGGATGAAGGCCGCCACCCGCTGGAGTCGGGACTGGCCTGGACGGTGGCCTTCGAGCCCGAAGAGCGCGACTTCATCGGCCGCGCCGCTCTCGAGCGCGCCCGGGCGCAGGACTGCGATGAGATGGTGGGCCTGGTGCTCGAGGAGCGCGGCATGCTGCGCAATCATCAGCCCGTGCTCGCCGAGGCGCAGGCCGGGACCCCCGGCGCCCAGGTCGGCGAGATCACCAGCGGCACTTTTTCTCCGACATTGAACCGGGCCATCGCGCTCGCGCGGGTGCGACGGGATGTCCCCGCGCGTGTTTTGGTCGAGATTCGCGGCCAGCCGTACGCGGTGCGCATCGTAAAACCGCCGTTCGTGCGCAACGGCAAAGTGCTGATCGAGCTTTAGTCGTATCGAGCTTCAATCAATCGAGCTTCAACCCTGAGGAGTCGACCCAGTGAGCGAACAGGTGCCGGAATATCTGCAGTACACGCGCACGCACGAGTGGGTGCGCGACCTCGCCGACGGACAGGTGGAGATCGGAATCACGGATCATGCGCAGCAGGCGCTCGGCGACCTGGTGTTCGTCGAAATGCCGCAGGTCGGACGCGAGCTGAAGGCGGGGGAGGCATGTGCGGTGGTCGAATCGGTCAAGGCGGCCTCCGATATCTACAGCCCCGTGGCCGGCCGGGTGGCCGCGCGGAACGACGAGCTTGCAAAGACGCCGGAGCTCATCAACAGCGACCCCTACGGCGCCGGATGGCTCATGCGCGTCGATCGAGGCTCCGCGCCCGCCGACGGCCCGCTGCTGACGGCCGCGGAGTACGCGCAGTACGTCAAAGAAGCCGGGTAGGGGGCGCTCCATGCCATTCGTCCCACATACGCCCGCGGATGTGTCCGACATGCTGTCGGCCATCGGCGCAGGCTCGATCGACGAGCTGTTCGACGAGATTCCGGAGGCGCTCAAGGCCGGTACGCTCCACGGATTGCCGGCCGCCTTGCGCGAAATGGAGGTGGGGCGTCTCCTGACCGAACGCGCGGCGGCCGACGGCCGTTTGCTGAATTTCATCGGCGCAGGGGCCTACGAGCACCATATTCCCGCTCCGGTCTGGGCCATTGCCACGCGCGGCGAATTCTATTCCGCGTATACGCCCTATCAGGCGGAGGCGAGCCAGGGCACGTTGCAGCTGATCTACGAGTACCAATCCATGATCTGCGCCCTCACCGGCATGGAGGCCGCGAATGCCTCCCTGTACGACGGCGCCTCCGCATTGGCCGAGGCCTGCCTGATGGCCATACGCGCGAAGCCGGAGTCGCGGCGCATTCTGATACCCCGCACCGTGAACCCCGTTTATGCGAAGGTTGCCCAGACCATCGCGCGCCACCAGAACGTCGAGTTCGAGAGCACGGCGATCGATCGGCGTACCGGACGCACGGACCCCGACGCGTTGAAGAGCTCGATCCGGGGCAACGAGGCCGCGGCGCTGGTGATTCAGCAGCCGAATTTCTTCGGCAATCTGGAAGAGATCGATGAGCTGACCGATTGGGCGCATGCGAACCGCTTACTGGTCATCGCGGTGGTCAATCCCACCTCGCTCGCGATCTTCAAGCCGCCCGGGGAGTGGGGGAGCGAGGAGAGCGGGAATCGCGGCGCCGACATCGTGTGCGGCGAAGGACAGCCGCTCGGCGTGCCGCTCGCCTCCGGTGGCCCTTATTTCGGCTTCATGGCGACGCGTCTTGCGCACATACGGCAGATGCCCGGGCGCATCGTCGGGCGCACCGTCGACACCGAAGGCAGGCCGGGTTTCACGCTGACGCTGCAGGCACGGGAGCAGCACATCCGGCGCAGCAAGGCCACCTCCAACATCTGCACCAATCAGGGATTGCTGGTCACCGCCGCCACCATCTACCTCTCTCTCCTGGGGCCCGAGGGACTCGAGCGCGTCGCGGCCTCGTGCGCCGAGCGCACGGAGTCCTTGGTGCAGGCGCTGACGCGGATTCCCGGCGTCGCCGCCGCCTTCGAGACGCCCCGCTTTCACGAGGCTGTCCTGCTTCTCGACCGCCCGGCCTCGCCGGTGCTGGCCGCGCTGGCCGAGCGCGGCATCGCCGGCGGTTTCGATCTCGGGGCGAGCCATCCCGAATTGGGGCACGCGATGCTGGTCTGCGCCACCGAAACCAAGTTGGACCAGGACATCGACGCGTATGCGCGCGCGATGCGGGATGCGATGCAATTGCCGCGCGGCGAGCGCGGTCGCCCGAGGAGACATCATGAGTGAACCGGGACTGCGCGAGCCGCTGATATTCGATCTGAGCAAGCCGGGCCGCGGGGCGGCGAGCCAATTTCCTCCGGCGCCGGACGGCGCGGAGGCCCG
This sequence comes from Steroidobacteraceae bacterium, assembly GCA_036501585.1. GTDB lineage: Bacteria > Pseudomonadota > Gammaproteobacteria > Steroidobacterales > Steroidobacteraceae > Bog-1198. The sequence goes on from DASYAC010000010.1 coordinate 10,387, forward strand.
GCGCACGGTTGAGATCCCGCAGCGCCTGCGCCGCGCCAGCCGGCCGCGGCTCCCCGAGGTTTCCGAGCTGCAGGCGGTGCGGCATTTCACCCGCCTCTCGCATCTGAACTTCTCGATCGACTCGCATTTCTATCCCTTGGGTTCCTGCACCATGAAGTACAACCCCAAGGCGTGCAATACCTACGCCATGCTTCCGGAGTTCCTGAGCCGGCACCCGCTCGCGCCCGAGCCGCAGGGATTTCTCGCCTGCATGTTCGAGCTGCAGGAGATGCTCAAGGAAATCACCGGCATGCAGGGGGTGAGCCTGTCCCCCATGGCGGGAGCGCAGGGCGAATTTGCCGGCGTCGCGATGATCCGGGCCTATCATCGAGCCCGCAACGACACCGCACGGACCGAGATCATCGTCCCCCAGGCCGCGCACGGCACCAATCCGGCCACGGCCACCATGTGCGGCTGCACGGTGAAGGAAATTCCGTGCGACAGGAACGGCGGCATCGACCTTGCGGCGCTCGAGGCGGTCGCGGGTCCGGCGACGGCGGGCATCATGCTCACCAATCCGTCGACGCTCGGCGTGTTCGAACACCGGATCGCCGAGGTGGCGCGCATCGTGCACCAGGCCGGCGGTTTGCTCTATTACGACGGGGCGAACTTGAATGCCATCTTGGGCAAGGTTCGTCCGGGCGACATGGGCTTCGATGTCATCCACATGAATTTGCACAAGACCTTCTCGACGCCGCACGGCGGCGGGGGTCCGGGGTCCGGCGCCGTCGGCGTGGGCCCGCGCCTGTTGCCGTATCTGCCGATTCCCCTCGTGGGTTGCCGGGACGGCCGGTATCGCTGGCTGACGGAGCGGGAGCTCCCGAGCTCCATCGGCCGGCTGTCCGGCTTCATGGGCAACGCAGGGGTCAATCTGCGCGCCTACGTGTACATGCGCATGCTGGGGCGGCAGGGCATGGTGCGCGTGTCCGAATTCGCCGCCCTGAACGCGAACTATCTGATGAAGCGCCTGACGGCCGCCGGTTACGAAGCCGCTTATCCCGCGCGCCGCGCCAGCCACGAATTCATCATCACGCTCAGGAACGAAAGCCGCCTCTTCGAGGTCACCGCGATGGATGTCGCCAAGCGCCTGCTGGATTTCGGGGTTCATGCGCCGACGACCTATTTCCCGCTGCTCGTGCCCGAGTGCCTGCTGATCGAGCCCACCGAGACCGAGACCAAGGAAGAATTGGACCATTTTTGCGACGCGATGAGTGAGATCCGCCGGGAAATGGAACGGGAGCCCGAGAAACTGCGGTCCGCTCCGCATACAATGCCCGTCAGGCGGCTGGACGACGTGAGGGCGGTGAAACAGCTCGATATAGCCTGGAAACCGGGTCGTTGAGGAACCGCGCGGCTCGATGGCTTGTCCGACCAACCAGCCTCATCATCAGGCAGGCAGTCTCCTAGGATCGGTATGTCCCGTAGTTCTCTCTGGTTGTCTCTCGTTCTGCTCGCAACGCAAGGCTGGGCCGGGCCGTCGGACTCGACGGCGAGCCCGCCGCCCGCAGTGGCTGTACCGGTTCCCGCGGAAGCACCGGCCGTGCCGACAGTCTCTCCGCCCCCCGAGCTGGTCGACCGGTCGGCGAACTGGGCGCAGACGCTGGAGCGCATCGCCTCCGGCGTGGTCACGATTCAAATCGACGGCGTGCGGGCGTTCGACACGGAATGGAACACCACGGCGCAGGCGACCGGGTTCGTCATCGACGCCAAGCGCGGACTCATTCTGACCAACCGTCACGTGGTGACTCCCGGCCCGGTGACCGCGCAGGCCACCTTTCAAAATCGCGAGGAAGTGCAGCTTTTTCCGGTGTACCGCGATCCGGTCCACGACTTCGGGATCTATCACTACGATCCGTCGAAGCTCAAGTTCATCAAGCCGGCGCAGCTGCCGCTCTATCCGGCAGGAGCCGTCATCGGACGCGAGATCCGCGTGGTCGGCAACGATGCCGGCGAGCAGCTGTCCATTCTCGCCGGGACGCTCGCGCGGCTCGACCGCGAGGCGCCCGAATACGGCTACGGCAAGTACAACGACTTCAATACCTTCTACTATCAGGCTGCCTCGGGTACCTCCGGAGGATCGTCCGGCTCTCCGGTGATCGACATCCAAGGGCGGGTGCTGGCGCTGAACGCGGGCGGCGCGACCGGCGCGGCTTCGAGCTTCTACCTGCCGTTGCCTGCGATTACGCGTGCGCTCAAGTACATCGACGCGGGCAAGCCGGTACCTCGCGGCACCTTGGAGACCGTGTTCAAGTACACGCCCTACGATGAGCTGCGGCGGCTGGGGCTCGACGCCCGGACGGAGGCGCGGATGCGCGCGGCATTCCCGAAGCTCACGGGCATGCTCGTGGTCGACGAAGTGCAGCCGGGCTCGGCGGCCGACGGTGTCCTGTCGCCGGGCGACATTCTCATTTCGATCGACGGCAAACCGGTGCCGGAGTTCTTCGCCCTGGAGGACGTGCTCGACAATCACGTCGGTCAGGAGATCAAGGTGGAGGTGCTGCGCGGGAATGAGACGCTGCGCCACGCCCTCGACGTGGAATCGCTGGCCGCCATCACGGCGGACGAGTACATCGAGTTCGGCGAGGCCGTCGTTCACACGCTGTCCTACCAGCAGGCCCGCCACTACAACCTGCCGATCAAGGGAGTGTATGTCGCGAACCCGGGTTACGTGTTCGGCAGCGCCGGCATCCCGCATGGCGCCCTGATCAGTTCCTTCAACGGCAAGAAGATGGAGACGCTCGAAGATTTCCAGGCGGCGCTCGCGGATCTCGCGGACGGCGCCCGCGCCCCGGTGCGCTACGTGACGCTCGAGGACCCGCGCACCACGCAGCTCAAGGTGATCCGCATGGACCGGCGCTGGTTCCCCGCCCGCAAGTGCAAGCGCGACGACACGCTCGGCATCTGGCCCTGCGTCGGGCTCGCCGCCGGGCCGGTGGCGCTGCCGCTCCAGCCCGCCTCCACCGAATATAGCAAGACCGGCGATCCGCGCATCGACCGGCTTGCGCCGTCCCTCGTGACGGTCGCCTTCGACATGCCTTATTCCGTGTCGGGCGTGACCGAGAAGTACTACCACGGCACGGGAGTGATCGTGGATGCCAAGCGCGGGCTCGTGGTGATCGACCGCAATACGGTGCCGCTCGCCATGGGCGATGTGCGCATCACCTTCAACGGCACGGTGGAGGTGCCGGGCAAGGTCGAGTTCATTCACCCGCTGCACAACCTGGCCGTGGTGTCCTACGATCCGCGGCTGATCGGCGACACGCCGGTGCGCGCCGCGACGTTCGTCACCAAGGAGCTCCGCCCGGGTGACGATGTGTGGGTCGTCGGCCAGCGAAGCGATTCCAAGGTGATGTCGGAGCACACGCAGGTCTCCAGCGTCGATCCGGTCTCGTTCCCGCTGTCGCGCACGCTCCGTTTCCGCGACAGCAATCTCGAGGCCGTCAATCTGGTGAACGCGCCCGCCGACCTCGACGGCGTGATCGCCAACGACAAGGGAGATGTGCTCGCGCTGTGGTCGAGCTTCGCGTTCGAGACGCAGCGGGAACTGGAACAGGTGAACCGCGGCATCCCCGCGGATCTGGTGACGGAGATGATCAATGCTGTCTCCAACCAGCGACAGCTGTATTCGTTCGAGGCCGAATTCGATGTCGACTCGCTTGCCGATGCGCGCAAGCTCGGGCTGACCGACGCATGGGTCAAGCGCTTCGAGGAGCATGACGGGGAGCGGCGGCAGGTGCTCTCCATCGATCGGCTGGTGGCGGGCGCGCCGGCGGCGACGGCGCTCGAGCCCGGCGATCTTCTGCTCGCCATCGACGGCAAGGTCGTCAACCGCTTCCGCGAAGTGGAGCGTGCCGTACAGAAGCCTGAAGTTGCGGTCACCATCTGGCGGGACGGCGCCGAAAAGACACTGCAGATGAAGACGGTGGCGCTGAACGGGCGGGGTATCGATCGCGTGGTGATCTGGGCCGGAGCGACGCTGCAGGCGCCGCACCGGGCGATGGCGGTGCAGCGCGGCATCGCGCCGTCGGGCGTTTTCGTGTCGTTCTTTTTCTACGGATCTCCGGCCACTCATTACGGCCTCTACGCCGGCAGGCGCATCACCGAGGTCGACGGACAGCCGACTCCCGATCTCGACGCTTTCCTCAAGGCGGTTCGCGGCAAGCCCGACAGGGCATCGCTGCGGCTGAAGACCATCAGCTGGAACGGCATTACCGACGTGATCACCCTGAAGCTCGACAAGCATTACTGGCCGGCCTACGAGCTGGATCGCGAAAGCGACGGAACCTGGCGGCGTACCGCCCTCGATCCCGACACGACGCTGGCGCGGGCGCCGTGAGCCCGGGCTTCGCGATCGCGGCTTCGTCGCGCGCGCAGCTGCCCGAGATCCTGGCGATCTACAACGAAGTCATCCGCAACACCACGGCGGTTTACTCGGACAAGGAGGTCACGCTCGAGGACCGCGAGAGGTGGTTCGATGCGAAGGGCGCCCAGGGATTCCCCGTCCTGGTCGCCACCGACTCCTCCGGCGTCGTCGGCTTCGGGACGTTCGGCGAGTTTCGCGCGTGGCCCTGCTATCGGGCGAGCGTCGAGCACAGCGTGCACGTGCGGGCGGACTGCCGGCGGCGCGGTGTAGGACGGGCACTGGTCGAGGCGCTGATCGATGCGGCCGCGGCGATGCAGAAGCACGTCATGATCGCGGGCATCGACGCGGAAAATGTGAACTCCATCTCGCTTCACGAGAGTCTCGGATTCGAAGTCGTCGGGCACTTTCGCGAAGTCGGCTTGAAGTTCGGACGCTGGCTCGACTTGAAGTTCATGCAGCGGTTCATTTGATATCATGGAGCCGTGGTAAGAGCTACACAGACCGAAATCGAGAAAGCCGTCGAGACGTTGCGCGCCGGGGACCTGGTGGTGTTCCCCACCGAGACGGTTTACGGCCTCGGGGCGAACGCCTCGAATCCCGCGGCGGTCCGCAAGATCTTCGAGGTCAAGGGCCGTCCGGCGGATCACCCGGTGATCGTGCATCTGGACAATCAGCGCTACCTGCACCGCTGGGTCGCGGACGTGCCGGAAACGGCGCAGCGCCTGGCCTCCATGTTCTGGCCCGGTCCTCTGACGTTGATCCTGCCGAAGGCCGACAACGTGAACGACATCGTGACGGGCGGGCAGAACAGCATCGGCATCCGCATCCCTTCGCACCCGATGGCGCTGCAGCTCCTGACCGCGTTCGGCGGTGGGATCGCGGCACCGTCGGCAAATCGCTATGGGCGGCTGAGCCCGACGAAACCCGAGCACGTGCGCGACGAGCTCGGCGAGGCCGTGGAAGTGATCCTGGATGGCGGCGACTCGCCCATCGGGCTCGAATCGACCATCGTGTCCTGCCTCGGCAACGAAGTTCGGCTGCTGCGTCCGGGGTTCATCACGCGCTCACAGATCGAACAGGTCGTCGGCGCTTTCGCGCCCGGAGGAGAGGTTCCGCGCGTTCCGGGTGACCGGATTCAACACTACGCGCCATCGACGCCGCTCGAGATCGTGCCGTCGGACGAGCTCGAAGTGAGGGCCGGCGAGATCCTCGAACGGGAGGAGAAGGTCGCTGTTCTCGCGATGCGGCTGCCGCTGCACACCAAGCGGCATATGACGTGGATCAATGCAGGCAGGAAGCCCGATACGTATGCCCACAATCTGTACAACAATCTGCGGACCTTGGATCGAGCCCAATGCGTGAGAATTCTGGTGCAGGAGCTGCCGCAGGAGGAGCGCTGGGCGGCGATCCTCGACCGCCTGCAGCGCGCGAGCGGCATGGGCGAGGATCCGCTCGAGCTGAGCGCCAGTTGAGATCGTCGGCCAGTCAGGCCAATCGGCCGGCCAGAGCATCCCGAGAAGAGCTGCCGCCCGACCGGGATCCCTTCGCCCGCGAGTCGATCGAGCATCTGGTCGAGCGTTACGGCTCGCCGCTGTTCCTGATCGATGCCGAGAGGGTGCGTGCCCAGTACCGGCGGCTGTCGGCGGCATTGCCCGGCGTCGATCTTTTCTACGCGGTCAAGTGCCTCCCGCATCCCGCCGTCGCGGCGACACTGCGCGACTGCGGCGGTTACTTCGACCTTGCGACCAACGGCGAGGTCGAGCTGGTGCGCCGCCTGGGGGTCGAGGCCGAACGGTGCATCCACACCCACCCCATCAAGCGCGACGGCGACATCCGCACCGCGCTTTCCTACGGCGTCACCCATTTCGTGATCGACAATCCGGACGAGCTGCGCAAATTCGCGAAGCACAAGAACCGCGCGGTGCTCTTGATCCGGGTGGCGTTTCGCAGCGCCGACGCGGTATGCGATCTGTCGCGCAAATTCGGCTGCAATCCCGAAGCGGTGCCGGATCTTCTCGCGCTCGCCTCCGAGCTTCGCGTTCGGGTTGCCGGTCTCTCGTTCCACGCCGGCTCGCAGGCGGGCAACCCGCGAATGCACGTCGAGGCCATCGAAGTCTGCCGGCAGCTGATGTCGGCGGCGGCCGGGCGCGGCCATGAGCTCACCGTGCTGGATATCGGCGGCGGTTTCCCGGTCGACTATCGTGAGGGCGCTGGCTCGGGCGCTGGCTCGGGTGCTGGCTCGGGCTTCGGTGCGCGCTCCATCGAGGAATTCTGCGCCCCGATCCGCACCGCTCTGGATGCGATCGATCCAAGGGTCCGTATCATCGGCGAGCCGGGACGCTACATCGCGGCACCGTCGGCGATCAGCGTGTCGTCGGTGATGGGCCGCGCCGAGCGCGACGGGCGATGGTGGTATTACCTGGACGATGGATTGTATGGAAGCTACAGCGGCCAGGTGTTCGATCATGCGACCTATCCGATCGAGCCGCTGGCCGCGTCCGGCCCCGCGCTGCCCTCGGTGCTTGCCGGCCCGACCTGCGACAGCATCGATGTCATCCGCGAGCACATCGATCTGCCGCAGCTCGAGGAGGGCGATCTCATGATCGGAAGGGTGATGGGGGCGTACACCTGGGCGACGGCCACC
>DASYAC010000011.1:0-2589 GCA_036501585.1 Steroidobacteraceae bacterium
ATTCTTTTTTGGTCTTCGTTTCGCAGGAGATGCCAGTGGAACACCGTGCCCGCGAGCAGCTGATCGAAATCAATACCACGGATTCTATCGGAAGTACCACGCTCGCGGCGCAGGCGATGGCGAAACGGCTCCTGGACGCCAGGCGTGAGCTGGCTGCTCGACCATCACCGCGACCTCGTCGATGCGGAATTCGCCTTGAATCCGGACTCCGGCGGCGTCGTGACCGAGCACGGCAAGGCGATGAAAGCTCTACGCGGACTATCAGCTGCCAATCGCCCGCGTGGCGCCCTCAATCGCGTGGCCGCACTCAATCGTGATAGTACATCTGCACCGGCTCGTCCGCCGTGTTCGGGATGTCGGGGGCGGCCGCTCCGTCCTTCGCGTCCATCCGCCGGTATTTTCCCCGGAAGAAGATGAGCGGCTTCAGGGGCTCGACACCCCGGTGCAGCTCCCGCACGTCGAGCGTCACCAGCCAATGGTCGCCGGCGTCGTAGACGTCGCGCTTGCCGCAGATCAGCGCGGCCAGACAGCCCTCGAGCCTGGGAAGTCCGCCCGACCTCACGAACCGGTATCGCGGCGGCTCGGGGTCCTTCCAGAACCCGGCGAAGTAAGTGGACAGCGCTTCCTGCTCGTCCCGCAGGAAATTGATGGAGAACCCCGCGGCGGCGGGCAGCAACTGTGAAAAGCGGGCGCGCTTTGCCGGGCAGAACAGCACCAGCATCGGATCGAGTGAGAGCGAGGACACCGCGTTCGCGGTCATGGCGTGGGTCTGCCCGCCGATGTCGGTGGCGATGACGGACACGCCGGTGGCGAAGAGGCCGAGTGTTTCTCGAAACGCCTTGGGGTTCGGAGCGCTCAAGCTTGCGTTCAGCGGGGTGCCGAGCCGAAAGCCTCGTCCCGCCCCTGCCGGACGAAGGCGCTGACGCGCACCGCCCGCTCCAGGATTTCGGATCGGTGGCTGGCGATGAGGGCGCCCGCCATGCGCACGGGATCGCCGAAGAAAAAGCGCTCGTACAGCACCTGGCGGGAGGCGAACGAGGAGAGCGAGGCGTCCCAGGCGAGACGGAACAGGGGAATGCGGTCGAAGGCCTCGGCTCGCGCCGCCTGGTAGTAGTGTTTCACCTCCGCGGCCAGCGGACCCTTGAGATCGGCCTCCACCGGCATCGAGACCAGACCCGAGGCGCCGATCTGCTGGATGATCTCGACCATGCGCGGGTAGAGCCGGGGGAAGAGATTGCGCGCGGCATCGAGCGGATTCCACGCGGGGCGCATGACGCCCCATTCATCGAGCGCCGCATCGGCCTCCGCCGCGCGCAGGAACGCCTTCATCGTTTCCATGTTGACCCAGAGCTCGGCGAGTTTCTCGTGGATGTGCTGGAACCCCTCGGCACCGATGGCATCCACCAGCAAATGAGCGAGGCCCATCATGAACTCCGCCTTGGCGATGTTCTTGACGACCACCTGGTGGGTCATGTGCACGACCGCCCCGGTGCGCGAATAGGCCTGGTTGCAGCGGTTGATGTCCCGATAGAGAAGGATGTTCTCCCAGGGTACGAACACATCGTCGAAGATCACCACGGCGTCCATTTCGTCGAACCGCGAGGTGAGCGGGTGATCGAAGTGCGAGCCGCCGTCGTCGAAACCTTCGCGGCAGAGGAATCTCAAGCCCGGCGCATGCGTCGGAATCACGAAGCCGAATGCGTAGGGAGCGTCCTCCTCGGGGCTCTTCAGGAGCGTCGAGGGGAACACCATGATCTCGTCGGAGACCGGAAGCGTTGCGAGCATCCGGCAGCCGCGGACGACGATGCCGGCGTCCGTCTCCTCCTTGACCCGGGCCGCGAGGAAGGGATCCGCCTGCCGCGCCTGATTCACGGCACGATTCGCCTGGGGCGGAACGAGCGTGTGAGTGAGGCACAGGTCGTTCTCGCGCAGATATTCGTGATAGCGGACGGCGTTCGCCCCGAAACGCGCATCGGCTTCCCCGAGGAACGCCGCGCCGGCCGCGTATCCCGACATGGCGCGATTGATGTAGTCGGGCACGCGTCCCATCATGCCGTGTGTGTGCTCCTCCCAGACGCGCATGGCCGCCGAGATGCTGCAAAGCTCCTCGCGGGTCTTCGGCAACAGGAACGAACGGGCCACTTTTTTTCCGCTCGAGGGCGAGTCGAACAGCGTCCGGTCGGCGTGCTCCCATTGAAGGTCGTACAGGCGGGCGAGCGTATGCACGCCGCCCTGAAAAGCGGGGTGCGTGGTCACGTCGCGGACCGGCTCTCCCTGGTACCAGAGGGTGGGCGGGAATTCGCGCAGCCGGGCGAGGACCTGGCTCCCGCGCCTTGCGCCGCCGCCTGAAGACTCCGGGAGCCCGGCCGACATCGATTCGTCGCTCATGAGGATGCGCGCCACAGTTCGGGGAACAAGGAATGACGCATCGGCGCGCCGGGCGGGAGCTCCGCGGCGAGCCCGGGGAATTCCGGCGAGGTCTTCCAACGCCGGGGGGCGTGGACGATGTCGTCGCCCAGGAACCGCACCGAGAACACCCGCCTGCGCCGAGTGCCGTCGACGCCGCGTGAGGCATGGAGCGTCAGCATG
>DASYAC010000012.1:0-3226 GCA_036501585.1 Steroidobacteraceae bacterium
CTGCGAGGGTGATCAAAAACGAGCCCAACGTGAGGATCAATCCGCCGCCCAGAATGTCGCCCATGTCCGACTGCGGCAGCGGGAAATTGGTCAACACGGGAATCAGGATGGGCACGGTGAGCATGCACGTGAACGCGACGACCGGCGCAATCCAGTAGATGAAACTCGCAGCCTCGGGCACCACCGCTTGTTTGTGAAACAGCTTCCACAAATCCCGATACGGTTGGAATATGCCCGGCCCTTGCGCACGCTGAACCCGCTCTTCCCATTGCACGATCACGCCCTGCAGCAGTGGAGCGACGAGAATGGCCGTGAGGACCTGACCTATTTGGAGCAGGATGTCGCGCATCACGCCGTCCGCGAGGCTTCGGGCGGGGCGCTACGAAGAGAACGATCGAAAGGGTCGACTTGCAATCGCACTACCAAATCCTCTCGTCATCCGGAGAGTTGGATCGGTAGGCATCATCAGCCTTACGGCGGTTTTTATGGCGGAGGCATGCCATCTCCAGCGCTGTCCCGAAATATACGGACAATGGCTGGATTCGGCAAGCCTTAGCCTTCAAGGGCACCACATGCGCGGTCCGGGACGGCTTTGGCGCATGGCAATTTCCGTATCGGTGCAGAGCGCGGCCAAATGCAACCGGCCGTCACGCCAATACTCCGGCCGGCGTAGCCGATCGATACAGTCGCTGATCCATCCAATCCGGCCGCGCGCTGCATGCGTGATCTCGCTAGCCGTCGACCGAGCGCCGCAATCGCGCGCGCCGATTCGCCCGATCGAGCGCGAGATCGAGCAGCCGCGAGATGAGCTCCCGTTGCGGTATGCCCGACAGCGCCCACAGCTTCGGATACATCGAAATCGCGGTGAATCCCGGGAGCGTATTGATCTCGTTCACCAGGAACCGTCCTTCGGCGGTGAAAAATAGATCGACACGCGCGAGCCCTTCGCACTCGAGCACTTCGAAGGTGCGCAGTGCCAGCGCCTGGGCTTCGCGCAGCTGCTCCGCGGCGAGATGCGCCGGCAGATCGAAGCGCACGCCCTTCTCATCGATGTACTTGGCATCGTAGGAATAGAAACCATCCGGATGCTCGACGGTAATTTCTCCGGCGACGGAGACCGTCGGCGGTCGTCCGCCGAGCACCGCGAGCTCGATCTCGCGCCCGTCGACCGCCGCCTCGCCGAGCACCTTCGAGTCGAACTCGAACGCCAGCAAGAGCGCGCGCTCCAACTCCTCCGCACGCGTGACCTTGGTGATCCCCACCGAGGAGCCTGCATTCGCGGGCTTCACGAACAGTGGGAACCCCAGGGTGGTCAGCTCTCGAGCGACCCCTTCGGGATCGGCGTCGAAGCGGTCGCGGCGAATGGTTCGAAACGAGGTGACGGGAATGCCCGCGTCCCGCAGGAGACGCTTCATGACATCCTTGTCCATGCCGACCGCCGAGCCGAGGATTCCGGCGCCGACGTAGGGTATTCCGGCGACTTCGAGAAGGCCCTGCATGGCGCCGTCCTCGCCGAGCGTGCCATGCAGTACCGGAAACACCACATCGAGCGCCGCGGCCCCCGGGGCCCCGGGATTCCCCGCCGTTACGGGAGCGGAGAAGGTCGAAGGGAGCTCGGCAGGATGCCCCTCCGAGATTCCCACCAGCCGCGGGTCGCGGGCGCTTGCCAGGAGCCTCTCGGCGTCCTGCATGAGCCAACGGCCGCGTTTGTCGATGCCGATGAGCACCGGCTCGAAGCGCTCGGTATCGAGCGCCGCGAGCACGTTGCGGGCCGAGAGAATCGAGATCTCGTGCTCGGCAGATTGGCCGCCGAATACGATTCCCACGCGAATTTTCCGGGTTTCGGTCATGTCGGCGGCTCACTTCACGGTGTGGCTAAAGAGATCGCAGGCCCCGCCGATATGATGCCTGATGCGCATCCTATCGGGGTCCCAGTCCGGATTTGCAGCGGCCGCTGCCATGGCCTTGTGCGCCCTGCCCGCCGCGTCCCCTGCCGCCGCCCCCAATCTCACCGGACTGCCGACCTACCCGCATCTGGACAGGGCCGCCATGGACGGTACCTGGCGGACCGAGAGCCTCGGACGCTGGTGCGCCAAATTCACGGGCGTGACCAGCGACTCCTTGGATTCGGTGGAGGACTGGTATCGCCGCACCTTGTATCGGGCCAGCGAGACCGATCTGACTCGCGATGAGCGCTTCAAGGGTTATCCGGCGCTATCCGGAATCAAGCTGGTCCTCGGCGTCGACTACGTCGCCTTGTATCGCATGCCCAATCAGCCGACCATCATCGAGTTGCATCTCTGCGGCGGAAACCGATAACCGGGCGGCACCGCAGATAACCGGGCGGGGCCGCAGATAACGGGGCGGGGCCGCAGGTCCGGGTTCAGACCTGGTTCCGCGAGCTCGGATGAGCCCCCGCCCGCTGCGGAATGACAAAGACGCAGACGATGATGACGGCGCCGATCACCGCCGTCGCAATCGGACGGCTGAGCGCGAGACCTCCATCGTTCAGCGGCTTGTCCAGGAAATCGCCCAGGGTCGCGCCCAAGGGGCGGGTCAGGATGAATGCCATCCAGAACAAGACCACGCGCGAGGTGCGGGTCCAGAAGTACAGTGCCGCAACCACCGCCAGCGCCGAGCCGAACACGGCCGCACCGCCCAGGTAGCCGAGTCCGGTGTCATCGGCCGTCCAATCGCCGAGCGCGGTACCGAGCGTCTGGGAGAATGTGATCGTCGCCCAATAGAACGACTCGGCCTTGGGATTGTTCACGGTGTCGACCGACACCGTGCCCTGCGATCGATACCATAACCCGAGCACGGCGAGAACGCAGAGGAGCAACAGCGTCGAGCCGCCCGTGTACCCGATGCCGAGCGAGCGGTCGGCAAAATCCGCCAAGGTGGTGCCGGCCGTCGTCGAGGCCACGATCGTTGCCCAGTACAAGGCGGGATGAAATGACCGCGCGCGAATCTGGAAGACGACGAGCACGACGAGGAGCGACAGGAAAATCGCGGTGCCCGCCAGATATCCGAGATTCATGGTCATCGTCACGGTGTCGCCGCCGGTCTCGCCGAGCGTCGTCGCCAGGATCTTGATGAACCAGAATCCGAGCGTGACCGCCGGGACCTTGCTCATCGCCGGCCCGGAACTCTCGAATCGATTGGGCATGGTGGTCCTGGTACGCATCTCGTCGGGGATGCGTACAATACTGCCCCAATCGCCGACGAT
>DASYAC010000013.1:0-3622 GCA_036501585.1 Steroidobacteraceae bacterium
CAGCTCGCCGAGCGCCACGAAGTCCGCGCCGCCATTCGCTGCGGCGCGCGCCTCCTCGACGCTGCCGCACGACACCCCCCGAAGTGCATCGGTACCGCCCAACCCCTCCGCCGTGAACTCGACGAAATCACGAATACGGTAATACGGGGTATCGCGCACGCGCAGCCGCTCCGGCAACCGCAGCGCGCCGATGATCGGAAGATCCGCCGGCAACAGCCCCGCCGTGCCGAGCGCGGCCCGGCTGCACCAGCGCAAGGCCTGTCCATCGAGACTGCGCGGCTCGCCGCGATAGCGGCGCACGACCCACACATCGAGCAGCACCTCGCCGTAGGAATAGGTGTGTCTCAAGCGAAGGAGGGGCCTTGGCGTCTCGATGGCGATCCCGACCTCCTCCAGCAGCTCGCGCCGCAGCGCATCGACGGGCGCCTCGCCGGGCTCGACCTTGCCGCCTGGAAATTCCCACATCCCCGCCAGGTGCTTTCCCGGCGGACGCTGCGCGATGAGCACGCGCCCGCGCCCATCGATCAACGCCGCCGCGACGACGTGTATGGTCAACCGCTCGCTTGCTGCAGGGCGCCGTGACAGTGCTTGTACTTCTTGCCCGAACCGCAGGGACAGAGCTCGTTGCGCCCCACCTTCGGCACTTGCCGCACGAAGGGGGTCACACCCGGCGGCGCCGGCCGGGACTCCATCCCGCCTGCACCGCTCCCCGGCGGCGGCGAATTGAATCCCGGAGGCGCCGGAGGGCCGGCACCCTCCTCGAGCGCGGCGCCGAGCTGAATGGGCGAGATCGCCTCGGCGTGCTGCATCTGCAGCGCGCGGGCGAGCCGCTGCTGCCGCTCGAGCTCCTCGCGCTCGATCTCGGCCTGGCTGCGCACCTGGATCTTGGACACCGTGGTCACGGTGTCGAACTTGATCCGATCGAGCATCGCCGAGAACAGTTCGAAGGCCTCGCGCTTGTATTCCTGCTTCGGGTTCTTCTGCGCGTAACTGCGCAGAAAAATGCCCTGACGCATGTAATCCATGGCCGCCAGATGCTCGCGCCAGTGCGTGTCGAGCGTGCGCAGCATCATCTCCTTCTCGATGTAGCGCATGAATTCGGAGCCGACAGCCGCCTCCTTCTGATCGTAGGCGGCCTCGAGTGCCGTCACGATCTTGGTCTTGAGCACCACCACGTCGCCCGACTCATCGCCCTTTACCCACTCCTCGATGGGGATCCTGGTGCCGAAATCACGCTCCACCGCCTGCGCGAGCTCGGGCACGTCCCATTGTTCCTCGGCCGCGCCTTGAGGCATGTATTGGTCGACCAGCTGCTGGACCACGTCCTCGCGCATGCCCTTGATGGCCTCGGCGACATTCTCCGCGCCCATGAGATCGGTGCGCTGCTGGTAGATGACGCGGCGCTGATCGTTAGCCACGTCGTCGTATTCGAGCAGCTGCTTGCGGGCGTCGAAATTATGCTGCTCCACGCGCCGCTGGGCCCGTTCGATCTGGCGGGTGAGCATGCCGCTCTCGATCGCCTCGCCCGCCTTCATGCCGACCCGCGTCATGAGCGCCTTCATGCGCGTCGGATCGCCGAAGATGCGCATCAGGTTGTCTTCCAGCGAAAGGTAGAACCGGCTGGAGCCCGGATCGCCCTGCCGGCCCGACCGGCCGCGCAACTGATTGTCGATGCGCCGCGATTCGTGGCGCTCGGTACCGATGATGTGCAAGCCGCCGGCGGCGAGCACCTGTTCGTGGCGCTGGCGCCAGCCTTCGCGGATCTCCTCGACCTGGGCGTCGTCGGAGGTGCCGAGTGCCTCGATCTGCGCCTGCACGCTGCCGCCGAGCACGATGTCGGTGCCGCGGCCCGCCATGTTGGTGGCGATGGTGACCGCGCCGGGCCGCCCCGCCTCGGCCACGATATGCGCCTCGCGCTCGTGCTGCTTGGCGTTCAAAACCTCGTGCGGAATATTGGCTCCGACCAGGAGCTTCGCCAGCCGCTCCGAAGTCTCGATCGAGGTGGTGCCGACCAGCGCGGGCTGTCCGCGCTTCACGCAATCCTGGATGTCCTCGAGGATGGCCTGGAATTTGTCGCCCTCCGACAGGAACACGAGGTCCGAGTGATCCTTGCGGATCATCGGCTTGTGCGTCGGAATCACGGCGACTTCCAGACCGTAGATCTCCTGGAACTCGAACGCCTCGGTATCGGCGGTGCCGGTCATGCCCGAGAGCTTCGAGTACAACCTGAAATAATTCTGGAAGGTGATCGAGGCGACGGTCTGGTTTTCCTCGCGGACCCTGACCCCCTCCTTGGCCTCCACCGCCTGATGCAGGCCGTCCGACCAGCGCCGCCCCGGCATGGTTCGCCCGGTGAACTCGTCGACGATGATGACCTCGCCCTGGCGCACGATGTATTCCACGTCGCGCTTGTACAACGCGTGGGCGCGCAACGCCGCATTCAAGTGGTGCATCAGGCGGATGTTGGTGGCGTCATACAGGCTCTCGCCCTCCCGCAGGAGGCCGGTTTCCGCCATCAGATCCTCGACCTTTTGATGGCCGTCCTCGGTGAGCGTGGTCTGCTTGGTCTTCTCGTCGACCGCATAGTCGCCCGGGCCGTCTTCCTGTTTCTGCCGGGTGAGGCGCGGGATCAGGGTGTTGATCTTGATGTAGAGCTCGGTGCTCTCCTCGGCCGGCCCCGAGATGATGAGCGGGGTGCGCGCCTCGTCGATCAGGATGGAGTCGACCTCGTCGACGATGGCGAAGGAGAGCTTGCGCTGCACGCGGTCCTCGAGGCGAAACGCCAGATTGTCGCGCAGGTAATCGAAACCGAACTCGTTGTTGGTCCCGTAGGTGATGTCGCGGCCGTACGCGGCGCGTTTCTCCTCCTGGGACTGCGCGTTCTTGATGACGCCGACCTCGAGACCGAGGAAGCGGAACACCGGCGCCATCCACTCCGAGTCGCGCTGCGCCAGGTACTCGTTGACCGTGACCACGTGCACGCCCTCTCCCGTCAGGGCATTGAGATATGCCGGGAGCGTCGCCATCAGCGTTTTGCCTTCGCCCGTGCGCATTTCCGCGATCTTGCCCAGGTGCAGCGTCAAGCCGCCGATCAGCTGGACGTCGAAATGCCGCAAGCCCAGCTTGCGCCGCGAGGCCTCCCGCACCAGCGCGAACGCCTCGGGAACCAGCGAATCGAGCGACGCCCCGCCGGCAACGCGGGCTTTGAGCTCCCGGGTCTTCTCCGGAAACTCCTCGTCCTTGAGAGCCTGCATCTCCGGCTCGAGGGCATTGGTGTCGGCCACCCTGCGGCTCAGCTCTTTGATGAGGCGCTGATTACGGCTGCCGAATACTTGCGTCAGAAACTTCAACACGCGCGGGAATCCTCGATAAACGGGCCAGAAAAACCGGGTATTGTACGGATAGACAGAAGGCACCGTAAAACGTTTCGCACGCCCCGCCCGCACCCCTCCGCCCCGCCCGGTCTTTCGCAGGCCAGCAGCCAACTGCGCTGCCCCACCACTCGCCCACGGCCGACTCTTCAC
Organism: Steroidobacteraceae bacterium; assembly: GCA_036501585.1. GTDB lineage: Bacteria > Pseudomonadota > Gammaproteobacteria > Steroidobacterales > Steroidobacteraceae > Bog-1198. The sequence continues at coordinate 3,525 of DASYAC010000013.1, forward strand.
GAACGAGCGCCCGACGGCGATTTCCACGAGCGATGGAGTGCGAGTGTGCCGTACCGGGAAAATTCACAGTCGATGGCCCGAGCGGATGCCGGAAGGGG
>DASYAC010000014.1:0-3613 GCA_036501585.1 Steroidobacteraceae bacterium
GGCGCTGACCGGCTGGCTGAGAACGGCGGCGAGCAGACCGGAGCTCGCGCCCCTGCAAGCCGCCGATCGGGACAAGTCCGGCAATATCGCGGAGAACTGGCTCAAGAACGTCGAGAGCCAATTCCGATCCCGCGGGCGCCCGCTCGCGCCGGCGGGCGGCGCTTGAGGCGGCGCGCAGCGTCCGACAATCTCTCACCGGTCGCGAGACTGGAACGGTGCTGATCGGGCGCCGCCTGTAGTTAACGCGCGACGAACGCTCGCTCGATCACGTAGTCCCCCGGCTCGCCCACATGCGGCGAGATCCGAAAGCCGCGCGCATCGAGCATGGCCGAGAGATCCGCGAGCATGGCGGGACTGCCGCAGATCATGATCCGGTCCTCGGCCGGATCGAGCGGAGGAAGCCGGATGTCCTCGAAGAGCTTGCCCGACTCGATCAGCGAGGTGACCCGCCCTTGATAGCGGAATCGCTCGCGCGTGACGGTGGGAAAGTACACGAGCTGGTTACGGACCTGCTCGCCGAGATATTCGTGCTCGGTGAGGTCCCACTCGATGAAGTCGCGATAGGCAAGCTCGCTGCGGAAGCGGACCCCGTGGACCAGGATGATCTTCTCGAAGCGCTCGTACAGCGCCGGGTCCCGGGAGGTCGTGAAGCTGAACACGGTCTCGTTCCAATGACGAACGGACAATACACGCTCGCTGGCGATTGCCACCATCTACAGCTGACGCCGCTTCGCAACTTCCTCCGGCGTCACGGTTCCCTGCTTGCCGCCGAAGTGCGCCACCACGTAATTGGCGAGCGCGGAGACCTCCGTGTCGGAGTACGCATCGCCGAACGCCGGCATGAACACCTCGCTGTCGCCCACGCGGTAGCGCGCGCCCTGGAGGATGACCTGGGTGACGTTGACCGCCCTGGGATCGTTGACTCCGCGCGTGCCGGCGAGCGACGCATACGGGCTCTCCCGTCCCGGGCCGTTCCATTGATGGCAGCTGGCGCAAGCTCCCTCGAAGAGCTGCAGTCCCTGGGTGTCCGCCGTGAGCTCGTCCGAGGCCGGCAGCATCGGCGTGGAGCTCGCGAGCGCCGCGGCCTTGGAATCCACCTCCACCGGATGCTTGCCCTGGTGCGCGGGGACGGTCCGCAAGTACGCGACCAGCGCGGCGGCGTCCTGCGGGTTCAGGAATTGCAGGCTGTGGGCCACGGCCTCACCCATGGGGCCGGACGCGGAGGCATGCTCCGGGGCGTGGCCGGTGGTGAGGTAGGCTGCGATGTCGGCGTCGGACCAGGCTCCGATACCATACTTGGCGTCGGAGGTGATGTTGTAGGCGCGCCATCCCTGCAGCTCCTCGCCGGCGAGCTCATGGCCGTGCTCCAGGCCGAAGCCGAAGTTGCGCGGCGTATGGCATTCGCCGCAATGGCCGAGCGCGGTGGCGAGATAGGCGCCGCTGTTCCATTGCTCCGGTTTCGAGGCGTCCGGGACGAAACGCCGGCTCTTGAAGAATGCCGCATTCCAGAAGGACATGGCCCAGCGCTGATTGAAGGGGAAGCCGAGATCGTTCGCGCGATTCGGCTCCGCGATCGCGGGCAAGGTCTTGAGATACGCCCTGATCGCGAGTACGTCGTCGCGGCTCAGCTCGGTATACGATGTATACGGAAAGGCGGGATACAGGTGCTGTCCGTCCCTGCGGATTCCTTCGCGTACCGCACGCACGAACTCATCGTCGGTGTAGGCGCCGATGCCGACCTTGGGATCGGGCGTGATGTTGCTCGAGTAAATGGTTCCGAACGGCAGCCTGAAGGCGACGCCTCCGGCAAAGGGCTTGCCGGAATCCGGCACCGTGTGGCAGGCGACGCAGTCAGCCGCCTTGACGAGATACTCGCCGCGCGCCACGGGATCCGAGGAGGCCGGTGCGCCGGCGATCGCCGGCGCCGCTCCGGCCGCGGAATCGGGCCGGTTGAGCACGAAGACCGCGATGAGGCCGATGATCAGCAACGCGACAATGACCGTGAATACCCGCTTCATAGGCTCACCTTCGTCAGGGCCGCGCCATTCCCGGCCAGTTGGTGTTTATCGACGGGCAAGGAACGCAGCCTCACCCCGGTCGCGGCAAAGATGGCATTGCCGAGCGCAGGCGCGGCGATGGCCGTGCCCACCTCGCCGAGACCGCCGGGCGACTCCAAGCTATCGACGCGGTAGACCTCGACCCGCGGCACCTCGCTCATTCGAAGATTGCGGTAATCGTGGAAGTTGCTTTGCTCGAACGCGCCGTCCTTCAACGTGATGGCGCTGTACAGGGCGGCGCTCAAGCCGAACAGCAGCCCGCCCTGAACCTGCGCTTCGATGGAGCTGGGGTTGATGGCGATGCCGCAGTCGATGGCGGCGACCGCGCGGCGCAGCCGCACCTCGCCCTGCGGCGTGACCTCGGCCTCGACGATGAGGCACACATGGCTGCCGAACGGTGAGCCGAGCGCGATGCCCCGTCCGACTCGCGCGGGAAGAGTACCCGAACCCCCGGTACCCGAACCCCAGGCGATTTTTTTCGCGGCCAGCTCGAGCACGCCCAAGGCCCGCGAGTCCTTGGGGAGCAACGCGCGCCGGTAGTCGAGGGGATCCTTGCCGGCCGCGTGAGCGAGCTCGTCCATGAAGCTCTCGATCACGAACAGGTTGTGAGTCGGACCCACGCCGCGCCACCAGCCGACTTCGAGCCCGGCCGGCATGTCGTGCCGCGCCCAGTTCACGTCGAGATTCGGAATGGCGTACGGGGTTTCGGCGGCGCACTCGATCACATCGTCGTCCATGCCGTCCTTGCCCATGCCCGCCGGCATCCAGCGGGCGAGCACCGTGGCGGAGGTGATGTGATCGCCGTACCAGACGGGCTTGCCGTCCGATCCCAGGATTGCCGAGATGCGGTCGTAGTACATGGGGCGCACGATGTCGTGCCTGATGTCTTCCTCCCGCGTCCACACGATCTTCAGGGGGTAGGAGACTTGCTTCGCGAAGCGCACCGCCTGTTCCACCGAGTCGTGGTCCAGGCGCCGGCCGAAGCCGCCGCCGAGGTAATGGTTGTGAAGGACGATCTTGCTCGCGGGAAGTCCGGTGACTTTAGCGGCGACGTTCACGCAGCGCACCGGTACCTGGGTGCCGACCCAGATCTCGCAACGGTCGGCCGAGACCTGCACCGTGGTGTTCAAAGGCTCCATGGGCGCATGCGCCAGCAGCGGCAGCTGGTACAGCGCTTCGATGGTCCTGCCCTCGGCGGGCTTCGAGCCGACCTTGCGCCCCGAGATGACCGGGCCGTTCTGCGAGCGCTCGGCGAGCGCCTGCGTCAGCTTCGCGGTCGTGAGATCGGCGTTGGCGCCCGGATTCCAGACGATGTCGAGCGCCTCGAGACCACGCTTCGCGGCCCAGAAATGCTCGCCGACCACCGCGACTGCATTGTCGATCTTGATCACGTCGACGACGCCCGGCAACGCCCGCGCGCGCCGGTCGTCGACCGAACGCAGCGTGCCGCCGTGGGTCGGGCACGCTTTGACGGTGGCGATCTTCATGCCCGGCACTTTCACGTCGATGCCGAACTCCGTGGCGCCCACCACCTTGGCGGGCGAATCCACCCGGCG
>DASYAC010000015.1:0-3759 GCA_036501585.1 Steroidobacteraceae bacterium
GCGAGGTCATGATCTCTATGGGGCGCAGCGTGAGCCCGGTCGACTTCATGTCGCAGATTACCCAGCTGATGCCTTTATGCTTGGCCGCGGAGGCGTCGGTGCGAACCAGCAGCTCCTGCCAGTCGGAGAGATGGCCATGGCTGGTCCATATCTTGCTGCCGGAGACGACCAGATGGTCGCCGTCGAGTCGAGCGCGTGTCCGCAGGCTTCCCAGGTCGGATCCCGCGTTGGGCTCGGAAAAGCCCTGGCACCAGATGACCTCGCCCTTCAGGATCCGAGGAAGGTGGTATTGTTTTTGGGCCTCGGTCCCGTTCGCCATGATGGTCGGACCCGCATGGTTCAGCGCGACGAAGCACAAGTGATGATCGGGGGCATTCGCGCGAGCATATTCCTCGTGCCAGATGAGCTGCCGGGTGAGTGAAAGTCCCAGCCCGCGATATTCTTTCGGCCAGGAAATTCCCGCCCAGCCGGCCTCATATTGAAGCGCCTGCCAGGCCAGGTCGTACGCGCGGGCGGCGGGTCCGGCGTGGGGCCGCCGCTCCCGCGGGACATGTTCATGGAGCCAGTCGCGCGCCTGAGCGCGAAATGCGATGTCTTCGGCCGAGAAGTGCAGGTTCAACCGGGTCCCCGTGGCATTTTCCAACCGTGTGGAGCATACTCCAGCCTGGGAAAAATGACTATCCGTCATTTATCATGCGGCGATCGCGGTAGCGGAAATATGCGCCGGGCAAAGCACCCGATCAGCGACGGACGGTATTTCATCGAACTGACGAGATGTACGTTATTCCGAAGATGACCGCAGGGGCACAGATGCAGGGACAGACGGATAGCGCTTGCCGGGAGGAAGCCAGCCTTGGATCGCGAATCCGCTCGGTACTGAGTCTCGAGCCCGATGCGGTGGCCATCGAGGGCTCCGGCGGCCGGTCCACGTGGGCGGATCTGGCCGCGGCGGCCGCGCAGATCGACGAGGCCCTCCGAGACGCGCAAGTCGAGCGCGGCGCGCCGATCGGGTGGGTGGCGCACAACAGGCCTGCCGCCGTCGCGGCGTTCGTCAGTCTCGCGATGAACGAGCACATGATCGTCCCTCTTCGACCTCCGCAATCCTCGGCGACCCTGCCGGGAGAGATCGCCGCTCAGCGGCCTCAGGCGGTGATCGCGGACGAGAGCGATTGGATCCGGCAGGAGGTACGCGAGGCGGCCGCGGCCGCGGGTAGCGTGGGCATTGCCGTCGCAGGGTGGTCCCCCATCACGGTTCGGCCGGTCACCGGATGTGCGCGCGTCGGACCTGGCCCGCACCGGCGACCCGTGGCGGGCATCGTGCTCGAACGCCTGACCAGCGGCACGACGGGACCGCCCAAGCGTATACCCGTGAGCGAGGACGTTCTCATGCCCTCCCTCAAGGCGGGCGAGCAAAGCTCGTCGGATGATGGCAAGGAGCTGCGCCTCAAACGCTCGCCCGCGATTCTGCTCAAGCCCTTCAGTCACGCGGGCGGCCTGTTCGGATTGCTGCTGGCGCTGTACCAGGCGCGTCCGATGGTGCTGCTGGAGAAATTCGCGGCCGAAGAATGGGCGAACGCCGTTCGACGATATCAGCCAAGGTCGGCAAGTCTCGTTCCGGCAATGATCCGCATGATTCTCGATGCGGACATTGCACCGGATGCATTGCGGAGCCTCCGTGCAGTGCGGGCCGGCACGGCGCCGCTCGATCCGCAAACACAGGTCGAATTCGAGATCCGGTTCGGAATACCCGTTCTCATCGACTACGGCGCCGCGGAGTTCATCGGCGGGGTGGCAGGCTGGACACTGGACGACCACCGACGGTTCGGGGCCAGCAAGAGGGGAAGCGTCGGCCGCGCGCGGCGCGACGTGCAGCTGCAAGTCGTGAGCGAGGAGAGCGGCGAGGAGCTTCCTCTCGGCCGGATTGGCGTACTACGCGTCAAATCCGTCCGGTTCGGGCCGGATTACTTTCGGACCAATGACCTGGCGACAATCGACGATGATGGGTTCCTGTTCCTGCACGGGCGTGCCGACGACGCCATCAATCGGGGAGGTTTCAAGGTCTTGCCGGAGGAGGTCGCCGCGGTTCTGCGCCGTTACGCAGGCGTTCGGGACGCTGCCGTGATCGGTATGGCGGACGCGCGCCTCGGGGAAGTGCCGATTGCCGCGCTGGAAATGATGCCGGGGTTGAGCCCGCCGGATCCGCGCGAGTTGGACGCCTTCGCGCGTGCACACCTGACCGGCTACATGGTCCCCAAGGAATACCGATTCGTGGCGGCCTTGCCGCGGACCGCCTCCATGAAAGTGAGCCGGCCCGAGCTCAAGGCGATGCTGGGAATCTAGGCCATGAGCTCTCGCCGGGAGATTTCTCGATGAGCGGATCAGAACGCGTACTCGTATCGAGCGCCGAGGGGCGGGTACTCGTCCTGACGCTCAATCGACCGGAGAAGCTCAACGCGCTCACGCAGGAGCTGCATGACGAGCTCCTCGAAGCAGTCATGCGCGCATCGACCGACAAAGGCGTTGGATGTGTGGTACTCACGGGCGCAGGCACCGCGTTCTGCTCCGGCGGTGATCTGGGGAGCGCACCTCAGGGCGTCGAGCAGCATCGGCCGGCCCAAGAGGATCGTGCGGATACGCTGCTGCATCACGGCGAGACCACGAGACTGCTTCACTGCATGCCGAAGCCGACGATCGCCATGATCAACGGGGTGGCGGCGGGCGCTGGTCTGGCCCTCGCGCTGGCGTGTGATCTTCGCATCATGTCCCGCGCTGCCGTGCTGACCACATCGTATGTCAGGGTAGGGCTGTGCGGAGATCTCGGTGTGAGCTATTTCCTCACGCAGCTCGTGGGTCCCGCGCGTGCCCGCGAGCTCTTATTCATGAATCGGAAGCTCGACGCCGAGACGGCCTTGCAGTGGGGGCTTGCGAATCGAATCGAGGACCCCGACGGCTTGAGCGCCAACACGCTCGGCGTTGCGAGCCAGCTCGCCGAGGCGCCGGCTGTTGCGATCCGATACATGAAGCAGAATCTCCTTCGTGCGGAGACGCAAACCCTGCCTGAGGTGCTCGAAAGCGAGGCGTTCGGCACGGCGCGCTGCGGCCGCACCCAGGACGCCAAGGAGGCCGCGCTCGCATTTCGCGAAAAGCGTGCTCCGAAGTTCACCGGATCCTAGACGTCGCGCAGGTTCATGAGGGGACATCGATGGATGCCACGATCAAAGATGGGAGCACGGCCGCAACGTCGCGGGAGACCGGCAAGATCACCGCGGAAGATATCGAGAGGGCGCGCCGCCAGATCGGTGTGCCGAAATTCTCCTTCAACCCGCCCTTCAATCGATTCGCGACGACGGACACGCTGAGTCACTTCGCCTGGGCCTGCGGCGACGACAATCCGCTCTGGCACAGCGAGGAATACGGCGCGCGCACGCGATGGGGCCGTCAGTTGGGCTTTCCCCTGTTCCTGCATTCGACCGGCACCAATCTGACGCCAAAGCCGTCGGATGAGATGAAAGCGCTCTTCAAGGGGCTGTTCCGCGGGGTGGGAAAATACTACAGCGGCGTCAACTGGGTGTGGTGGCGGCCTGTCCTCCCGGGCGACCAATTGTATGTGGAGCGCGTGACGTCCGAGGTGAAGGTGAACGACAAATCCTCCTTCAGCGGCGGCATATCGGTGACCGAGGTTTATCGGGACCTATGGGTGGATCGAGAGGGCGTGCCCGTGGGCAGTCGTGAGGAGGCGTACCTCAGCGCGGAACGCGA
>DASYAC010000016.1:0-3597 GCA_036501585.1 Steroidobacteraceae bacterium
GGCGACGGCGGCGAGCATGCTCAACGCAGCGATCAAGACGCGGGTCGTTTTATTCACGGATTTTACCCTTAATTAATACGCCGACATAAGGCTACTACCCTTACCGGGCCCCAGCAGCGTTTGAAATCTCCGCCTGGAGCAGCTCATCGCGGCTTCGAGGAAAGCGCCTCCATCAGGGGCTTGATGAGATCCAGGGGCAACGGGAACACGATGGTCGAGGATTTGCCGTTGCTGGACATATCGGCGAGTGTCTGCAGGTAGCGCAGCTGCAGTGCCTGCGGCTGCTGGGACAGCATGGCCGCCGCATCGCGCAGCTTCTCGGCGGCCTGCATTTCGCCTTCGGCGTGGATCACCTTGGCGCGGCGCTCTCGCTCGGCCTCGGCCTGGCGGGCGATCGCCCGCACCATGGTGTCGTTGAGGTCGACATCCTTGATCTCCACATTAGCCACCTTGATGCCCCAGGGGTCCGTCGCTTCGTCGAGAATCGTCTGCAGCGTGCGGTTGATCGATTCGCGCTGCGAGAGGATTTCATCCAGCTCGTGCTGGCCGAGCACCGAGCGCAGCCGGGTCTGCGCGAGCTGGCTGGTGGCCTGCAGGAAATTCACCACCTGAAGCACCGACTTGTCCGGTTCCACCACGCGGAAATAGACGACGGCGTTGACTCGCACCGAGACATTGTCCCGAGAAATCACATCCTGGGGAGGCACGTCCATCACCGTGATCCGCAGGTCCACCCGGACCATCCGCTGCAGCACCGGAATCAGCAGCACGACTCCCGGCCCTTTGGTGCCCGTATAGCGGCCGAGCGTCAACACGACGGCGCGCTGATACTCGGGCAGCACGTTGATCGAGGTGAACAGCAGCACGGCACCGAGTACCACCAACACTGCGACGAGCATGAACATGAACTATCTCCTATGGGTCGCTTCCTGAGCCCCGTTCTACAGCCGGTCCCTATCTATTTGCATTATGCGGCGCCACCCAGATGAGCAGGCCTTCGCGCCGTACGATACGCGCATGCGCGCCGGCCGGCAGCGCGCTCTCGCTGCGTACCCGCCAGCGTTCGCCGTGTACCCTCGCCCACGCTTCGCCGCCCGCGGACAGCGGCTCGAGCAGCTCCGCCTCCTCGTTGAGCAGCGCCGAATCGCCCACGGACTGGCGTGTGTACCGGGATCGCAGCACCAGCCGCACGATCAAGGCCAGGAACACCACAGCCGACAGCGCGATGCCTCCGATGATTCCGAGATTCACGCGATAGCCTGCGACCCCGGTGTTCATCAGCATCACCGAGCCCACCACGAACGCGATGACTCCGCCGATGCCGAGGGCCCCGGCGGTCGGGGTCACCATCTCGGCGGCTAGGAGGCCGATGCCGAGCACCATCAGCGCAAGTCCCGCGTAGTTCACGGGCAGCAACTCCAGCGCGTAGAGGCCGACCAGGAGGCATATGCCGCCGGCGATGCCCGGCAACAGCACCCCCGGATGGGTCGCTTCCAGGAAGAGACCGACGATGCCGGCGAGCAATAGGACATACGCGATCGTCGGGTTGGTGATGATCGCCAGAAATCGCGTGCGTGCATTCGGCAGGTAGTCGTGCACCGACAGTCCCTTCAGCTGCAAGGTCACCGTGTGATCGCCCACCTCTACCTTTCGTCCATCCGCCTTGGCGAGCAGGTCGGACATGTCGGTCGCCACGAAATCGATCACATGCAGCGCGGCCGCCTCGCCGGCGGTCAGTGTTACCGCGCCGCGCACGGCCTGCTCCGCCCACCCCACATTGCGCCCGCGAAGCTGCGCGAGGGATCGAATATAGGCGATCGCGTCGTTCAGGGTCTTGTGCGATTCGGCATCGCCGCCCTGAGCCGGTCCCTCCGGCCCGGAAGAGTCGCCTTTGGCGGCCGGCTTGTCGGACGACCGCGGGGCGCTGCCGCCCACGCTCACCGGCGTCGCCGCCCCCACGTGCGTCGCCGGCGCCATCGCGGCGATCTGTCCGGCATAGAGGATATAGGTGCCGGCGGAGGCCGCCCGCGCTCCTTCGGGTGCGACGTAAACGAGAACGGGGATCTTGCAAGCCAGCATGCGAGCGATGATCTGCCGCATGGAGTCGAGCAGTCCGCCCGGCGTATCCAGACGCAGCACGATCGCCGTAGCGCCGTCGGCCACGGCACGCTTCGAAGCCTCGTCGAAATATTCGGCCGCCGCCGGCCCGATCGGACCGTCCAGTGTGAGCTGCGCCACCATCCCCGGGGGTGCTGGGCGATCGGTGAGCGCGACCGGTGCATCGCCCCCCATGGCGGGCGCCATCGTCATGCAGAGGATTGCCCCCCACGATACCCACAGCCAACGGGCCATCACAGCATCCTCGCGGTTGATACTTCCAAATCGAGGTAGATAGAAAGCGCCTATCCGCAAGGATAGACCTCCCGTGCCCAAACCGCACGATGTCGGGTGCAGAGCCGGACCGGCTGACGTTGCGATCCAGGTCGCTTTCAGGACTCCACGCGATCGACTTTTGCGATATCGTTCCTCGTCCCAAGCGCGGCAAGCGATTAGATTCGACCCTCCCGCCGGCGTCCGGACCGATTGGCCGATGGTTGAGGATGGAGGAGCAATGGGTGCAAGGCGTTGCGATGAAGGACTTTAGCGCTCAATTTCGCGTGCTGGTCGCGGCCGAGCTGCCCAGGGATTCGCGCATTGTCATGCCCCGGGGTAGTGACGGCCTCATGATCCTCGCCTCTTGGCGTCTGCCGCCCGCCGATCCTTATCGTCCCGCCAAGCGCTCGCGCATGGTCCGAATCGCGATCACACAGGGGGCGCTCGAGGACTACGCCGCCGGGAGCGACAGTGTACGGCTGGCAAGCAACGAGCGGCTGATCGCGTGGCTTCGCCGCCAGATCGCGGCCTTCGATCCTCATCATGACGCGCCCTTGGGGGTGGAGCCTGCGCCGGTGACGTGGCCTTTGGGAACGCGCGAGCTCAACGGCTGAAAAGTTCAGGCGGCGACCAGACCTGCCACGCCCGCGCCCCAGAGCAGCGCCGAGACCAAGATCCCGCGCAAGATCCCGCGGAGGATGCGTGTTATCTTGGATCTCATGCGGCATATCTTGCGGGTCGCCGCGATCGCGCGTGCGGCGGTGGATCGGATCGATAAGCGGCTGCGCGAACGAGTGGGGAACATTCAATTGGCGCACACGCGCTCCACCCTGCTGACGTTGATCGAGATCGGAGGAGATCTGACCTCATGAGGGTGCGTCCGGGACTCGTGATCATCGCGCTATGGATCGCCTTCTGGCTTTCGTGGGTGGTGGCCTCGGGCTGGAGCGGCCGGGTGGATAAACGCGTAGACAGCAAGCGCGAAATCGGATATCGCCTCGCCATGATCGTTGGAGGGCTCATGTTGGCCGTGCCCGCGCACGGATACGTGGGCCCGCTGCGACTATGGATGGTGGGCTGGGCCGAGGCGTGGGCGTGCGCGTTCGTCATCGCGATCGGCTTTCTCTTCAGTTGGTGGGCGCGCGTTCATCTCGGTGCGCTGTGGTCGGGGCGGATCACCACCAAGGAGCAGCATCGGGTGATCGACACGGGGCCGTACGCCGT
>DASYAC010000017.1:0-6243 GCA_036501585.1 Steroidobacteraceae bacterium
GGGCTGTCGATGCCGGTGAAGTTGGCAAGCGACCCGGCCCTCGCCTTCTTGTAGAGTCCCTTGACATCTCGCTTCTCGGCATCGGCCAGCGGAGTGTCCACGAACACTTCGATGAACTCGCCCGCGACGATCATGTCCCGCACCATCCGGCGCTCGGCGCGGAAGGGCGAGATGAACGCGGTGATCACGATGAGCCCTGCGTCGGTCATGAGGCGGGCCACCTCGCCGACCCGGCGTATGTTCTCCACCCGGTCCGCATCGGTGAAGCCCAGATCCTTGTTGAGGCCGTGCCGCACATTGTCGCCGTCCAGCAAGAACGTGTGCCGATTCATCCGGTGCAGCTTCTTTTCCACCAGGTTCGCAATGGTGGACTTGCCGGCGCCCGAGAGGCCCGTGAACCAGAGCACCGCGGACTTCTGGTTCTTGAGGCGCGCGCGCGATTCGCGGCTGATGTCGAGCGCCTGCCAGTGGATGTTCTGACTGCGCCGCAGCGAGAAATGAATCATGCCGGCTGCGACGGTCGCGTTGGTGAGCTTGTCGATGATGATGAAGCCGCCCAGCTCGCGGCTCGCCGCGTACGGCTCGAAAACGAGAGGCCGATCGGTGGCAAGATTCACCACGCCGATGGCGTTGAGCTCGAGCGTCTTCGCCGCGAGATGCTCGAGCGTGTTGACGTTGACCTGATACTTCGGCGCGTGAATGGTCGCAGTAGCCGTCTGCGTGCCGAGCTTCAGCCAGTAAGGCCGGCCGGGCAGCAAGGGCTCGTCGGCCATCCAGACCAGGGTCGACTCGAACTGATCCGCGATCTGCGCCGGCGCCTCGGCCGCGACGATGACGTCGCCTCGCGAGCAGTCGATCTCGTCGGTGAGGCAGAGCGTCACCGATTGGCCGGCCACCGCGCGCGGAAGATCGCCGCCGAAAGCCACGATACGGCTCACCCGGGAGGTCTTCCCCGAGGGCATGACGCGGATGAGATCTCCGGCCTTGACCTCGCCGCCCGCGATCAATCCGGCGAAGCCCCTGAAATCGAGGTTCGGGCGATTGACCCACTGCACCGGCATGCGGAACGGAGCGGCCCTCTCCTTGGAGACGTTCACCTCCACGGTCTCGAGATACTCGATCAGCGAGGATCCCGCGTACCAGGGCGTTTTATCGGAGCGCGCGGCGATGTTGTCCCCGCCGAGCGCCGATATCGGAATCGCCTCGACCGCGCCGATGCCGGTCGATTGCGCAAACGACCGGTAGTCCGCGACGATGGCCTCGAAGCGGGACCGATCGAAGCCCACGAGGTCCATCTTGTTCACCGCGAGCACGATGCGCTCGATGCCGACCAGGTGCGCGAGATAGGAATGCCGGCGAGTTTGCGTGAGCACTCCCTTGCGCGCATCGATGAGGATCACCGCAAGATCCGCGGTCGAGGCGCCGGTGACCATGTTCCGGGTGTACTGCTCGTGGCCCGGCGTGTCGGCGACGATGAATTTGCGCCGCTCCGTCGAAAAGAAGCGGTACGCCACATCGATGGTGATGCCCTGCTCCCGCTCCGCCGCGAGTCCGTCGAGGAGCAGCGCGTAATCGAGGTTCTCTCCTTGAGTGCCGATGCGCCTGGAATCCGCCTCGAGGGCCGAGAGCTGATCCTCGAAAATCGCCTTGGAGTCGAACAGCAGCCGGCCGATGAGCGTGGACTTGCCGTCATCGACGCTGCCGCAGGTGATGAACCGCAAGAGCGTCTTTCGACGATGACGATCGAGATAGGCTTCGATGTCGCTCGATACGAGCTCGTCCGGCCTGTAGCCGTGATCACGGGCCATGGTCATCAAAAATAGCCTTCCTGTTTCTTCTTTTCCATGCTGGCGGCCTGGTCGTGATCGATGGCGCGTCCCTGCCGCTCGGAGGTCCTGGTGAGCAGCATCTCCCGGATGATCTCGGGGAGAGTGGCGGCGTTGCTCTCGATGGCGCCCGTCAGCGGGTAGCATCCGAGGGTACGGAAGCGAATCGAGCGCTCAACCGGCGCCTCCCCCGCCCGAAGCGGCATGCGATCGTCGTCCACCATGAGGATCAATCCGTCGCGGACCACCGTGGGACGCGGTGCGGCGAAGTACAGGGGCACGATCGGAATCTCTTCACGATGGATGTACTGCCAGACGTCGAGCTCGGTCCAATTCGACAGCGGAAACACCCGGATGCTCTCTCCCGGTTTCTTCTTGGCGTTGTATAGATGCCAAAGTTCCGGCCGCTGACTCTTGGGATCCCATCGATGACTCGAGGAGCGGAACGAGAATACGCGCTCCTTCGCCCTGCTCGTCTCCTCGTCCCGCCGCGCACCGCCGAAGGCCGCATCGAAGGCGTAGAGGTCGAGCGCCTGCTTCAGGCCCTCGGTTTTCCACAGATCGGTATGGAGCGACGCACCGTGGTCGAAGGGGTTGATGCCGCGCGCCTTCGCCTCGGGGTTCTGGTACACGAGAAGCGGCATCGCGGATTCCCGCGCCATGCGGTCGCGGAACTCGTACATCGCCTTGAACTTCCAGGTCGTGTCGACGTGCAGCAACGGGAAAGGCGGCGGCGCCGGGTAAAAGGCCTTGCGCGCGAGATGCAGCATGACCGCGGAATCCTTGCCGACGGAGTAGAGCATCACCGGCTTCTGGGTTTCCGCCACGACCTCGCGCAGGATGTGGATGGACTCCGCCTCCAGGCGTTCGAGATGCGTCAGCGACATCGCCTCGTCGCTCAGGGAAGTCGCGGGGGATGGAATCGGAATGCTCCTGAAAGCTCTGCGAACAGCGAGCCGGGAAGGTACTGGTTTGGCTCCCGGGCTGCAACGCCCGCCACATAATATTCTCTTGAGATAATTACTTCAACTAATTGATTTATCCAGCTATACATTCCAGCAGACTCGCACTACGCTATGAGACCACGACATCGCTGCGCCCAACTGGGAGTCGTATTTGAGCCATTCTCCCGACAGCACTGCCATCGATCATCCGGAAGCCGATGCCGGCTTGCTGAATGAAATTCTGCTTGGGCTTGCCGGCGACAAAAAGACGCTGCCGTCGAAGCTGCTCTACGATGCCACCGGTTCCGAGCTGTTCGAGCGCATTACCGAGCTCCCCGAGTATTACTTGACTCGAACCGAAAAGAAATTGCTCGGGGCGCGGGCGGCCGACATTGCGGCCTCGGTGCCTCTTGAGGCCGGTCGCAAGCGCGCACTGGTGGAATTCGGGGCCAGCGACGAGAGCAAGGCAGTCTTGCTGCTCGATGCCCCGGAAAGTCATTTTTCGGCATATCTTGCAATAGACATTTCTCCGAGCGTACTCGGCCCCATCCGCGCGCGCATGCAGGTGAGTCATCCCCAAATCCAGGTGGAAACATTGCTGGCCGATTTTTTGCAGCCCTTGGCCATGCCGGAGACGTTCCGTCAAATGCACATGGTCGGGTTCCTGCCGGGAAGCACCATCGGTCAGTTCTCCCCTGCCCCCGTCGTTCAGTTCCTGGAGAATGCCCGGCGCGCTCTTACGGGGGCGGTCCGGCCGGCCTTCGTGATCGGCACCGACCAATGCCGGGATCCCGGACGCCTGTTACCCGCCTATGACGATTCCGCCGGCGTCAGCCGAGCGTTCAACCTCAACATATTGCCGCATATCAACCGCTTGACCGGCGGCGATCTGGATCCGAATGGCTTCGGACGCAAGGTGCTGTGGAATCCTCGCGAGGAACGGGTGGAGATGTATCTCGAGAGCCGCTCCGCACAGAGCGCGCGGATCGCAGGACATACGATCCGCTTTGCCGAGGGCGAAACGATCCAGACCGGCATCAGCTACAAATACGCAAAAGAGCGGTTCTTGTCGATCGCGGCAGCCGCCGGCTGGAGTACCGCGGGCTTCTGGGAGGATTCCGAGAAGCTGTTTGGAATTCACCTGCTTCAAGCGCGATAGGATATTGACGGGCCCAAGAGCGCAGCAGTGACTCCCTTGCGATAGCGCTGAGCGCGGCGTCGGCCTGCGCGTGGCCGATGGAGATGCCCGTATCGGGCACTTCACGCGGCTAGGGATCATCCATCCCCTGAGCCCGGGCCGACCGCAGCCCTACATTGTGTGATCTGCGTTGGCACCGCTGCATTCTCCTGCGGCCGTCGACCGGCGCTGCGAGGCGACTCACATAAGAGCCTCACTGGGTACGCTAAAAAGTGCCATCGCGACTCGTTGCCCGGTACCTCCGAATGAATCGAATCTTCCGTCTCGTCTGGGGCAGCTCCGCCCGCCAGTTGATCCCCGTCGCTGAAACGGCCGGCGGCGGGCGGCGCGCGGTGGGCACGCGCTCTGCCCGGCGTGCGCGGCGGAGCCTCTTGCTGCCGCTGTGGGGCTCGCTGTGCTGGGCAGGGTTGAGTCAGGCCGCGCCGACCGGAGCACAGATTACCGCCGGCAACGGCAGCGTCACCCAGAGCGGCAACGTCACGAGCATTCTGCAACGCAGCAGCAATCTCGCCATCAACTGGCAAAGCTTCAACGTCTCCTCCAACGAGGTCGTGAATTTCGTTCAGCCAAACGCCGGCGCGCTCGCGATCAACCGCATTCTCGGCAACAGCCCGAGCGAGATTTTCGGGCATCTGAACGCCAACGGCCAGGTGTGGCTGATCAATCCCAATGGCGTCCTGTTCGGCCGAGGCGCGCAGGTGAACGTCGGCGGGATTGTCGTCACGACGCTCGACGTGCAGGATGCCACCCTCGACTTGGACGGCCGCACCTTCAGCGGCGCGGGCACCGGGAGCATCGTCAACGACGGAACTCTCCGAGCCGCCGAGGGCGGTTATGTCGCCCTCCTCGGCAATCGAGTCTCGAACCGCGGCATCATCAGCGCGCAGCTCGGCACAGTGGCGCTCGCCGCAGGCAGCGCCGAGACGCTCACCTTCAGCGGACGGCAGCTGATCCACGTGCAGGTGGATCGAAGCACGCTGAACGACCTCGCCGAGAATGGACAGCTGATCGAAGCCAATGGCGGCCGGGTCATCATGACAGCGGGCGCGAAAGACAGTCTGCTGGCGAGCGCCGTCAACAACACGGGCATCGTGCAAGCGCAGACCGTCGAGAATCACGACGGCACGATTACCCTGCTCGCCGGCATGCAGGCAGGCGAGGTCCACGTCGGCGGGACTCTCGACGCCACGGCGCCGACCGCAGAAGCGGGCGGCGCCATCGAGACCTCCGGGGCAGCCGTCACGGTCGCGAGCGGCGCGAAGGTCCTCGCCGGTCCCGGCGGCTCCTGGCGCATCGATCCGACCAACCTCACCATCGATGCCACGGCGGCCACGGCGATCGAGACGAGCCTCAACGGCGGTACCAGCGTAACGGAGCAAACGACGGCGACCTCCGCCTCCGGTTTTGGAACGCAGTCGGCGGGCCTCGGCGACATCGATGTCGACGCCGCCGTCTCCTGGACCAATCCCGCCGCCACCCTGACGCTCTCGGCCTACCACGCGATCAATGTCGACGCGGCGATATCGGGCGCGGGCCCCGTGGTGATGCAGGCCGCCAACGGCAACCTGACCATCGCCTCCGGCGCATCGATCGCCAGCAATTCGGGCGTGACTCTGGGCACCGGCGGGAGCTTCGTCAATCTCGCCGGATCGGACGCGCTGTCGGCGGGATCCGGGGCTCGCTGGCTGGTGTATTCCACCAATCCCACCACGGATACGACCGCCGGCCTCACACCCGATTTCATCCAGTATGCGGCCGGCTTCGGGGCAACTCCCGCCCAGACATCGGGCGACGGCCTTCTCTACAGCGTCGCCCCCGCGATCACCGTCACCGCCCTCGGCGGCAGTGTGTCGAAAACCTACGACGGCGGCACGGCAGCCACGTTGACGGCGGCCGGTTCCAATTACACCGTTTCGGGTCTTCTCAACGGCGACGCCGTCGAGTCGATGAGCGGCAGCTATCAATCGGCGGACGCCGGCAGCAACATCAACGTGACCTCCGCGGCGAGCGCCGCCGGTCTCACCGTCACGAATTCGAGCGGTGTCCCGGTGTACGGCTACGCGCTCAGCGGATCGCCCCTCACAGCCGCCATCGGCAGCATCGCGCCCGCGCCATTGAGCGCGGCGATCATCGGCGATCCGACCAAGGTGTACGACGGCACCACGACCGCGACGCTGACCTCGGCGAATTACAGCCTGTCGGGCTTCGTCGCCGGCCAGAGCGCGACGGTCAATCAACCGAGCTCGGTCGCCTATGCATCGGCGGCCGCCGGTCC
>DASYAC010000018.1:0-11375 GCA_036501585.1 Steroidobacteraceae bacterium
GGGCCGTGACCGCAGCGCTCATCGTCACGGGATACCGGGGCGGTCAGAATGTCTATCGATACGGCATAGGTCTGGAAGGCGGCGCGATCGTCCGCGCGCAGGCGGCGAGCCCGGATGTGCGCGACGCGAAGGAGTGACGAGCTATGAGCGATGACATCGAAACTGCAGCGTTGAGCGGCCATGTGAACGAAACCTGGGACCGCTCCATCGTCCCCACCCTTTGCGACTATGTGCGCATTCCGAACAAGTCGCCCCTGTTCGATGCCGGGTGGGAACGTCACGGCCACATGGAGCGGGCGGTGCAGCTCCTGGCGAATTGGTGTCGGCGCCAGCCCATCGCGGGAATGACGGTCAAGGTCGCGAGGCTCCCGGGGCGCACGCCCTTGATATTCGTGGACATACCCGGCAAGAAGGACACCGTGCTCTTGTACGGTCATCTCGACAAGCAGCCCGAATTCACCGGTTGGCACGAGGGGTTGAGCCCGTGGGAGCCGGTGATTCGCGAGGGGCGGCTCTATGGCCGCGGTGCGGCCGACGACGGTTATGCCGTGTTTTCCTCGCTCACCGCGATCGCCGCGTTGCAGGCGCGCAATATTCCGCACGCGCGCAGCATCGTGCTGATCGAGGCGTGCGAGGAGAGCGGCAGCCCCGATTTGCCCGCGCACGTCGAGGCGCTCGCGCGCGAGATCGGCACGCCGAGCCTCGTGGTATGCCTGGATGCCGAGGCGGGCGACTACGATCGGCTATGGCTCACCACGTCGCTTCGCGGGAACATCGTCGGCACGCTGGAGGTCGCCGTGCTGACCGAAGGCGTGCATTCGGGCGCCGGAAGCGGCATCGCCGCCTCCTGTTTCGACGTGCTTCGTCAATTGCTGTCGCGGCTGTCCGATGAGCGTACCGGCGAGCTCAAGCTCGCGGAATTGCGCGTCGACATCCCGGAGGAGCGCCGGCGGCAAATCGCCGCCACGGCGAGACTCCTGGGGGACTCCGTGGCCGAGCGCATGCCGTTTGCCGCCGGGGCGCGGGCCATGTCGCGGGACCCGGCAGTGCTGCTCGAGAATTCCACCTGGAAGGCGACGCTGACCGTCACCGGTATCGACGGTTTGCCGGACGTGAGCAACGCCGGCAACGTGCTCGCGCCCCGACTCAGCGTGAAGCTGTCGTTCCGGCTGCCGCCCACCGCCGATGCGCAGCGCGCGGCAGGCGCGATTCGCCAAGCCTTGGAGAGTGATCCTCCTCATGGGGCGCGGGTTGCCTTCACGTCCGGAGCGAACGGCGGTTGGAACGCTCCTCCGCTCGAGCCCTGGCTGGAGCACGCCGCGCAGGAGGCCTCCGAGCGATTCTACGGGCGCGAGATGATGGCGATGGGCGTCGGCGGAACGATACCGTTCATGGCGATGCTGGGCGAGCGATTTCCGAGCACGCAGTTTCTGGTGACGGGCGTGCTCGGCCCGCATTCCAATGCACACGGGCCGAACGAGTTTCTGCACATCGACTACGCCAAGCGTCTTACCGGGGCCGTGGCGCATGTGCTTGCCCGGCACGCCGCGCGTGCGGGCAGATCAACCCATTCGACAAGCTCGATCTGAATCGCGGGATCGCCGTCTCTAATCGGAGACGCCGCGAGACGGACGAGTCGCGCGCGTGTACCGCATCCAGGCGTCGCGGTAGGCATTTTCGATGTTGCGCGCGAAGCGCGCGGCGTCCATGAGCGCGGAGCGTTCGAGTCGCGCGCGCAGCGAGCCTCGCAGCGCAGCGAGGCTCGGCAGATCCGCGGCGAGCGCCGAGGCGATGTCGACGAACGCTTCGTCGGACCGTGCCGCGAGCTCCGAGAGCCCGAGCTGATGGAGCTGGCTCAACCCGCCGCGTCCGACGCAGGTCTCGCCGACGCGCGTCACGATGGGAACACCCATCCACAGCGCGTCGAGGCTCGTCGTATGGCCGTTGTAGGGGAAGGTGTCCAGTGCGAAATCGATCCGGCCGTACGTGCGCAGGTACTCGGCGCGAGGACGAAACGAGACGAAGTCCACGCGAGGCGGATCGATGCCTCGCGCGGCGAGCCGTTCGGTCAGACGCCGGCGAGGCGGTCCTTCGGGAACCATGAGGAGCAGCCGTGCCGTGGGCAATGCCCGCATCACGCCGCGCCAAAGCTCCAGCGTGCGATCGGTCAGCTTGCAGGGATTGTTGAGACACCCAAGCGTGAGATGACCAAGTTCGAGGGCGGGCAGAGCGCCGACCGGCAGGGCGTCGGTGAGCGGGTCGTAGCACCAGAAGGAGTCCGGCAGGCGGAGCGTCCGTTCGGCGTAGTGATCATCGAAGCCGTCCGGGTCGAGGCGCGGGTCGCTCAGCCGGTAGTCCATCGCATCCATGCCGGTCGTGCCGGGATATGCAAGCCATGCGATCTGCACGGGCGCGGGCTTGCGCGCGAAGACCAGCGGGCGTCCGTTGGACATGTGCATGGCCAAGTCGACCAGCACGTCGATGCCGTCGTCGCGGATCAGGCGGCTGAGCGCGTCGTCGTCGAGCGCGCGCACCTCGCGCCAGGTGTCGGCGTGCGCGCGGATGCGTTCAGTGTGGGCGTCGGGACGCTCGACGCCGGAATAGCAGACTATTCGGAAACGGTGGTGGTCGTGCCGCGAAAGCAGCGGCAGGGTGAAGAGAGTCTGGCAATGATCGCGAAAGTCGGCGGAGACATAGCCTACGTTCAGGCGCCGGTCGGCCGACAGATCGCGGGCGGTGTCTTCCGCGAGACGCCGCGCGGGGGCGGCGAAGCGCGCGCTCCAGCGCTCGCACTCGGCACGCACGGGTTCGGGCCGCGTCGACTCGAAGCAGAGGGCGTAGGCCAGATTCCCGTGGGTCACGGGATTGGAGGGATCGATGTCGAGCGATCGCCGGAAGCAAGCGATGGCCTCATCGAGGTCGCCGGCATCCTTGAGCACATTGCCCAGGTTGTCATGCAGGGCGGGATGCCGGGGATCGATCGCGAGTCCCCGGCGCAGCATCTCCTCCGCCTCCTCGCTTCTCCCGAGCGTGCGCAGCAGGCAGCCGGCATTGTTGAGGGCGGCGACGAGATCGGGGCGGGCGCGGAGCGCCTCCTCGAACGCGGACATGGCCGAGGCGAAATCGCCGAGCTCCTTGTGAGCGTTGCCGAGATTGTTCAGGGCGTCGGCGTATCCGGGACGAGAGTCGGCGGCAAGGCGCAAATACGCCGCGGCCTCGCGCGCCCGCCCGAGGCCGCGCAAGGCATTGCCGAGGTTGAACGCAGCATCGGGATTGCGGGGCTCGCGGTCGAGGACGGCGCGCAGCGTCGATGCGGCTGCTGAGAAATCGCGGCGTTGATTGAGCGCGACGCCCAAGTTGACCGCGTGCGAGGCGGTCCGCGGATCGAGGGCGGCGGCACGCTCGAGGACGCGGATCGCTTCATCGACATCGCCCATCTCCCGAAGCGCGGTGCCCAAGTTGCCCAGAGTAACGGGGTCCTCGGCCTCGAGGGCGAGAGCGGCACGATAAGCGGCCGCGGCCTGCGCCGGCCGCCCGCTCCGCTGCAGGGCCACACCCAGCGCGATGTGGGCCTCATGCGAGGCAGGATCGTTGGTCAGCGCACGCCGGTAGGCGTCCGCCGCCTCGTTCCAGCGCTGCAAGGCGTCCAGCACCTGTCCGAGGCCGAACTGATAACGGGCATTGTCGGGGGCAGCGAGCGCGGCCTTCCGCAGCGAGCCGAGCGATGCGTCCAGCCGCCGGTCCTGAAGCTCCAGCAGACCGCTGCGGAACAGGGCCAGATGATGGTCGGGGTTCGCTGCCAGGAACCGCGCATAGAGCCGCCGTGCCTCCGGTAGATTGCCGGAGCGATGATGTTCCGTGGCCGATTCCAGCAAGGGGTCGATGATCGAGATGGCGGCTCCTCGAGGCCGGAGGGGAGGCGCCCGCACCTCGTTCAGTGCGCCTATACTACTGCGACGGACCGATTTTTGGATGCACCGCCGCGTCGGCACGCGCGGTCTGCGAACTCAGCGGGTGAATCATGGATTTGGGGTTGAGCGGGCGCAAGGCGATCGTTTGCGCGTCGAGTCAGGGGTTGGGGAAGGGCTGTGCGATCGCGCTCGCACAGGCCGGCGTCTCCGTGGTGATCAACGGACGCCACCGCGAGCCGCTCGAGACGACGGCGCGCGAGATCCGTGAGGCGGCGCAGGCCGAGGTCACGCCAGTGCTCGGCGATGTCTCCACGAGGGAGGGCCAGGACGCGCTCCTCGGCGCCTGTCCGGAGCCCGACATTCTCGTGAACAACAATGGAGGTCCGCCGTTCCGGAATTTTCGCCAACTGGGCCGTGAGGATCTGCTCCGCGGCATCACCATGAACATGGTCACGCCGATCGAGCTCATACAGCGGGTGATCGATGGCATGGCGGCGCGCAAGTTCGGCAGGATCGTGAACATCACCTCTGTGAGCGTCAAGATGCCGATCATGGGACTCGATATTTCGAGCGGTGCACGCGCCGGCTTGACGGCTTTCCTCGCGGGAGTGGCACGGGAGGTCGCCGACAAGAACGTCACCATCAACAACCTGTTGCCGGGGAACTTCGATACCGCACGGCTCAAGTCCGGGCTTGCCCCCGCCGCCAGGCGAAGGGGCGTCTCGGAGTCCATGATCGAGGACGAGTGGCGCCGCGCGATACCGGCGCGCCGATTCGGCCAGGCATCCGAGCTCGGGCAGACCTGCGCTTTCCTCTGCAGTGTCCACGCCGGCTACATCACCGGCCAGAACATTCTCATGGACGGGGGCGAGTATCCCGCCGCCTTCTGACGACGATCGCAGCCCCGAGGGGCGCTGCCACGGAGCTCCTATGCATCTATCGGATTTCTTCAGCGTCGAGCCCGAAGGTCAGGCCCTGTTGCAGCTCGGCGAGCTATCGCTCGCGCTCATGCTGTCGGCGTTGATCGGACTGGAGCGCGAGCACCGAATGAAGAGCGCGGGCTTGCGCACCCACACCTTGGTGGGCGTTGCATCGGCGCTGATCGTGCTGATCTCGAAATACGGATTTTCCGATGTTCTATCGAAGAGCATCATCCTGGACCCCTCCCGGGTGGCCGCGCAGATCGTCTCTGGCATCGGTTTCATCGGCGGCGGCCTCATCTTCGTACAACGGGACGTGGTGCGCGGCTTGACGACGGCGGCGATCATCTGGCTCACGGCGGCCATCGGCATGGCGTGCGGGGCGGGCTTGCCGTTGCTCGCCCTGTTCGCCACGGGCGGGCACTTCATCGTGATCTACGCCATGGCGCCGCTCGCGCAGCGCGTGCTTTCCGAGCGGGCCGAGCTCGAGGTCGAGTACCTGCCCGGGCGGGGAGCGGTGGAACAGATTCTGCAGATGTGCGCCGGCCGCGAGTTCTCGATTCACGATCTTGCAATGCGGCCGGGAGATGCGGGACCCGGCTTGGAGATGCGCGCCATGCATCTCGATCTCAGGGGGCGCCGGGGAATCGATCTACTGGCGGTGTCGATCGGCGATATTTCGGGCGTAGTCGCCGTGCGCGTGTCGCGCGGGCAGGGCGGGAACGGCGGGAACGGGCTTGCTGCCGAGCATCCTCAGGATTGACGATCAGCGTTGCCGCCGATCACACCTGAAGGTCGAGGTGACCGGCGCTCAGCCGGCGTATTGTGCGATGCCGTTCCCGAAAGACCGGCGTTCGGCTCGCGCCGCCTTGATCGAGGGGTATCTCACGGCGGAGCGGCGCGCGGCCGTGGGCACCGGCTGCCCGATCGCAGGTCTCGCGGTCGACGTGGCGCGCGAGCCCCACGGCAGGCCGGTGAGGGCGGCGTTTCGCGAGGGCCTGGAGGCATTGATCGAGATCCTCGCGGGCGCGCAGCCGACACCCGAGCCGCACGATGCGCATGAAAGGGCGGTGGTTCAAATGGCCACCTTGGTCGGGGCGATGGTGCTCGCGCGGGCGACTCGAGGGAACGAGCTCTCCGATGAATTTCTAAGCGCGGCGCGCCGCAGCCTCCTCGGGCGCGACGCATGAGCCTTGCATCCGGCGCGATCGAACGGCCGCCCCCATCGCGATCGTCGTCGATGCTCTTGGCGGCCGCGGCGATTCTTCTCATCACCATGGGCGTGCGGCAGTCAATGGGGCTGTTCGTCGATCCCATCGTCGCTTCCACCGGCGTCGGCATCGCCGCCATCAGTTTCGCACTGGCCATCGGCCAGCTGGTCTGGGGTGCGGCGCAGCCGCTGTTCGGTGCCATCGCGGATCACTATGGTTCCTATCGCGTGCTCATCGTCGGCGGGCTGCTGCTCGCCGCCGGCGCGGCACTCGCCTCGCGCAGCACCACCGAGCTGGGACTCATCCTGTCGCTGGGTGTGCTGGTTGCGGCCGGCAGTGCCGCGGGAAGCTTTGCAATCCTGATCGGAGTCACGTCTCAGTATCTGCCGGCTCACCGCCGTTCCTTCGCGGCCGGGTTGATCAACGCTGGCGGATCGATGGGTCAGTTCCTGTTCGCTCCCTTCGCTCAGTTCGTGATCAGCGGAGCGGGGTGGACCATCGGCATGTTGGCTTTGTCGGTCTCGGGGCTCGTGACCGTTCCCATCGCGTGGTTGTTTCGAGATCGAAGCCCGGCGGCGCCTCTCGCGACGGCGCCTCATGCTGGCGCTGGCGCCGGCGGTGGGGCGGGCGGCGGGGCCGGTTCCGTCGGCGGAACGCCGGCCGATACCGTGCGGTCTCTCAGTCTGCGGCAGCAGCTGCGAATCGCCCTGCGCGATCGAAGCTATCTGTGCTTGAACGCCGGGTTTTTCACCTGCGGATTCCACATCGCCTTTCTGGTCACGCACTGGCCCGGCGACCTCCGCATGTGCGGACTCGCACCGACGGTGGCCGCGAATTCGCTGGCGTTGGTCGGTATCTTCAATGTCGCCGGCAGTGTCGGGATCGGCTGGCTCGGCGGACGCTACCGCATGAAGTACCTGCTGGCGCTCTTGTACGCGAGCCGGGCCGCCGTCGTAGTTTGCTATCTCCTGATGCCGAAGACCGCCCTCAACGTGTACATCGTCGCGGCATCGCTCGGCGTTTCCTGGCTTGCGACGGTGCCGCCGACGGCGGGCCTCGTGGGGAAACTCTTCGGCACCCGATATCTGACCACGCTATTCGGATTGACGCTCCTGTCCCATCAGATCGGCGGGTTTCTCGGCGCCTGGCTGGGCGGTGTGGCGATGGCGCAGCTCGGTTCCTATCAATGGGTGTGGTATGCCGACATCGTGCTCGCGCTGTTGGCGGCGGCGGTGAATCTGCCGATCAAGGAAGCGTTGCCCTCGCGAGGGGTCGCGCAGCAAGCACCGGCCTGAGGGCCGGATGGCGGGCCGTGCGCATCGACGTCTCACGCGGCATCCGCGGCGAGCGCGAGCGCGCCCAACGGGCCGGCGAGAGGCCCGAGTCCGGGCGGTGCGACGTAACGGTCGATGCGGCCCGCCAACGCGCCGAGATCCAGGTACCCACTCAAGCTCGAGAGCAGCTTCCGGCGTACCGACTCGAGCAGCGCCGGCCGCGCCTCGATGACCCCGCCGCCGACCAGAATGCGCCGCGGCGCCGTGGCCAGCACCAGTGTGTGCAGCAACTGCGACAGCGCGTGCGCCGCCAACTCCCAGGCGGGATGGTCCTCGGGAACCTCCTTCGCCGGCATGCCGGCGCGCGCGCCGATCGCGACCCCGGAGGCGAGACCCTCGACGCAGTCGCCGTGAAACGCACAGATTCCGCGCCATTCGTCGCCGGATTTGCGCGCGATGCGGATGTGACCGAGCTCGGGGTGACCAAAGCCATGCACGAGCCGCCCGCCGACCATCAGACCCACGCCGACCCCGGTGCCGACGGTGACGTAAGCGAAATCCTCGAGTCCGCGGGCCGCCCCCCATCGACCCTCGGCGAGCGCCGCGCCGTTCACATCGGTATCGAAGCCGACCGGCACGGTGAGCGCCTCGGCGAGCCGGCCGACGACCCGGGTATTGCGCCAGCCCGGCTTCGGCGTCGCCGTGATGAATCCGTAGGTCGCGGAGCCGCGGGTCAGATCGACCGGCCCGAACGAGGCGATGCCCAGCGCGCGAATCGGGCCTTGCGCCGCCACCGCGTCGCGCAGAATGCGCTCGAGTCTACCGAGCGTCGCCGCGGAATCATCGCCGGTCGGCACCGATGCCTGAAATCGGACGTCGTCCGGCCCCGACCCCACGAGGCACACGCACTTCGTGCCGCCGAGTTCGACGCCGGCCAGCAACGGCTTTGCGGCCGTCATCGCGCCGCGGGTCTGATTGCGGTGGTCATGGCGGAGAGTATGTCCCGCAATCGAGGCCGGGTCACGACCCCCATCAGCGGTCCGTCAAGTATCATGGAGCAATGAATATTCCCGAGACCAAGAATCCCGCGCCGCCGGCCGAATCCGCATTCTCGAGCTATCAGAAGTTCGTCGTAGTGGTGCTGGCCTTCCTTCAATTCACCATCGTGCTCGATTTCATGCTGCTGGCGCCCTTGGGGGCGCTGGTGATACCGCAATTGAAGATCACTACGTCGCAGTTCGGGCTGGTCGTCTCGGCCTATGCGTTGAGCGCCGGCGTATCGGGTCTCCTCACCGCCGGGTTTGCCGATCGCTTCGATCGCAAGTAGCTGCTGCTGTTCTTCTATGCCGGCTTTCTGGTCGGCACGCTGCTCTGCGGGCTGGCCTGGAACTATTACTTGCTGCTGGTCGCAAGGATGGTCACCGGCGTGTTCGCGGGCGTCGTCGGCTCGGTGGTCTTCGCGATCGTCACCGACCTCTTCCCGCTGCAGATGCGCGGCCGCGTCATGGGAGTGCTGCAGACGGCGTTCGCCGCGAGCAGCGTTCTGGGCATCCCGTTCGGCCTGCTGCTGTCGAATCGCTGGGGCTGGAACGCGCCGTTCTTCATGACGGCGGTCATCGGTACGGCGGTCGGCGCGGTGATCCATGCAAAGCTCCGTCCGATCGATGAGCACCTGAAGCATCATCCCGATCGCAGCCCCTTGCACCACTTGCTGCACACGCTGTCCAACCGCTCGTATGTTCTGGGATTCCTCGCGACGGGGATCCTCAGCGTGGGCGGGTTCATGCTCATGCCCTTCACGAGCGTATT
Source organism: Steroidobacteraceae bacterium (assembly GCA_036501585.1). GTDB lineage: Bacteria > Pseudomonadota > Gammaproteobacteria > Steroidobacterales > Steroidobacteraceae > Bog-1198. The sequence goes on from DASYAC010000018.1 coordinate 9,126, forward strand.
CGTCGTGAACAACGTCGGTCTGCCCATCGAAAAGCTTCCGCTGGTCTATATGATCACCGGCGGAGTCTCGATCGTCACCGGCCCGCTGATCGGCCGGGCGAGCGATGCGTTGGGTAAATTCCGGGTGTTCGCTTTCGGTTGCGCGGTCACGATCGTGATGGTGGTCATCTATACCCATCTCAGCAAGGTCGGGCTGGCTACGCTGGTGCTGGTCATGGTGCTCCTGCAGGTCGGCATTTTCTCGCGGATGATCTCGGCCTCGGCGCTCACCTCGGCGCTTCCGGCGCCGGGCGACCGTGGGTCCTTCATGTCCATCAGCTCTTCGCTCCAGCAGGCGGCCGGCGGCGTCGCGGCCATGCTCGCGGGGATGATCGTCGTGCAGACGAGCGCGGGTGTGCTCCTGCATTTCGATACGCTGGGGTATATCCTCATCTGCACGACGCTGGTAACGCTCACGCTCATGTATTTCATCGATCGAAGGGTGGGCGGCGCGCGGGCTGCGGCCGCCGCGGTGCTGGGGACGTCTGCGCCATGACGGTGAAGACCTGGGTGAGGATGTCTGGCCTTGCAGCGCCGCAAGGGATTATGCTGGTGGCGAGGATTTTCATTGCAAGGAGACGCTGATGTCCATCGACGGCTCGGAGATGCGCGCGGCAATGGCGACTTCCCTCAGTGCGCATTGGCGCCTTTTTCTCGTGGAGGGCATCGTCCTCTTCATCCTCGGCCTTGCGGCGGTATTGATACCCCCGGTGGCCACACTGGCCGTGGCGATTCTCATCGGTTGGATCCTGCTGACGAGCGGTGTCGTCGGATTGATCAGCACCTTTCGGATGCGGGGCGCCCCGGGGTTTGGGTGGTCGCTCCTATCGGCCTTGGTAGCCATCGTTGCGGGTGTTCTATTGCTTGCGCGGCCTCTGTCGGGCGCCCTGTCGTTGACGGTCGTGTTGACGGTATTCCTGATCTTCGAGGGCGTCGCTTCCATCATGATGGCGCTGAATCACCGTCACGGATTCTCGGCTCGGTGGACGCTGTTGCTCATCAGCGGTGTCGTGGACCTCATATTGGCCGGGATCATCATCATGGGGCTGCCCGGTACGGCCGCGTGGGCCATCGGGCTTCTCGTGGGCATCAACATGGTGTTCGGCGGATCGACTCTGATCGCCATGGCGCTGCATGCTCGGCGGCTTGGAGCGAAGGCTTAGCAGGATAGACGCAGGCGTCGGTACCAAGACCAAGGGCGCGTGAAACAATAACCTGATCAATTTGTTTCAGAATATCCCGAGTAATATAGGGAAGTCGCGTCGCATCATGATCAGGTTGATGTTTCACAGGCGCTAAGCACGTCGTTCCACGAATGCGGTGACGTACGGCGGTGAGATGACGTCCCCTGCCGCCCGACCGCTGGACCGAAAAATACGTCACCGAACTTATGAATCGGAGCACTGACTAAGTTTCGCCGCGGCAGAGGGCCTGATACGCCTCTCGCCGCCGGTCCGCAATTTGGAGAATGATCAGCCGTCGGTGGTTGTTCGCGGTTCCCCATTCCTTGATTTCCTCCAAGGAACGAAAACACCCCAGACACGTGTCGTCATCGTCCAGGCAGCAACTGCGGACACAGGGGGATGGAGCGGCGGCAGTATCACTCATCGAAAGCCCACGGTGGTCGGCGTGTGAAGATTGGAACACAGGAGCGGTGGGGAAGGCCGGCAATAGGTCACAAGTCAGGTAGCGCAATTCCCGCCGCGCCATCGCTGCCCTGAATCAAGAATCGAGAAACGACGAGGCGGCGATGGCCATCGCCAAAGGTCAGCGCTTCGTCTGAAGTGCATGAAGGTATTCCGTATTGGTGCGGCGCTCTTCACACGGTCTCGGAAAGAGGGTTTCAGCGGAAACGGCGGCTTGTACGCCTCGGCCCGCTGGCACACAGCAGGCCGCCCGGTGGTTTACACGGCGCAATCTCTGTCACTCGCGGCCCTGGAGATCCTGGTCCGCCTAAAGCAAACGAATGATATCCAGCCCTTTTATGCCTATTCAACGGAAGTCCCAGACTCTCAAATCCTGAAGCCGGATTCCTATCCGGCGCGATGGAAAACCCGGATGGCGGTCAGCCGGGCATTCGGCGATGCGTGGCTCGAAGCGAAGACTACGCCTGCGATGCTCGTGCCCACGATCATCACGCCGGGCGAATGGAATGTCCTCATCAACCCTCTGCACCCGCAGTTCTCCTCGAAATGGATCGTGAGCGGCCCT
>DASYAC010000019.1:0-5639 GCA_036501585.1 Steroidobacteraceae bacterium
TATAATCCGTACAGGTTGTGCGCAATATCGAACAATGCCCCTGGATCTGAGTGATTTGAACGCCTTCCTCGCCGTTGCGCGCGCCAAGGGCTTTCGCGACGGCGCGCGGGCGAGCGGCAATAGTGCTTCCGGGCTCAGCGAGGCGGTGCGCCGGCTGGAAGCGCAGCTCGGGGTGAGACTCCTGAACCGTACGACGCGAAGCGTCGTCCCGACCGAAGCGGGCGGGCGCTTGCTCGAGCGGCTCGGACCTGCATTGGATGAGGTTCAGGCGGCACTCGACGTGGTGAACGGATTTCGCAGCCGGCCCGCGGGTACGCTACGGCTCAACGTCCCCGTGAGCGCCGCCCGCCTGACGCTGCCGGCGATCGTTCCTTCCTTCCTCGCCGCTTATCCCGATATCCGTCTGGAGGTGATCGCCGACGATAATTTCGTCGACGTTCTTGCGGCCGGATGCGACGCGGGCATCCGCTACGACGAACGGCTGGAACGAGACATGATCGCGGTGCCGATCGGGCCGCGAGTCCAGCGCTTCGCGACGGCCGCATCGCCCGCCTATCTCGATCGCCGCGGCCGACCCCGGCATCCGCGCGACCTGCTCAGCCACGCATGCCTCCGCGGGCGCTTCCCGAGCGGCGCGATGACGCCGTGGGAATTCGAGCGCGACGGCGAGGTGGTGCGGGTCGATCCCTCCGGCCCGCTGCTCGTACAGATCGGCGCGGCGACCGACCTGGCCGTCGACGCGGCAATCGCCGGTAGCGGCATCGTGTATCTGTTCGAGGACTGGCTGCGCCCGCAGCTCGATCGCGGCGCCCTCGAGCCCGTGCTCGAACCGTGGTGGCAGCCCTTCTCGGGCCCCTTTCTGTATTATCCCGGCCGTCGGCTCCTGCCGGCGCCGCTGCGCGCGTTCGTCGACTTCATCAAATCACAGGCAGAAACTCCGGGCGTGCGGCAACCTCTATAATGCAGGCATGTCGCAAGCCCCTACGCAGAACGTGATCTTCGATTTCGGCGGTGTCCTGATTCGCTGGCAGCCGCAGCAGATCATCGATGATTTCTACGAAGACGTGGATCTTCGCGCCCGGCTCCGGGACGAGGTGTTCCGGCATCCCGACTGGCTCGAGATGGACCGGGGAACGCTCGAGGACGGGGACGCCGTGGAGCGCTTCGCGAAACGAATGCATCGCCCGGCCGCCGAGATGCGCGACTTGATGGAGCGGGTCAAGGAGTCGCTCGTGCCGATGCAATCATCGCTCGACATCGTCAACGGCCTCGCCCATCGTGGAATCCCGGTTTACGGACTGTCCAACATGTCGAGTTCCACCTTCGCGCATCTCGAAGCCCGGCATTCCATCTGGGACGTTTTCCGCGGTATCGTGATCTCCGGCCGCATCAAGCTGGTGAAGCCCGATCCGCGCATCTTCGAGCATATCTCGAAGACCTATGGGCTCGTGCCGGGCGAAACCGCGTTCATCGACGACCTCGAACCGAACGTCGAGGCGGCGTCCCGGCACGGCTTCAAGGGAATTAAATTCGAGAACGCGGAGCAGTGCCGCGCCGAGCTCTTCGCGTGGCTCGGAAGGGGAGGAACGTCATGATGAGGTGCATTTCCGCGTTCTGCGTGATGGCGATGGTCGCGGCCGGCACATCGCTCACGGCCGGCGGCGCCCGAGCCGCCGCGCCTCTGGTGAAATCGCAGGCTCCCGGCTATTACCGCATGATGGTCGGCGATTTCGAGATCACCGCGCTCTGCGACGGCACCTTTGCCTTGAAGCCGGGTGAGGTCATCACGGGCATCGCGCCGAAGGATCTCGAGGCCGCGCTCGCGCGCTCCTTCCTGGGCGGCACCATCGAGGAATCGGTGAACGGGTTTCTGATCAACACGGGATCGAAGCTGGTCCTGATCGACACGGGTGCCGGCGTCTATTTCCGGCCCACCGTGGGCAAGCTCCTCGCGAGCCTGAAGGCTTCCGGGTACCGCCCGGATCAGGTGGATGAGATCTACATCACCCACATGCACGGCGATCACATCGGCGGGCTCGTCCTCGACGGCAAGGCTGCATTCCCGAAGGCCGTGGTGCGCGCCAGCCGGAAAGAGGCGGACTACTGGCTGAGCAAGGCCAACCGGGACGCGGCGCCCAGGGACGACCGCGTGGATTTCGACGATGCGATGGCGGCGCTTCGGCCTTACATCTCGGCCGGACGGTTCAAGCCGTTTAGCGGCGATGCGACCTTGGTTCCCGGGGTCCGGGCCGTGGCGGCCCCGGGCCACACGCCCGGACACACGGTGTACCTGGCTGAGAGCAAGGGCCAGACGATCCTCTTCTGGGGCGACACCATGCACGTCGCCGCCCTGCAGTTTCCCGATCCGTCGCTGACCGACACCTACGATGCCGACGCGGCCGCCGGCATCGCCCAGCGCAAGAAAATCTTCGCGGAGGCGGCGGAACACGGCTACTGGGTGGCGGGCGCGCATTTGTCGTTCCCGGGCATCGGCCACCTGCGCTCCTCGGGCAGCGGCTACACCTACGTGCATGCGAACTACACATCGATGCAGGGCGTCGGCGGCGAATAGCGCGCGGGCCGCGGGTGTCGGGGCGTCAGCGCCTGGCGTGAGCGCCCCGTCGTCCGCCCCCGGTCGTCCGCCCCCGGTCGTGAGCCCCGTCGTCAGCGCCCGGCGGGCATGAGTGTCGCACCCGTCAGCCGCGCGACGGCACCGAGCGTGGTCTGCGCGGCGTTGAGGCCCAGGCGAAAGTCCGCATCGCTGAAGGTCGAGTACAGGTCGGTCGGCTGATGCCAGTGCGGATCCCAGCCCGCGCCGATTTCCCGGCCGCGCTCGTTCTCCCGCAAACTGATGGCCGGCACCAGATCCATGAAGGGGGTGCTGTCGGTGTTGGTCATGTGCGGACCCACCGCGGCCGGATAATCCGTGGCATACGCCTCGTTCGCGGCATAGAACGCCCAGGCGAGCTTCTGGGCGGCGTCCGCCTGTTTCGAGAGCGATTGAAACTCGATGTTCACGTCGGCCTCCGGCCGCTGGTCCTTCGAGACGGTGCCATCGGCCCGCGGCATGCCATGGTCGAACAGCATCATGTCGTGCTGAATCATCCCGAGCCATCGAGGCTCCGGATATTGGCCGGATCCCGGCGGCGACTCTCGACCCTGCAGGCGCGCGCGCTGCTCGACGTAGGCCCGGGAGCCGTTCAAACCCGTTTCCTCGTTGTTCCAGAGCACGAAGCGGACCGAACGCTCGGTCCTCACGTCCGGCGAGGCGAGCACGCGCGCCAGCTCCATCACCAGCGCGGCGCCGGAGCCGTCGTCGTTGGCCGCTTCGCCCCAGCCGTGGCCGTCCATGTGCGCGCCGACGATGTACATCTCCTCCGGATGGACCGTGCCCACCTTGGTGCAGTACACCTCTTCTCTTTCTCCCGGCTTGCTGGGCGGGGTGTCGAGCGCCCGCAGCTTCTCGTCGGGCTGCCGCAGGGGATCGGTGTTGACCCCGGTGGGCGCCGTAAACCCGCGGTAACGGCCGCCGCCGACCGCGGCGTCGGGCGCGTGCGACCGGGGCGGACCGCTCGGCTTGAGGGGCTCATCGGGCGAGTAGTCGTATTTCAGGCGCTCGATGTGCGTGCAGCCGTAGCTCCTGAGTTTCGCCTCGATCCAGGCGACTGCCGCACGGTTGCGATCGGTGCCCTGCCGGCGGTCGCCGAACTGCGTCAGCCCCTTGATCGTCGCCTTGTATTTCTCGAGATCCAGCCGCGCCACCAAGCTCTTGACGGGGTCGGTATCGGCGGGCGGTGCGGGATCGGCGATCGCGATGCCGGTCGAGGCGGCGGAGGCGGTCGAGGCGGCGAAGGCGACCGTGGCGGCGAGGAATAGAAGCGCGGCGCGCATCGGCGATCTCATGGGTCGCCGATGTTAGGCCTTCGCCCGGAGATTTACGAGGTGGTCCGCGCTCGCAGGATGTCGGCGAGACTCACCGTCGCCTGCATCTCGCGGAGGGCGGCGTGCCAGCGGTCCGCGCCCGTGCACAGCTTGCCGATGGCCTCGGCCGACACCTTCCACCCTCGATAGAGACTGTCGACGCCGCCGGAGATGAGCGACTCGCCGAGTTGCAGCGGCTCGAGAGCTTTGTCGAACCAGGTGTTGTCGAGCGCGCGATTCATGGGAGAAAGTCTATGCGCATTTGACAGTGCGCCGCAATTGTCGGCGTATCCAGACAGCGCTACCTCACGTCTACGTCAGGTCGTTCACGTCGATCACGACGCGTCCGCGGATCTGGCCGCGAAGAATTTGCGCGGCGATGCGCGGCACCTCGAGAAGCGGCGCCATCGCGGTGATGGCATCGAGCTTGTCGAACGGCAGATCCTTTTGAATCCGGTCCCAGGCTTGGAGTCGCCGCGGGATCGGGCACATGACCGAGTCGACGCCCAGCAAGTTGACGCCGCGCAGGAGGAAAGGAATGACCGTGTGATCCAGTTTGTTGCCGCCGGCGAGGCCCACCGCGGCGACCGAGCGGCCGTAGCGCATTTGCGCAAGAACCCGGGCGAGGGTATTGCCGCCCACCGAGTCGATGCATCCCGCCCAGCGTTCGCCTTCCAAGGGACGCGTGGCCGTTTCGGCAAAGGGCGAACGGTCGATCACGGCCGTGGCGCCGAGGTTCTCGAGGTAGCTCTGCGCCTCCGCGCGGCCGGTGGACGCGACCACCTGAAAGCCGAGCTTGGCGAGGAGGGCGACCGCGACCGATCCCACACCGCCCGCCGCGCCCGTGATCAGCACTTCGCCGGCGCTCGGGGCGAGACCGTGGTCCTCGAGCGCCATGAGAGCCAGCATCGCCGTCAAGCCGGCGGTTCCGACCGCCATCGCCTGGCGGGTCGTCAAGCCGGCGGGAAGCGGGACCAGCCAATCGCCGTTCACCGAGGCCTTCTGGGAGTAGCCGCCCCATTGAACTTCACCCACCCGCCATCCGGTGTGCACGACTTTGTCGCCGGGTTTGTAGGCCGGATGGGAACTCTCGATCACCGTGCCGGCAAAATCCACCCCCGGCACGTGGGGATAGCGCTTCACCAGGCCGCCCTGGCCGGTGATGACCAGACCGTCCTTGTAGTTGACCGAGGAATATTCCACGGCCACGCGGACATTGCCCGCCGGCAGGCTTGCCTCATCGATGGTTTGCAGGGAGGCGCTGACGGTGCCGCCGTTGGTGTCGACTACGAGTGCCTTGAACATACGCTCAATAGACCACGAGACGGTCAGGGAATTCAGTTTGATTGCGGACGCCTGCTGCTTGGTGCAGCCTTGCACCCATGCAGGTCCTCGATGCCTTGGAGCGCGCCCGAGCGCTCGCAGCCCGAGCGGACGACGAGGGTGCGAAGCGGGCGTATCTCGAGCTGCTGCGGCAGGACCCGGCGAATCTCCTGGCGCTCAACGAGCTCGGCACGCTTGCCCTGGCCGGAGGATTCCGCTCCGCGGCGCGCACCGCCTACAGCCAAGCGATCGCGCACCACCCCGGCAACAAGATCGTGCGCGTGAATCTCGCCAACGTGCTGCGCGAGGACAACGATCCGATCGGCGCCAGGCTCCATTACGAGGCGGCGCTCGCCATCGATCCCGAGCTGCACGAGGCGCATCAGGGCATGGCC
>DASYAC010000020.1:0-11455 GCA_036501585.1 Steroidobacteraceae bacterium
CGCGAGGCGGATGCCCAACGCGCAATAGATCGCGCCAACCACCTTGCCTTGCCAACGGGCAATGGCGGAATTCCTGCGAAGGAAGCTGCCGATGCGGCCGGCTCCGATCGCGAAGATCATGGTGCTGAGCAAGCCCATGACTATAAAAAGGGTGCCCAGAATCGTCAGTTGCAGCGGGACGGCCCCCTTCGGTGTCTGAACGAATTGAGGAAGGAAGGCGAGGAAGAAGATTGCGGATTTTGGATTGAGGATCTCTGCGAGGACCGCTTGGCGGAAGGCGCGGGGGACCGTCATGGCGGCCGCCGCACGCATATCCGACGGCCTTTCTGGCTTCTCAATGATGGCCTTGATGCCGAGATAAACCAGATAGGCGGCGCCTGTGTACTTGATGATGTTGAAGAGAACTGCCGACGCGAGAAGGATCGCGGAGAGACCAAGGACCGCCATCACCGTGTGCGCGAGATCACCGACCGCGATGCCGATTCCCGTCGCGACGCCAACCCGTGTTCCGGAGCTTGCCGAACGCGCAAGCGTCATCAGCACCGCGGGTCCCGGCATGAAGACGAAACCGGTGAGCACCGCCAGATAGGTGATCAAGGTGGAGCGATCGATCATTTTCGGGGTCTCCGCAGGGCTCATCGACGCCAAATAATATACATGGATCGGAGCACTGGTCAGGCAAGTTCGTGCAGAGCGCTCTTGGACCTGGCCAATGCGGTGGCATCCGCTGGAGTGCCAACCACGAGCGCTGAGTCAGGCAGCCAGCGTGTCACCCCTCGACGCAACAGCATTATCCCGTCAGAGTAGCGCACAGCACGTGGGTAGGCGGCCCAATTCCACGTGCCCTCAGCCTGAGCGCCGCTCCCGACCAACCCGGCTGCGGACATCGTCACCGTAACCTCCGTACCGAAATCTGCACGACGCCTCAAGCGTCGATAAACACCCCATTTCGTCAACGCGACTCCACCGAAGAACACCAACGCAGCTGTTGCCAGCGCGATCCCGACCTTGAACCTGAACGGTGCACCCACGACCGAGAGAAAAGTACCACCGAATATCAACGCGAGAAGGCCGAACTGTGTTGTCAAGCGAAACGGAAACGAGCGCTGTTGATAGTACCGATCGATTAGCGTCCGGTAATAGGCTGCATCGACGCTGAATTTATAGACGATGTTCATATCCAGGCTGAGCGGCGCGCGGCGGAACGGACCTGACCGAAGCCACTTTCGACTCTCATTTGCAGCTCTGAGAAGTTGGGGTGATCGGAACCATGCGCGCAGATTTTACACTTCGCCCAGCATCGCGCGAATACGAAGAGGGGGGTCAAAAAGCCGCAGTCCTGACCTGTCCGGTCAGAGGCTCGCGATCGGGCGGGAAATAATTTGGCCGACGGCCGGGTCTTCTTCCTTTGCGCGGCGTGTCATCGCGCATCAAAAGCACCATGAAGGAGGATCCGAATGTTGCATCTCGAATTTCACCGCCCTGCCGTCGCGGTATCGTTCCTTACCATGTTCCTGCTTCTCGCGCGGCCGCTTCATGCCGGCGTTCCGGGATCCACATCGCCGGTCAATGTCGATGCACAGGGCTTGGCTCTTCGTGGCTATGACCCCGTCGCATACTTCGAGGGCGGGAAGCCGACCCGGGGGACGGAGAAGCTCTCGGCGTCTTACGGCGGGGCCAGGTATCTATTCGCGAGCGAATCCCATCGCAAGCTCTTTCTTGCGAATCCGAACAAATACATCCCGCAGTACGGCGGATTCTGCGCGGTGGGGACCTCCTACGGTGAGAAAGTGGACATCGATCCCGAAACCGGAAAGATCGTCAACGGGAAGCTGTACCTCAACAATGGCCCGAAAGCCCAAGAAATTTTCGATCACGACACCCCGAATACGATCTCGCGAGCGAATCTGAAATGGCCGGGCGTGAAAGATAAGGCACTTTGACCGAGACCGGCCGCTTGACCGAGACCGAGCGCTTGACCGAGACCGACCACCGGACCGGTGCGAATTTCGGAGATGGTTCGGTGAGGTTGGCCGCAACTCGGACAACCGCTTCAACCCGACGAAATGGGCAGGACGGCGCGGGCGACACCCGCGCGCCGGTCTTTCAGTTCTTGAGCCGATACCCCGTCTTGAATATCCACCCGATGATGCACAGGCAAGCCGCGAAAAAGGCCGCCGTCATGCCGAAGCTCACCCCGATGTTCACGTCCGCGGTGCCGTAGAAGCACCATCGGAATCCGCTGATGAGATACACGACGGGATTGAACAGGCTGAACGCGCGCCAGGCGGGGGGCAGCATGCTGATGGAGTAGAAGGCGCCGCCGAGAAACGTGAGCGGTGTGACCACGAGGGTGGGGATGAGCTGCAGTTGTTCCCAGCCCTTCGCCCACAGGCCGAGGATGAATCCGAACAGACTGAAGTTGACGGCGGTAACCAGCAGGAAAACGACCATGAGCAGGGGGTGCTGGATCTTGATCGGGACGAACATCGAGGCCGTGGTCAGGATCACGAGGCCCAGCACCACGGATTTGGAGGCGGCGGCGCCGACGTAGGCGATGACGATCTCGGCGTACGAAATGGGCGCGGACAGTATTTCGTAGATCGTACCGATGAATTTGGGGAAGAATATCCCGAATGACGCGTTGGCCAGGCTCTCCGTGAACAATGCCAGCATGATCAGGCCGGGTACGATGAAGGCGCCGTAGGCTACGCCGCTCACGGCGGTCATTCGCGATCCGATCGCGGCGCCGAACACCACGAAGTACAGGGATGTGGTGATGACGGGCGTCACGAGGCTTTGGACCAGCGTCCTCAGGGCTCGCGATACTTCGAATTTGTAGATCGCCCAGATGCCGGATCGATTGACGTGCAAACCTCCCCGGCTCACTGGCGTACCTCTACGGGTTGAGAGCAGGCGTTCATAGGCGCTCGCTCACGAGGCTGACGAAGATATCCTCGAGCGAGCTCTGATGAGTCTGCAAATCGCCGATCGAGATCCCGAGGTCATCGACTCGTTGAAGGAGCGTCGGAATGTCGAACGCGCTGTTCCCGTCGAAAGTGCAGACGAGATCCTGCCCGTCGTTCTTGAGCTCGAGTCCCCATGCCGCGAGCTCTTCGGGAACGCGGCTCATCGTGGACTTCAGATGCAGCGTGAGCTGCTTCTTGCCGAAGCGCTTCATCAGCGTTTCCTTCTGCTCGACCAGGATGAGAGCGCCCTTGTTGATCACGCCGACCCGGTCGGCCATCTCCTCGGCCTCCTCGATATAGTGGGTCGTCAAAATGATCGTCACGCCGCGGGCCTTCAGGGCGCGCACGAGGTTCCACATGTCCCGGCGCAGCTCCACGTCCACTCCCGCGGTGGGCTCGTCCAGAAACAGGATATCGGGCTCGTGCGAGAGCGCCTTGGCGATCATCACCCGGCGCTTCATGCCGCCCGACAAAGTCATGATTCTGCTGTCGCGCTTGTCGGTGAGAGACAGATCGCGCAGCAGACCGGCGATGAAATCGGGGTTCGGCGGACGGCCGAACAATCCGCGGCTGAAGCTGACCGTGGCCCACACGGTCTCGAAGGAGTCCGTGGTGAGTTCCTGCGGCACGAGGCCGATCTTCGAGCGCGCTGCGCGATAGTCGCGCACGATGTCGTGACCGTCGGCGACGATGCGGCCGGTCGTCGCGGTGACGATGCCGCAGATGATGTTGATCAGCGTGGTCTTGCCCGCGCCGTTCGGGCCGAGGAGCGCAAAAATCTCCCCCTTGAGGATCTCGAGATTGACGGGCTGCAGCGCGTGCACTCCGGATGCGTACGACTTCGTGACGTTCTCGATCGAGATGATGGGTGGCATCTGCGTTCTGTTCCCGCGGAAGCGCGCCTTTTAGCCGTGCGCGATCCGCTTGATCAGCGCGGCGGTGAATTCGGCGGTGGTTGCCTTGCCGCCGATGTCGCCCGTCCTGACCTGATCCGTATTGAGGGTCTCGGCGAGGGCCGTTCGCAGTCTCAGGGCCATTTTCGGCAGCTTGCAATGATCGAGCATCATGGCGGCGGCCAGCAGGAGCGCGGTTGGATTGGCGATGCCTTTGCCGGCGATATCGGGCGCCGAGCCGTGCACCGCCTCGAAGATGGCGGCATTGGCGCCGATGTTGGCGCCCGGCGTCATGCCGAGACCGCCGACCAGACCGGCGACCAGGTCCGACAGTATGTCGCCGAACAGGTTGGTCGTGACCAGGACGTCGAACTGCCAGGGATTCAGCACGAGCTTCATGGCGCAGGCGTCGACGATGAGGGTATCGAGGATGAAGCGCCCTTTGTACTTTCGCTCGTACAGTTCGAGTCCGGTCTCGAGAAAGATCCCGGTGAGCGCCTTCATGATATTGGCCTTGTGGACGATCGAGACCTTCTTGCGGCCGGTGGCCACGGCGTGCTCGAACGCGAACTCGAGCAGCCTGCGGCTCCCTTGCCGGGTATTGACGCCGGTGGCCATGGCGACCGCGTGCGGGTCGTCGTCGATCTGAATGTAATGCTCGTGACCGATGTACAGGCCTTCGAGGTTTTCGCGCACCACCACGAGATCGATGTTGTCGAAGCGGCCGCCGGGAATCAGGGTGCGGGCCGGGCGAAGGTTTGCGTACAGCTTGAATTCCTCCCGCAGCCGGACGTTGGACGATCGGTAGCCGCCCCCGGAAGGAGTCTCGAGCGGTCCCTTCAACGCGAGGCGGGTCCGGCGGATGCTCGCGATCGCTTGCGGCGGAAGCGGGTCTCCCGCGGTCTTGACGCCCTCCAGTCCGGCGGCTTGGGCGTCCCACTGGAAGGGCGCGCCGAGCGCATCGAGGGCCGCGAGTACGGAGTCGACGATTTCGGGACCAATGCCGTCCCCGGGGATCAGGGTGGCGGGAATCGACTGTGTCATCTCAGATCCTTGCGCATGGGAACGAATTCGATGCTCTCACCGGCGCCCAGATCGTACCGCACCATCTCGCCGCCGACGTAGCCTCGGGCTGCGTACAGTTTCGAACCCGGGAGGGTCGCCATCAGCTCGGCGTGCGCGAAGCCTCGAGCGCGTGCCTCGCTCTCGCAGCGCTCGAGGAGCGCCGATCCGACGCCTCGTCTTGCTTTCGAGGGCTCGACGAAGAACGCGCGAACCTTGGCGGCCTGAGTCGAGGGATCGAGCAGGGAGGCGTCGCGGCCGGAGCGCGCGTCGCCGCCGAACAGGGTGGACCGGAAACTCCAACCCCCGCATCCCGCCAGTTCGCCGTTCTCCTCGGCTACAAAGTAGGTCTCATCGTCGATCAATTGGGTGTCGATGCCGAACGCGCCGCGCAGCGCGCCGTCGACCTGCCCGGGCCGATACTCCCCGGCGCTGAGCCCGCGCGCCGAGCGGGCGATCAGCTCGGAAAGCCGGGGGATGTCGGCACGTGTTGCCAGGCGCAGTTCGATGCCCATTGGCCTGCCGCCCCTCTAAGCGCGGCACGCCGCGCCAAGCCCGAGCGACCGGCCCCGGGCGAACGCGAAAAAGATTTGCGCGGCATTCATGTGCGCGGCATTTTACCCATAAGCTTCGCCGGAGTATTCAGCTTGCTGCGGTTGACGTACACTCTTGCATCCGGGATGCAAAAGTTGCCGTACGAGCGGCACGAGAATAGGGGCCGCATCCCGCATGCGCAGCGAGGCTTAATGAAATGACCATGATTATGCGACGGACGCTATCCGTCTTGTTATCTGCACCCATCCTTCTGTCCTCCGCGTTGGCTGCCGTAGCCGCCGAATTTCCGAATCCCTTGCCGGCGGACCCCACGCTCCAGATCGCGAAGTTGCCGGCGAAGTACCCGTCGGGCTGGGCCTTCCTCAATTACGCGGGCGACCGCATCGAGCTGCGTAACGTCGGCTCCGATTCCCGCGAAGTCAAGGCGCAGCTGCAGGCGCGCGACTCGACCACGCTGCTGGTCTCCGACAAGAGGCCGGAGGTCTATACGGCGGATACGGTGTGGTCGCGCGGCGTGCGCGGCACTCGCACCGATTTCATCACGATCTATGATTCCCAGACGTTGAACGTGTCGGGGGAGATCGTGCTTCCCGGCACCAAGCGTGCCCTGATTACCGCCATGGAAGGCATGTTTGCCTTCACAGACGACGAACGAATGGCGCTGGTATTCGATTTCACTCCGGCTGCCTCGGTCGCCGTGGTCGACCTGGTCAAGCGCGAGCCCCTGGGCGACATCGACATCCCGGGCTGCTCGCTGGTGTATCCGACCGGTGCGCGTGCATTCTCGACGCTCTGCTCGAGCGGGACGCTGCTGACCATCAAGCTGGACGCGAACGGCAAGGTCGCCGGCCGCAGCGAAACCAAGCAATTCAACCCGCTCGACACCGACCCGTTGTTCACCTCGAGCACCCTGCTGAACGGCATTCGCTATTTCCCGAGCTTGCACGGACGAATCCAGCCGATCGACATGAAGACCGAGGACGTGAAGGTATTGCCCGACTGGTCGTTGGTGTCGCCGGAGGAGAAGGCGGCGCATTGGCGGCCGAGCGGCTGGCAGATCCTCGCGAGCGACGAGAAGTCGCTCCTGTATGTGCTGATGCAGCCCAACGCCGGGGAAGGGACTCATAAGAATCCGGCCACGGAAGTGTGGGTGTTCAATCCCGCCACGAAGACGCGCGTCAAGCGGATGCGGCTGGTACGGCCCGGATCTTCCATCGCCCTGACGCACGGGCCGGAAGCGCTCCTGCTGGTCCAGGCGGGAGACCGCCTCGACGTTTACGACACCCAGGGCGGAGCGCTGGTGCGCAGCATGGATCTTCCGGGGTTCCGGACGCGCATGGATATAGAGACGTTTCATTGATGATCGCCGTCGCTTCCAGCGCCGCGGCCGCGTCGATGCAAGGCGTCGATCAGGTCCTGGCGGCTCAGTTTGCGGCGTTCCTGGCGTTCCTGCTGGCGGCATCGGCCGCGCACAAGTGGTTGCGCTGGAAGCATACGCTCGCCGTGATGAGGGATTTCGCCGGCGTGCCCCCCGCCGCGGCGCCGGCCGCCGCGGCAGCCGCCGGCTTGGCGGAATGGCTGGCCGCGACACTCCTCTTCTTTCCGTCCTATCGGGTGCTCGGCGCCTTGCTCGCGGCCTCGATCCTGACCGTGTATTTGACGCTCATCGCGCGTTCACTGATCGCGGGCCGCCGCGATGTCGATTGTGGCTGCAGCTTCGGACCGGCGCGGCACGCGCTCGGCATCTTCGAAGTGGCGCGCAATTCGGTGCTCGCGTCACTGGCGCTCTTGGTGGCCGCATCGGCGGCGAGCGGGGGGGCGGCGATCGCGGCTTCGCAGGTGCTGGGCGCCGTCGCGCTGCTCGCGCTGTATGGTGCGCTCGACCAGGCGATGGGAATGCGGCCCATGAGAGAGGGTACGGTGCTGTGAGCGGCGTCGGCACATGAGCTTCGTCATTGCCTCGCAGGTTGCGCTCTGGGTGGCCATCCTCGTTCTCGGCATCATCTGCATCGCCCTCGCACGACAGATCGGGGTGCTGCATCAGCGCATCGCGCCCGCCGGAGCGCTCTCGCTGCGGCAGCCGCTGAAGCTCGGGGAACTGACGCCCGAAATGAGCTTGAACGGATTGGACGGTTCGACGGTGAGGATCGGCGGCGTGCGCGGCGGCCGCAGCCAGCTGGTGCTGTTCATTTCCCCGGACTGCGCGGTTTGCGAGGCGCTGTTGCCGGCGGTTCGATCGGCTCAGGGGGCGGAGCGGAGCTGGCTCGACATCGTGCTCGCCAGCGACGGCGAGCCGGACAAGCACGCGGAGTTCGTGCGAGAGAAGGGACTCGGTAGATTTCCATACGTCATTTCCGAACATTTGGGTCGCAGCTTCGGCGTCGCGAAGCTGCCCTACGCGGTGTTGATCGACGAGGCCGGAAAGCTCTCCGCGACCGGGCTCGTGAACACCCGGGAGCATCTGGAGAGTTTGTTCGTGGCCAAGGAAAAGGGCGTCGGCAGCATTCAACAATTCCTAAGGTCCGGCGACCGGCGGCGTGTGTCTTCGGGAGAATAGCGTGGCTCAATTCGATCAATTGACGGAAAAGGTATTGCGCGGCATAGCGAGCCGGACCTCCAGGCGCAGCATGTTCGGCATTCTCGGCGGGTTGCTGGCGGGCGCCTCCGGTTTGCCCCTCTTGCCGGTCGCGAAGGGCGCCGAAGCAGGGGACGAGAATCCGGACGACCCGAACTCGGGACAGCGGGCTCCCCAATTGTCGGGCAATCCGCAGGACCCGGGCGATCGCACCAAGTGCGATTATTGGCGCTACTGCGCGATCGACGGATCGCTGTGCTCATGCTACGGCGGGAGCGTGACGAGCTGCCCGCCGGGCACCGAGATGTCGCCCATCACCTGGATCGGCACTTGCCGCAATCCCGCCGACCAGCGCAATTACATCATCTCGTACAACGACTGCTGCGGCGGGGTGGCCTGGGGGCGGTGCGCCTGCCAGAACAATAACGGCGATCGTCCGGTCGTGCGGCCGCAAACCAATAACGAGGTGACCTGGTGTTTCGGCACCAAGAGTCAGTCCTACACCTGCACGGTCGCCTTGATTTTGGGCGTCGCTCTCGAGAAGAAGTAAACCGGTGCGCAGGGCGGTGTCGCTCGACGGATCTTGCAGATGACCGCGCGGAGACCCCGAGGAGCGGCGCTCGGCGCCGTGCTGGCCGCGGCGGCGTGGTGCGCGGCATCGGCGATCCTCGCGGCGGGAGCTTCCGGGCCGTCGCAGGGCTCGCCGGCTGCATCGCCCGGCTCACCAGCCGCGTCGCGCGGCTCATCTGCGGCATCGCCCGGCTCCTCGCCGGCCGGCGTGACCAACGTACAACTCGCCTGGCAGAACTGGACCTTGAACTGCCAGGGGTGCCATCGGCTGGACGGGAGCGGCTCGGACGGGACCGCGCCGAGCCTCGCCGGGACCGTGGCCAAGTTCTTGTGGGTTCCGGGCGGACGGGAGTACCTGATTCGCGTGCCCGGTGTCGCGACCTCTCCTTTGTCCGATGCAGATCTCGCCGAAGTGATGAACTGGATGCTGTGGCGTTTCGACAAGGCGAATCTGCCGTCGAATTTTCGGCCGTTCACGGCGGCTGAAATGGGCGCGCTGCGATCGCGGCCCTTGCGCCTCGAGGCCGCCGGCATGCGCAGCGACCTCTTGAGCAGAGCCGAGGCGTCCGGGCCCCCGTGACGGAGCTTGCGCCGCGCGAGGAAGTACTCACCACGACCTGTCCGCGGGATTGCTACGATTCCTGCGGAATCACCGTCATCAAGCGCAACGGGCTGGTCACGGCCGTGCGCGGCGACCCCCATCATCCCGTCAGCCGGGGTGCGTTGTGCGGCAAGTGCTCGACGGCCTACAACCGCGAGTGGCGTGACCCTGGAAAGCGTTTGACCCAACCCTTGAAGCGCGTGCGGCCGAAGGGCTGCCGTGACGCGTCCGCATCGGAACGGGATGATGATTGCTTCGAGCCCGTGAGCTGGGACGCAGCGATCGCCGACATCGCCGGCCGTCTTCGGTCGATCGTGGATTCTCACGGACCGCGGTCGATCCTGAACGCCCATTACACGGGAACCATTTCGTTGCTCGCGGGCATCGCGCCGATGCGCTTCTTCCATCGCCTCGGCGCCACGGAGGTGACTCCGGACACCATCTGCAACATGGCCGGCCACGTCGCCCTGCGATACGTGTATGGCACCTCGCTCGACGGCTTCGATCCGCGAACGGTCAAGGACGCGGCGTGCATCGTCGTCTGGGGAGCCAATCCTCACGCATCGGCGCCGCATGCCCACGATCACTGGCTGCCTGAGGCGCCCGGCAGGATCGTGGTCGTCGATCCCATCCGCACTCCCACCGCGGCTCAGGCCGACATCCATCTGCAGCCCTTTCCGGGAAGCGATGCCGCGCTCGCCTTTGCCCTCCTGCACGTGATTCATCGCGACGGGCTGATCGACGAATCGTTCGTGGCACGCCATGTCGAGGGATGGGATGAGCTGGAACCCGTGATTGGGGCCTGCGATCTCGATCGGCTCGCGGGCGAGACCGGCGTTCCGGTCCCTCTGATCGAGGAGGTGGGGCGTCTGTATGCGCGGGGCCCATCGCTTCTTTGGCTGGGTCAGGGCTTGCAGCGCCAGACGACCGGCGGCAACGTCATGCGCGCCTGCGCGCTCTTGCCCGCGCTGACCGGAAACCTCCGCAAGCCGGGCGCAGGTTTCCTGTATCTGAACGGGAACCTCGCTCGGCGCGGAATGGATGAGGCCTATCTGTCCGGCGCTCACTTGGCGGATGCGCGAGAGGACGGCGCGGCGCCGGCCGTCGCGGGGATCGCGCAGGGTGTGGCACCGAGCGCGCAGGGTTTCGCGCCGATCGCGCCGCCCGCCGCGTCGAGCACGCCGCGCGCGGTGAGCCACATGGATTTCACCGACGTACTGGAGGATCCGCGGCGCTCGCGTGCGCTGTTCGTATGGAACATGAATCCGTTGGGCTCGTGCCCGAATCAGGCGCGTTTGCGCCGCGCGCTGCAGCGGGACGATTTGTTGACCGTCGCCGTGGATCTTTTCCCCACCGATTCGACGGCGCTCGCCGACTATGTGCTGCCGGCGGCGAGTTTCCTGGAGTTCGACGATATCGTCGCTCCGTATTTCAATCCGAGCCTGTCCGCTCAAGCCAAGGTCATGGAGCCTTTGGGTCAGGCGCTGCCGAATCTCGAGATCTTCCGCCGCCTGGCGTGCGCGATGGGTTTCGAGGAGCCGGAATTTCGCGAGAGCGATGCGGAGATCCTGGACACGTTGATGAAGCGCAGCGGGCTCGGCGAAAGCTTCGAGACATTGAAGGCCAAGGGAATGATCTGGGTTCCGAAGGATCCGGTCTCGCAATTCCCGGATGGGGTGTTCGATACCCCCAGCGGACGGATCGAAGTCGCGAGCGCCAGGGCGGAGGCGGACGGCCTGCCGAGGCTGCCGCAATGCTGGAGCGATCCGCGGCCCTCGGCGGGGAATCTGCGGCTGCTGTCGCCGGCGCACGCCTGGCTTCTCAATACCAGCTTCGGCAACGTGCAGAAGATCACGGTTCGGCTGGGTCAGGCGACCATCCTGCTGCATCCGGCGGACGCCGCGGAGCGGCGTCTACGGGAGGGCGACATGGCGCGGGTCCACAACCATTGCGGACGCCTCGACCTGCAGGTCGTGTTGTCGCGCGATATTCCGCGAGGCGTGGCCGTCGCTCACAAGGGCCGCTGGCTGACGAAGGAGGCGGCGCACGCGAACGTCAATGTCCTCAATCCCGGCAGCAAGAGCGATATGGGCGAGAGCACGGCGGTGCATAGCGTCGAGGTGGTGGTGGAGGCGGCGTCCCGATGAGCGCCGAGGCCGCCCGCGCAGAAGCCGCAAAAAGTGCCGAGGGCGCGACGCTTCACCGCTCGCTCGGGTTCTGGGATCTCGTT
>DASYAC010000021.1:0-10830 GCA_036501585.1 Steroidobacteraceae bacterium
CCCACTTCCTCGAGAAAGACGTCGGAAAACACGGACCGTGACATCCCGACCGCCGACGCTAGTCTGGTGACCGACCAATGTTGAGCCGGCCGCGCATTGATGAGTCGGATCGCCGCCACCACTTTGCGATTCATAGTGCCGGATTCAGCGGAATTTTCCGTGTCCCGGCCGTGCGACTCATAATCTCGTATTACCTGTACCATGAGCATTTCTGAAAGACGTCGACTGAACGCGGCGGCGCCCTGCCCGGAGAGCGCAAACTGCAAAGGCCTTATGCCGGTCAGCGCCCCGGCCCACGTGGGCAATTGCCCCGTTTGACTTGGGAGAAAAATAACGTCGGGAACGAATCTCTTGATGGGCCCCCACCGCAACGCTTCAACATCGAATGTACCGGCGATCAGCAGAGCCTTGAGCTCGTTCTTACCAACCCCTATCCACGGCAACACTTCGTTTTCGGGCACGGGCGGTAAGGCGTCCAAGATTTGGTTCCTGTCCGCGTTCTCGCAGATCGTGAAGCTGGCGGCACCGAAGGACAATACGATCCCGCCTTGGCCGACCGTTATGGCGGACGCACTGCCCGATGACCCGCCGATGTTGAGGTAAACGCAACCCTGAACCACCAGATAGCACTGAATTTGCTGCTTCGGCAGACTGTTGAAGCCCCAGCCGGATGACAGCTTGATGACCGACCATCGAGCATCATTTACCGTGATGATCGACAACAGGTTCGATAACGCGTCGTTCGCCATCTAGAGCCCCCGATTGCCTGCAGCTTTCTTACATTCTGACAAGATAGTTAGCCTCGGTCGAGACGCGGACCTCCTCCCCGCTTACTCCCGGCGCCAGCTCGACGAGCGCATACGGCTCGCTTCGGCTGTCCCGTGTAAACACTGCGCGATCGGTGATAATCATATCCACCACATTGGCGCCCGTCAGCGGCAACCCACACCGGCGCCTGAATTTAGGTGTGCCGTCTCGGGATACAGGAGATAGCCGGTCTTTCCATATCTCCGACCTCTCATAGTGACGCCACCAGATGGCCGCCATCCACCGCAATCACGGCGCCCGTCATGAAGCCCGACGCCTCTGATGCCAACAGGAGTTCGACAGTCTATCCCGGTCGATCTCCTGCCCGGCGCGGACCTCCTCAGCTCCTGCAAAATGAGACGCCATGCTATTTATCGTACACGCACGCGGCCGGGCCTCATGCTGTTTGCTTGTCGCTCACTGACGGCATGAGCGAGCGAAGAGCGTCTCGACATCGGGCGAACTCGACCACTTGGCGCGCCACTACCGCTAATTGCTCTGCAGCCTTCGAATCCATACAGACGCCGTTGACGTCGAACATCGGCACCGAAGCGTTCAACGTAGCACCAAACGGCGTCGGCCAAGCGCGCAACGCATGCGCAATCGTCCGTAACGACACGAGCGTCGTGCCGCACCCCTGCCAGCCCGCCGCCGTGACTACACAGCCAAAGGCCCGTCCGTCGAGATAGGGCCGCCGATCCTTGGCCGTATCTTCGATCAGATCTAGAACGTTCTTGATGGGCCCCGAAAGGCTGCCGTGGTAACTTGGCGTGCCCACGATCACACCGTGGCATGTGCGAATTGCCTCAATGAAGATTTCCTCGTTTGGAGTGGGGACGCGCTCTCCGGGAAGATAAAGGGGCAGGCGAGAGACAAATTCCCCATCAAAGAGGATCGTGCGCGCTCCCAACGCCTTGGCGGCATGCAATGCATGGGCGACTGCGCATTCACTGCTCGAGCGCCGACGCGCGGTCCCCCCAACACCGATGATTATAGGATAAAAAGCGTCCGCTTCTGGTTTCATCGAAGCCAACCTGCAATATGAATCGCGGCGAGGCTATCACACGTCGATTCCGGGGAATGGGCCGGCCAATAAATGGCGACGCTCGGATAATTGTTTAGGATTTTCAGTGGCGCGGTCGAATCATCTTCATCGGCGCCGCGGCATCGCTAGCCGCCGGTCTCGGTATGGGGGCCTATGCAGCATCCAAGGCCGCCGTTGCGAAGCTGACCGAATCCCTCTCGGCGGCCTCCTCGCTCGACTTTGCTGGCCCCCCAGTCCTTAAGCAATTAAGATCGACCCGCCTTGACCGGGGATGGCGCGAGAGCCGAGGGGTTGCGATGGATTCCGACGAATATTCAACCAGCCGGGTACCGCCCGACCGCTCGATGCCCTGGTGGAGGATCGCGACCATCAATGTGCTCTTCAGTGTCTCGCTACCGACGCTGATTACCGGTATGGACCTTGCCAATGAGAGCTCGCAGGCCGTTTTTCTCTCGAGCATCCTGGTGGGCTCGGTGATTCTGACGGTGATCGGCATCCTGACGAGCATCGTCGGCTGCCGCGCCCGGTTCTCGTCCTACATGCTCGCGCGCATCGCCTTCGGGGCGAAGGGGTCGATGCTCCTGAACCTCGCTTTCGCTTTCTCGCTGATCGGCTGGTTCGGTGTCAACCTCAATCTGTTCGGCGACTCGATCCAGCGGCTGCTCGAGGCACAGCTCCACTACCGGGGACCCGCGTGGCCCTCGGAGCTCGGCGCCGGGATTCTGATCACCGGCACGACCCTGGTCGGACTCAAGGCCATCAATCGCCTGTCGATGCTGATCGTGCCTGTGCTGCTCTTCGTGTGCGCCCTCTTGCTGGTGAAATCGCTGGCGCACGACTCCGCGGCCGATATTCTCGCGCGCGCACCCGCCTCGGGAATGTCCTTTGGCGATGCCGTCTCGGCGATCGTCGGAGGCTACATCGTCGGCGCGGTGATCATGCCGGACACCTGCCGCTTCATCGGGCCGGCTCACGGCGCGGTTTGGACCGCGATTCTCACCTACTTCGTGAGCAGTGCGGGTATCATGACCATCGGTGGAATCGCAGCCCTCGCGCTGCACCGAACCGAAATGCTCGACCTCATGCTGGCGTTGGGCCTGGGGGCCGCGGCGTTCGCCATCGTGATCGGCGGCAGCTGGCTGCTCAACGCCTTGAACCTCTACAGCGCGGCCTTGAGCGTCGATGCGGCCGTCCCACGCCTCTCGCGCACGACCACCACCGTTGCCTGTGGGACGCTCGGCACACTCGCGGCGTTTCTCAATATCCTAGACCACTTCCTAAGCTTTCTCTTCTACCTCTCTATCGTGTTCGTCCCGGTGGCGAGCATCATCATCATCGATTTCTACTGGATGCGGCGCGGCGACTATCTCGAGGGAGACGGCCAAAGTCGCGGGGTCGAGCCGACAGCGCTCGGCGCCTGGGCGGTGGGCGCCGGGATCGCCCTGTTGGGCTCCATGGGGCTCCTGCGATTGACCGGTGTCGCCGCGCTCGATGCGCTCCTCGTCACGGCGCTCCTGTACGCGCTCCTGCGCTGGCGCTCGCGCAGCTATCGGGCCGCTCCCTCGCGCGTCGATGTCTAAGATCACGCGCATCGATGCGGGCCGGCGGGTTCTCGCGCGAGCGTCCGACGCACTGGAGCGCCGCACCGCACGGCTCGTGCACCTGCTGCTCCGCCCCCGCGCCCCAATCGTCTGGCTCTGCGCGACGGCCGGCAGCGGCAAGACCCGGCTGCTCGAGCACCTGGGCCCGAGCCTGACCGAGCGGGGCTACGGCCTGCTTGACGATCCCGCGCCGTCTACTCTCGAGCGC
Organism: Steroidobacteraceae bacterium; assembly: GCA_036501585.1. GTDB lineage: Bacteria > Pseudomonadota > Gammaproteobacteria > Steroidobacterales > Steroidobacteraceae > Bog-1198. The sequence goes on from DASYAC010000021.1 coordinate 3,662, forward strand.
GAGCTCAAAAGCGCGGCGGAAGGAGTGCCGGGATCCCGGCGTCGGCTGCTGGTCGCCTCGCGCCCCACCTCGGCCGCCGCCGCGCTGCTGTTGAAGCCGCGCGCCTACGGGCTCGTCGACGCGCTGGTCGATGCGGAGCTATTCGTGCGCCTCGACGACACCCGCGCAGGGGAGGAAACGCTGCTCGCCGAGACCGGCGGTTGGCCGTGGCTCGTCGATGCCGCCCTCCATGGCCGCGAGGCAGCGGTGCGCGCGCTGCTGCCGGAATTTCTCGAGCGTGAAGTGCTGCCGGAGCTCTCCGAGGAGGTGCTCGCGGCGTTGTTCGCGGCGGTTTCGATGCCGCTGCCCGCAGGAGCGCTCGAGACCCCCGCCGTGCCATGCGGCTTGCTCGTGAGCAACGGCGCGGAGACGCGCGTGGCGGGCGAGTGGGTGCGCTCAGCGCTCTCGAGCCTGCGCCGCGGAGCTGCTGCGCGCGCCCCGGGCGTGCGCCAGCGGCTCATGAGGCTCTACGCGAATCTCACCGATCCGGCGCCCGCGATCGCGGCCCTGCTGGGTGTCGGCGATTCGAATGCGGCATTCGAGCTCTTCCGCCGGGCGGGCGGTCCGTACTACGGCTACGCTCACGGCTTCCATGCGCTCGAGCGGGTGCTCGCGCTCTTCGGTCCGCAGCTCGAGCCGCGTTCGGAGGACATTTTCCTCGCGCGCCTCTGGATGATGGTGAAGACCGGCAAGACGCGCGAGGCGCTGCTGCGCCTGGAAGCTCGGCATCCGGGTCTGCCGGTCGACCTGCGGAGCTTACGGGTATCGCATCGGCCGGAACTGCTGCTGTTGCGTGCCGACATGTCGCTCGATCTCGACGGCACGCCGCCGCTCGAGGTGATCGCAAGCTGGGGGCGGCTGCAGGCCTTCATGGAACCCGGCGACGAGCTCTCGCGCGGACTTCTCTACAACTCGATGGCCATCGGCTATCTGCAGGCGGATGCGCTCACCGAGGCGCGGCAGCTCGCCGAGGAGGCACTCGCGGCCTACGAACATGCGCGCATTCCGTATTTGTCGCATTTCATGCACGTGCATCTGGCGGAAATCGGACTTCGGCAGAGCTGCCTTGCCGAGGCCTCCGGGCACATCGAACGCGCCGAAATCATGCTGGGCGTTTCAGGACAGGCGTTCAATTCCGAATCCGCCATCATCGGCTCGGTCAAGTCGCGCCTTGCCTTCGAAGAGGGCCGCTTCGACGACTGCGTGGTCGAGATCCAACCCCTGCTCGAGGCACTCGTCAGCGGCGACAGCTGGCCGGATCTTCTACCCCGGGTGGCCGCGCCAGTGGCGCTTGCCGCGCTCTGGCGCGGCGGCCTGAAAAGCGCGCTCGAGCAGCTCGATCGGTGCGCGCTCGCCCAGAGCCGGCGGCATGGGGAGACCGCGAGCAGGCGCCTGGCGCTGATTCGAATCCGGCTGCTTCAGGCTGCCCGCCGGCATGCGGAGGCGGGAACGCTGCTCGAGGAGTACGATCTGTCGGCCGAGTCACGCCCCTCCGCTGCGCTCGAAATCGAGAGCGGGCTGATCCGGCTGCGGCATGCCCTGGAGCGCGAGAGCTCGCGCGCCGAGCTAGTGCGGCTCAGCGCGGCGCTTGCCCATCATCCGGCGCTCGAGCCGCGCCAGCGCATCTCCCTCGCTCTGCTGGAGGCCGCGGCTCGGCATCAGGCCGGAGCCGGGGCGGTGGCGCGGCGGCATCTGCGCTTCGCGCTGCGCGAGGCGCAAGCGCAAGGCCTGCTTGCGGTGCTCCTCGAGGACGGTGAGCGCTTGGAGCGGCTGCTGCCGGGGTTCATCGCCCAACCGGGCCCGGGCAATGCGCGGCTCGCCGACTTCGCCGCCTCGCTCCTCAAACGACTGAAGGATCTGCCGGCCGCCCCGTTGCGCTCCAAGGATCTCGCCGGCCTGTCGCGCCAGGAGCATCGTGTGCTCTCCTACATCGCCGACGGCTACAGCAACAAGCAGGCAGCGCGTGCGCTCGGCCTGTCCGAAAGTACGGTCAAGTTTCACCTGCGGAGCCTGTTCAAGAAGCTCGCGGTACGGTCGCGCGCCGCGCTCGGCGACGCCGCCCGGGAGCGCGGCATCGTGACCTGACCGATTTCGGCAAAAACCTATCCTTCGGGGCTCGCTAGCATCTTCCCACGTAGGGGGTGCAGATGTTCCGTATCGGGGTGGATGTCGGCGGTACCAATACCGACGCCGTAGTCATGGAGCAACGCGCCGTGCGCGCGGTCGTGAAGGTCCCGACCACGCCCGACGTGATGGACGGGCTGATGCAAGCGCTCGGGCAGGTGCTTCAAGCGGCCGCGCTCGCACCCGATCAGGTTGGGCTCGTGGTCATCGGCACGACACAGTTCACCAATGCCGTCATCGAGCGCCGGCATCTGACCAAGACCGCGGTCGTGCGGCTCGCCCTGCCCGCGAACCGCTGCCTGCCGCCGATGGTCGACTGGCCCGAGGATCTGCGCACGGCGGTCGGCGAGAACGTCTTCGAAGCCGCCGGCGGCTTCAACTTCGATGGCACACCCATCACGGCATTGGTGCCCGGAGAGATCGCCCGCATCGGCATCGACATCCGCGCGCGTGGCGTCGACTCGATCGCCGTGGTCGGCGTGTTCGCGCCCGTACGTGACGATGCCGAGCGCGAGGCGGCGCGCATTCTTGCCGAGCACTGCCCCGGGGCGGCGATCACCTGCTCGGCCGACATCGGCCAGCTCGGGTTTCTCGAGCGTGAGAGCGCCAGCATCTTGAATGCCTCGCTGAGCTCGCTCGCCCGGCGCACGGTCGAATCGCTCAAGGACGGTGTCGCGCGCTGCGGGCTGCGCTGTCCGGTGTTTCTGTCGCAGAACGATGGCACCTTGATGGATGCGGCCACCGCCGCGCGTTTTCCGGTGCTCACCTTCGCCAGCGGCCCCACCAACTCGATGCGTGGCGCAGCGTTCCTGTCGGGCCGGTCGGAGGCGATTGTGCTCGACATCGGCGGCACGACCACGGACGTGGGACTCCTGCAAAAGGGTTTTCCGCGCCAGGCCTCGACCACGGCCGAAATCGGCGGCGTGCGCACCAACTTTCGCATGCCCGATGTCTTCAGCATCGGCCTGGGCGGAGGCTCGCTGGTGCGCGAAGAAGGCCGCATGCGCGTCGGACCCCGCAGCGTGGCGTACGAGCTCACCTGGCGTGCCCGGGTGTTCGGCGGCGAGACGCTGACCGCCACCGACATCGCGGTGGCCGCGGGACGGGCCCGGATCGGGGACCCGACGCGGCTCGCCGGACTCGACGCCGGTGTGGTGCGCCGCGCCTTGGAGAACATCGAATCGCAGCTCGCTCTCGCCGTCGACCGAACCCGCCTGTCGGCCGAGCCCATCCCCCTGATCGCCGTGGGCGGCGGCAGCATCCTGATGCCCGAGCGTCTCGCGGGACTCGACGTGATCCGCCCGCCCTACTTCGCGGCGGCGAACGCCATCGGCGCCGCCATCGCGCAAACCAGCGGCGAGGTCGACCGCATATATTCCCTCGAGAGTCTCACCCGCGAGGCGGCGCTCGCGGCGGCGGAAGCTGAAGCGCGCGCCCAGGCGGCCTCGAGCGGCGCCCTCGAGCACTCGATCGTCGTGACGGAGCGCGAGGATGTGCCGCTCGCGTACCTGCGCGGCAATGCCACGCGCGTGCGGGTCAAGGTCGTCGGCGACCTGCAATTCTGATGAGGAAGGTCATGCGCACCCTCAACACAACGGACATCGAGGCGCTCGCGATTGGCACCGGGATCTTGGGCACGGGGGGCGGAGGCAATCCCTACATCACCAAGCTGCGTGTGCTCGAAGAGCTCAAGCGCGGCCGGCGCGTTCAGCTCCTCGGGCTCGATGAGCTCGAGGACGACGCGCTGGTGCTCTCGATCGGCGGCATCGGCGCACCGGCCGTTTCGATCGAGAAGCTCGAGGAAGGGACCGAAGGGGTGCGGGTGTTGCGCGCTCTGGAGGAGTTCCTCGGCGCCAAGATCGATGCCCTGATCTCGGCGGAGATCGGCGGCGGCAACGGGCTCGAGCCCATGGTCACCGCAGCGGCGCTCGATCTACCCGTCGTCGATGCCGACGGCATGGGTCGCGCCTTCCCCGAGATGCAGATGACCACGTTCTCCATCTACGGGCACCGTTCCACCCCCGCGGCAGTCTGCGACGAGCACGGCAATGTGGTGCTGTTCCGGCACGCCGTCTCGGAACTCTGGTTCGAGCGCCTGGCCCGCGCGACGGTGGTCTCGATGGGTGGCACCGCGATCGGCGCCGAGGCGCCGATGCGGGGCCGGTACGTCAAACGCGCGGGCGTCCCGGGCACGGTCAGTCAGTCGATCCGGTTGGGCCACCTCGTGCTCGAGGCGAACCGGGCGCACCGTTCAGCCATCCCGGGGATCTGCGCCCAGGAGCACGGCATTCACCTGATCGACGCCAAGATCGTCGACCTGAAGCGCCATCTGCGCGGCGGCTTCTCGGTGGGCACGCTTAAGCTCGAGGGCATCGATGCGCATGCAGGTTCGAGCGCACACATCGATTTTCAGAACGAGTTCCTGACCTTCGAGCGCGCCGGCTGCATCGAGGTCTGCGTGCCCGACCTCATCGTCATTCTCGACGTGGATTCGGGACATGCCATCACCACCGACGTGCTGCGCTACGGGCAGCGCGTCGCGGTACTCGCGCTCCCCTGCCATCCGTTGCTGCGCACGCCCGAGGCGCTCGCGGTCGTGGGACCGCTCGCCTTCGGGCTCGAGAACATCGAATTCCATCCTTTACCGAGACCCGGAGAGTGAGCCTCATGAGAGCACTGATCGCGTTTATGGCCGCCGCGCTGTCCTCGACCGCCGTCGCCACCTTCGCCGCCGAAAGCGACTCCTCGGGCGAGCTCGGCGAGATCGTCGTGACCGCCGAGAAGACCAGCGAGCCGCTGAGCAAGACGCCAATCAGCATCTCCGCGGTGTCCTCGGCCACCCTCGAGGAGGAGCACATCACCGATTACGAGGAGTTGTCGCGCGCCGTGCCGAATCTTTCCTATTCGAGCTCCGGAGGTCCCGGCCAGGCGAATATCGAGATCCGCGGCGTCGCCTCACAGGCTGGCTCCGCCACCACCGGCATATATCTCGACGATGTGCCGATCAATATCCTTAACATCTATACCTCGGGCGCGACCGAACCGCGCTTCTTCGATGTGGATCGCATCGAGGTGTTGCGCGGCCCGCAGGGCACGCTCTACGGCGCGAGTTCCATGGGCGGGACCATCCACTTCGTGAGCAACGCCCCGGATCTGCATCAATTCTTGGGCAGCGTTCACAGCTGGGTAAGCGATACGGAGGGCGGCAGCATCAACACCGAGGCGGATTCGAGCGTGAATCTGCCGCTGGTCGACGGGGTGGCGGCTCTGCGCATCGGGGCGCTGCTCGACCACGAGAGCGGCTGGATCGACCGCAACGACGCGGGCACGATCGCCGCCACCAAGATCAACCAGGTGAATACCGCGGTGGTGCGCGCGACTCTCGACTGGCACCCGACCGACGGACTCTCGATAGAACCGTCCCTGTTCCTCCAGCGGGTGCGCACCGGCGGCCAGGATACGTTTGGGCTCGCCCTCCCGGAATTCGAGTCTCCGACCCTCGTGCCGGAGAAGGAGAGCGATGAGTACGCGATCACGAGCCTCACGGTCAAATATGACTTCGGCTGGTCGGACCTCACCTCGGTGACCGGATACTTCTGGCGCGCCAATGACCGCAAGATCGACGGAACCTATTACGACAGCGCCTACATCGGCGGTTATCTGCAGCAGACCGAAGGCTACGGCGGCGACCAGATCTCCGGACTCGCCGCCCCGGTCCAGTTCAACACCAACGTGAACCAGATCAACCAGGAAGTGCGTCTCGCGAGCAAGCCGGCGGGTCCGGATGACCCTTGGTCATGGCTTGGCGGGCTCTACTATTCGCGCGCGCGAACCGGGCTCCTCGACAACGAATACATTCCGGGCTTCAACTCGACCTTCGAGTCGCTGTATCACGCGACCCCGCTCGACATCCTGGGCGCCGCCTTCCCGAACGACCTCGTTTACGACGCGTTCACCGAATTCGTGAATACGCAGGAGGCGATTTTCGGTCAGGCGACCTACCAGATCATCCCCGGACTCAAGGTCACGGCCGGTGCGCGCTACGAGAAGGCCACCGAGGAACTCTCTTTCAACTCCCTCGGCTACTTTGCAAGCGGCGCACCCTACTCTGGCTCCGCCAAGGGCTACAAGACCACCCCCAAAGGGGTGATCTCTTATGAGATCGGCAAGACCATGATCTACGCCTCGGCGGCCGAAGGATTCCGCGACGGGGGCATCAACCGGCCGGTGCCGATCCCGCTATGCTCCGCCGATCTAGCCACCCTCGGCCTGACCCAGGCGCCGCCCTCATACAAGGCGGATTCGCTCTGGAGCTACGAGCTGGGAGCCAAGAGCCGTCCGCTCTCCGACCGCCTGTCCGTGTCCGGATCGTTGTTCGACATCCGCTGGAACAACATCCAGACCGACATCATCCTGCCGACCTGCACCTTCGACATCAAGGACAACATCGGCAGCGCCGAAAACCGAGGCGTCGAGTTCGAGACAACGGCGCGCGCCACCGAGCACTTGAAGATCAATCTGAGCGGCAACTTCACCGATGCGCGCATTACCGAGCCGGTCACGATCCTGGGGGTCGAGCGCGGCGATCACGTGCCGGGCGTTCCCCGCTATCAGTTCTCGACCGCCGTCGACTACACGCACCCGGTCGCGGAGAACGTGCGCGGGCGATGGGATCTCAACGGACAATGGATCGGCCCGAGCCAGGGCACGATCATCCACACCGATCCCGACTTCTCGCGACCGGCCTACTTCGTGATGGGCGGCAATGTCGGCATGCAGTGGCAGCGCTTCGACCTGTCCTTGTTCGTGACCAACCTGCTCGACCAGCACAAGGTATTGCAGCGTCCCAATATCGCCCTGGTCGAATACGGCGTCACGGTGCGGCCGCGAACCATAGGTCTCGCGGGCAACTATTCTTTCTGAGGACAAGGCGGTCGCCGAGCCGTGGGCGCTCATGCGGACGTCCTTGAACGCTATTGATTGTGGGCCGTGTAGCTCTCACATTC
>DASYAC010000022.1:0-8270 GCA_036501585.1 Steroidobacteraceae bacterium
GCAGCAGTTTCTCCGATTTGGGCTTGGCCCGAAAGGAAAGCACGTCATTCATTTCGGCATTCAATGCGGCAGCGTGGCGATTGATTGTGGCGATGTCACGGGCGGCGCGCCGAGCCTGCGTCCGACGATCGGGCGAGCGGCGCGCGGATACGGCGCAATGATGGACCATCCCGCCAGGGTTGTTTGCGCGGCCTCCCGCGTAGCGGGTAGGCCCGCGCGTACGCCGGCGCCAAGCGGATCATCTCGGGCGTCAACCGCGGATACGCGTTGAGGGTCTTGGTCTCCGTCGAACCCTGTTCCACCAGCGTCGCGATCAGATGCACCGGCACACGCGTACCGCGAAATACGGGCTCGCCACCCAGAATCTCCGGATCGCTCACGGCCAGAGAACGTGCGCGCCGCAACGTCCGGAGCGAGGCCGCCAATTCTCGTCGCGGTTCGCGCAGATCAATCTTGACCAGTCCCTCATCGAGCGAAAGCACTTTGCGCCGAGAGGCGGCGAGCGCATCAAACACGCGACGACGTAACTCGGGAAAAAAACGACTCGCCAGGCGTTGCTCCAGAGCGAGCGCAAGGAGTGCTCGGACGTCCAGCAAGCGAGTCGAATCGCCGGCGCTCGCGCGGATAGTTGTCGGCACCAGGTTCTTATCGATTGCGTTGTTGACAGCTTTGAGCGAAAGCCGCGTCAAGACAGCCGCCTCGGTCGGCGTGAACAGGGCATCGTCGGGCGTACGCATAAGACACCTATAAATATTCTCTATTTGGAGATTATATATGATACCGCCGAGCGCTGCTTTTCGTTACTCTAATCTCTTGATTTTTATTGGAAAACTTTGACATGGCCAAGAACTCGTTGCCGCCCCATAGTATCCAGGCCTGCCGAAACCTACGAACTCGTATCGTATGAATTCACATCGAAATAGGCCTTCACGCCCTCGCCCACGCCACCATGTTCCCCACTCGCGCCTCGAGCGTCGGCCCTCCCGCCCCGCGCTCCGCTCCCCGGCGCAGCCACCCATGCAGCGGCCTCTTGATCGCCCGCGGAATCGGCATGAGCCGCACCCAGTAATGGAGCGGGTAGCGGTTGGCGAAGGGCCGGACCTCGACCGCCCCGAAGCGCGCGCGTTTCAGCGCGAACTCCAGGCTCCTTGGCGAGAACACCTGCAGGTGTCCGATATCGATGATGGGGGAGCGCGCGCCCAGCAAGCGCATCAGCGGATGCCGATAGTTGTGCGAGACCGCCATCAACGCACCGCCGGGCCTCAAGAGCCCGCGCGCGGCCTCGAGCAGCCCTTGGGGATTCTCGACGTGCTCGAGCGTCTGATTGGCGATGATCAGCGCGAAGTGAGACTGCGGCAGGCGCCCCGCATCGAAGCCCTCGACGCGAATCATCGGACGCACGTCGGGCTCCGCCGAATCCGCCGCCGCATGCGACGGCTCGATGCCCAACACCTCCGCGAATCCAAGCGCCCGAAGGTGCGCAAGAAGCGCGCCGTTCCCGGTGCCGATCTCGAGCGCCGCGCTCCGGTCGGGCAGCTCGCCGAGACGCTCTCGCAGCGCCCCGGCATAGCTGTCCGCCGCGTATCGCGCCTCCGTGCCGCTGTCGTAGCCCGTCTCCGCATACGCCCCTGCCAGAGCCTCCGCCGCCGGCACGCGCGGAGCATAGAGCAGATCGCAACCGGGGCAGACCACCATGCGCAGGCTCATGTACTCCGGCTCCTTGCGCGAGGCGTAAGACATCGCCGTGAGCCGTCGGGGATCGATCCTTTCCGGGAACCGTTCGCGCGTCTCGTCGGTATTGCCGCAGACGGGGCAGGCCCGCGGCCTCAACACGCCAGAACCGTATAGCCCAGCGTATCCTCCGCGGCGCCCGCCACTCGAATCCCCGCGTTTCCCAGCACGGCGGCGAGCGCGCCGACGGGCAGGAGGACGATGCCCACGGCGCGGGAGAGCCAGTCCGCGATCCCTCGGCGCCCGCCCCCGGCGAGCATCAGAAAAATGAGCCCGAGCACCTTGTAGCAGGCCACCGCCAGCGCTCCGCCTCGCGCGTAGACCCGCACGTCCTTGAAACCGGCGCCCGTCAGCAGATGCTCGAGCCCCGACGGGGTGAATCGCCAGAAATCCTGCGGCACGAAATGCCAGCGGGCCGCGAACGGCACGGTGAGAACGAGCAGCCCGCCGGGCGCGAGCGCACGCCTGAGCTCGCCGAGGAACTGTGCGGTGCCACGGACATGCTCGAGCGTCTCGGTACACAGCACGGTGTTCGCCTCGCCGTTCTCGACCGGCAGCACGTCGCCGTGAAAGTAGCGGGTACCCGCCGTACGATATCCGAACCGGCGTTCCGCCTCGTCGATGTCCACCGCGATGTAGCGCACCGTCGGCGACAGAAGATCGCGGAAGGGCTGAGCGCCCGCGCCCACGTCGACCAGCGTTCCCTCGACCTGCGGCAACAATCTCTCGAGATCGCGCCAGATCGACCCGAACTGCAGGTCGGCGAAGCGGCGCAACCGCACACGCAGACCCGACAGACCGCCCGCCGGGCGCTCGTGCGGCGGCGGTCGGAACGCCTCCACGCCGGCCCCGCGATCGGTCGACCCCGCACCGCCCGGGCCGCCCGAGCCGACGCCCGCGCCTCCGGGACCCGCGCCTCCCGGGCCGCCGCGCACGCGCAGGCACAGGTCCTCCCGCGGCAGCGACCACTCAGCCATCACCGCCCGCCTTGCGAACCTCGCCGCCGCGGATCAAGTGCCGCCGGATGAACGTCGGCCGTGCCTTGACCTCCTCGAAGATCTTGGCGACGTACTCCCCGATGAGACTGATCGCGAAAATCGTGAACGAGCCGAAGAACATGATCAGGAGCACGACGGTGGTGATGCCGCGCGGGGCGAGGTCGGGACGAAACACTCGGGCGAAAAACTGCGCCGCGCCGAGCACCACCGAGATCAGCACCAGCGAAATGCCCGCGAAAGTCAGCAGATCCAGCGGAATGCGGCTGAACGAGAGGATGCCCTTCTTCGCCCAGCCGAAATTCTTGAGCATGCTGTTGGTGGAGCGCCCGAACATGCGCTCCGGCCTCGTATACGGCACGCCGGTCTGCCGAAAGCCGACGTAGGCGCGCAGTCCCCGCAGGAACAGGTCGCGCTCGCCGCAGGCGAGGAGCCACTTCACCACGCGCCGGTCGATCAGCGAAAAGTCCCCCGCGTCGGGAGGAATCGGCACCGAGGAGAAATAGTCGAACACGCGGTAAAACGCCTTGTAGGCGATCTGCATGTACCACGGTGCCTCACGCTTGGTGCGCTCGCCATACACGACCTCGTAACCCTCGCGCCATTTGGCGACGAATTCCGGAATGAGCTCCGGCGGATCCTGCAGGTCGCCGTCCATGAGCACGACGGCGTTCTTCGAGGCGAGCTCCATGCCGCTGCGAAACGCCGCCTGCGAGCCGAAATTGCGGGAATGCGTGATGCCGGCCACCCGGGAATTCCGGGCGCTCAGGGCACGGATCGCTTCCTCCGAATCGTCCGGACTGCCGTCGTTCACGAAGATGATCTCGTAATCGACCTGGATCCTCGCGAACATCCGTTCCAGGCGCTCGGCCATGATGGGGATGGCCTGGCAGTCCTTGTAGCATGCGATGATTGCCGTGACGCTGTAGACGCTGTCGAGCGCCCGCTTCTTGGAAGCGCGCTCATACAGCGCCACATCGGGGAGTCCCGCGTACCAGCGGGCCGTGCGCCTCAAGCCCTCTTCCAGCTCGACCTCGGCGCGCCAGCCGAGAACCTCCGCCGCCCGGGCCGGATTCGAGTACCAGTCGTTGAGGTCCCAGGAGCGCGCCGGCATCGAGGAGAACTCGGGCTCGCAGTCGAGATGGAACTCGCGCTTGGCGAGATGTGCGAGCTCCCGGATGGTGGTCTTGACGCCGCTCCCCACGTTGAACGAATCGCCGTATCGATCGGGCCGCAGCAGCACGGCCGCGGCGAGGAATGCGCGTACCGCATCGTCGACGTAGACGAAATCGCGCGAGGTGTCCGCCCCGACGAAGGGCGGCAGGCGCCGCGCGGCGGCCTCCGCCACCAGCGTCGGCATGAGGCGCGAGCGATCCTCGAGCGGCCCGTACACGGAATAGAGCCGCAAGTTCGCGCAACGCAGCCCCCGGTGCCTGCCCGAGAAATAGACGAGTCCCGCCGCGGCGTTCTTGGTCACCGCATAGTGGCTGTTGGGCGCCGGTGCCTGGCTCTCCCCGGGTGCCGAGGAGGATGCCCCGTATTCCGACGAGCTGCCCGCGTGGATGTAGCAATGGGTTCCGCGCCGGAGGAGCTCCTCGATCAGCTCCTGCTTGAACAGCACGTTGGTCTGGTACATCCGCTCCACGTCCTGTTCGAACGAATACGCTCCGTAGGCCACGCAGTCGAAGACCGTCTCGGGCTGCACCCGGTCGAGGAGCGTCCGCAGATTCCCGCGGGCGAGGAGATCCACCGTGATGACGCGTTCGGCGTCGATCTCGGCCAGCCGCCATGCGGGATCGCGCGAGGCCGTGCCGAACACGTCCGAGCGGCTGGCGAGGAGCGTTCGCATGAGATTGGCGCCGATGAAACCGCTGGCGCCCAGCACCAGGACCGGGCCGTGCAGCTCGCGCACCAGACTCTCGGTCGAGCTCATGACCTCATCCGCGCCGCGACCTGCGCCAGGACGGCGGCCACATCCAGCCCGCACTCTTGGCGATGCCAGCGCTGCGAGCCGTACCGGCCTGACGGGTACCCCTGCGCATGCGCATGCACGACGCGGCGCACCGGGCGGCCCGAGAGCGACAGAAAGTGCAGGAATTGCTGTCCGAAGCCGCCGTGCGCCACGTGCTCCTCGACGATGCCGAGGACCGGCGCAGCCGCGATCTCATCGAGCAGCGCCGGCGGCGGCGGGACGGCGCTGCAATCGCCCTCCAGCTCGCTCACCACCCAGAGCGCCGGCCGCCCGGCCGCAGGGAGGCCGCGCGACGCCTTCCACAAGCCGCCGGCGATCGGACCGACCGTCACCACCACGCCCGCCCGGCCGTCCTGCAGCCGGCGCCACGCCGCGTACGCGGGCACCGCGGATTCGTCGTCGAGCTCCGAGCGCCCGAGGCGCAGATACGCCGGTGCATCGCGCGCCGCAATGACGCGCACCATTGGATCCACGTCGGCGTCGAACGCCGGCACATAGGCCCGCAGGGCCGGCAGCGTCAACAGCACCCCATAATCCTCCAGCGCATGGTGCGTGGCTCCCATCGGGCCGTAAGCATACCCGCCGCCGTTGCCGACCAGGCGCACGGACAGCCGATTCAGGCAGACATCGTTCCGGATCTGCTCGAACGGCCGCGCGTAGCAAAAGGGAGCGATGCTGTATACCCAGGATTTTCCGCCCACCGCGGCCATGCCTGCGGCGACCGACACCATGTTCTGTTCCGCCACGCCGGCGTTGATGAAGCGCGGGCCGAGCACCTTCCGCAGCGGCTCGAGCGCCATGAATCCCAGATCGCCGGTCAGAAAGAAATAGCGCTGATCTGCAGCGAGCTCGACCATGGCATTGCAGAACGCGCTCCTCACGGCGACTCGAGCTCGCCCAGCGCCGCCGCGTACTGCTCCGCGCTCATCGGCAAGTAGTGCCACTCCATCCGGTTCTCCATGAACGACACCCCCTTTCCCTTGACGGTATCGAGCAGGATGACCGTACCCGGATGGGTGCGCGCGGCATCCGCGATGGCCTCGTGATCGTGACCGTCGACCCGGACCGCCTGCACGCCGAAGCTTTCGATCCGCCCGCCGAGGTCGCCCATGGACGCCACCTCGCGGGTCGATCCGAATCCCTGCAACCCGTTCACGTCGATGAGCACCGTGAGGTTGCGGAGCCGCCGATGCGCCCAAAAGATGAGCCCTTCCCACATCGCGCCTTCCTGCCATTCGCCGTCCGAGGTCATGCAGAAAATCCGGCCCGGCTCGTCCTCGAGCTGCCGCGCCAGCGCCATGCCCAGAGCCACGGGAAATCCATGCCCGAGGCTGCCGGTGGCGAGCGGAATGTGCCCGCTCCATCCGGGGACGGGATGTCCGGCAAGGAGCGTCCCGTCTGCGTGAAACGTGGCAAGATCCGCATCCGACAGCAGCCCCAGGCTCCACAGCGTGATGTACAGCGCCCCCGCGGCATGTCCCTTGGACAGGATGAATTTGTCCTGCGCATCCATCACCCGGTGATGCAACGTGATCATGGCGTCGATCGCGGACAGATTCCCGCCCAGATGTCCGATGCGGCTTTCGAAGTGCATGCGAAGGAGGCGCCGCCGCGCGCGTCGGGCCAAGCTCGGCAAGTCGCCGGAGGCGCCCTGCCCGTTGTCTCGCCCCTGCCCCTCCAAGCCACCTCGCGCGTTCACCGTGAATCCTCCGTCCGACGCCGCTCGAGCCTCAACGCAGGGTTTGCGCACGCCTCCGATCCGGCCTGACCGGCGGAGAGCGCCTGCGGCGGCTTGAGCAGATGCTCGACCGGCTGACCGCGCAGCCGGGCGACGTAATGGGGCGGGTAGATACCGCAGGCAGCGTCGATGAGCGTGGCGGCGCGATTGGCGGGCCAGGGGTCGAGCGCCGCGGCGCGCGCGAACTCCTGCAGCGGCGTGATCGCCCCGACCATCAATAGCCCGGCGAGGGCCACCTTCTTGATCCGGAGGTTCGTGCGGGCGGATGCCGCCGCAGCCTCGGCCGGTGGCCGGGCGGCGAACAGCGCAACGCAGGCGCCGATCGCGAGGACGGCCAAGCTCGGGATCGACACGCGCATCACGAAATCATTGGCAGCGCCGAAGCGGACCACCGGCAATATCGCGAGCACGCACAACGCCAGAGCCACGGCAGCCGACCGGTGAATGGTCAGGATTGCGAATCCGATGAGACCAGCCTCCAGCAAGAAGAACTCGGCCTGCCTCCACAGATCTTCCGCGAGGGCGGCGGGACCGAAACCCTGCCCCCCGAGGGTCCAGCCCCGTGGAATCTGGCCCGCGTCGAGGGTGAGATACGCCGCGATCACGAGGCCCACCGCCAACGCCGGCACCCAGACCCGGGGACGGAACACTCGGCTCGAGCGCTCGCGCAGCGCCGTGTCGAACACCCGCCACAGCACGAAGGGCACGAGGCCCAACGCGGCGAGCGGCGACCAGAGCGCGACCGCCGCCACGATCAACGCGAGCAACGAGTCCACCGCGGCCTCGCCCCGCAGACGGTACAGGAGCCCGACGCCGAGCCACGCGCCGAGCGCATGATTCGGCACCCAGAAGAGCTGCGTGGTCATGGACGAATATTGATAGCGGGCCGCCCACCATTCCAAGTGCCTCGTGACATCCCAATGTGCGACGGCGCCCGGAGCCCGCAGCACCGTACCGACCGCATCGAGTCCGCTGAACGACACGATCACCGCCACGCTCGCGAGCGCCGCTCCGAGTCTGCGCGGCACTTGCGACAGCACCTGCAGCAGGAAAAGCGCCGCTCCCGCCGCGGTCCATACGGCCAAGGCGGCATTCGCCGCGGCGAGACCCGCCATCTTGCCGACGAGGGCAGCCGGCAAATAGTAACCAATCGGCGCCCTCAATAAAGTCGGGCCGCCGTCCTCTGCCCCATATCCCACCGGCCACCCGCCGCTGACGAGATCGTGCAGCACCGCGTCCCGAATGTGCCAGTCCGCATTGGCGAAGACCCAATGCCCGATCCCGCCGGCGAGCGTCCAGGCGCACCCGACGGTGATCGCGATGGCCACCTGCCAGCCGGACAGGCCCGGGACAGACCCGTGACCGCGACCTGTGAGTGCCAACGGTTTCAGCGCGAACAGCAGGCATAGAAACGAGGGAACCGCCGCCCACGGCTCGAGCCAGCCAAGAAGAAAGATCGCGACCGGTAGCACCAGATAAAGCACGACGATCCCGTCGAGCACATCGAGCGGCCTACCAGGGACGGGAACGGCAACGCTCATCGCCTCACCCGAGCGCCCCATCGCCTCACCCAAGCGCATTGACGCCGCTCGCCCCGAGCGCCCACGCACGGCCGAGCGGCAACCCTCGCGCGAACACCGGCACCTCGACGCTCCGGCACAACTCCGCGAGCGCGGCCCCCTCGAGCAGCTCGCCGAGCGCCACGAAGTCCGCACCGCTATTCGCTGCGGCGCGCGCCTCCTCGACACTGCCGCACGACACCCCCCGAAGTGCATCGGTACCGCCCGACCCCTCCGCCGTGAACTCGACGAAATCACGAATACGGTAATACGGG
>DASYAC010000023.1:0-12913 GCA_036501585.1 Steroidobacteraceae bacterium
GCGGAGATCTTGCCGAACTTCAGATGAGGATCGAAGAAGGTGGCGTCCTCGGAGCAGATGACGATGTCGGCCTCGTTGAGCCAGTAGAACGCCCCGCCGGCTGCGATTCCGTGGACGGCGACGATGAGAGGCTTCCAGACCCTGTTGCTCTTGGGTCCGAGCCACTCGCCCGGGTCGTCCTGGTCGAAGGGGCTCCCCGACTCCTCGCCGCGCCATCCCTCCTTCACGTCCACTCCCGAGCAGAATGCGCGGCCGGCGGCCGCGCGCAGCACGACGGCCCGCACGTCCGGATCGGTGCGCAGACGGTTCCAGACGTCCCGGAACTCGAGCACCATCGTACGATTGAAGCAATTGAGCTGCTCCGGGCGGTTCAAGGTGATGGTCGCCACCTGATCGGCGATGTGCAGCAGAATCGTCGAGTACTGCATCGTCCAGCTAACTCCCCGAGGGCGGGCGGAACGCCGCCTGCCCGGATGATAACTCACAATAGGTCAGTTTTGTGCGAAGCATGAGCCTTGTTCGCAACGGACAATTGATGTTTAATTAAGTGACGATGTATCATTTATGTGCGAACATACGCGGCGCGATGCCGGATCACCGCGGACGCAGGGCTCGCGGACAACGGGCTGGAGAATCCATCGATGAGGATGCCGCGCAACCATCTGCCCGCGCTCACCGCGGAGAATGAGTTTTTCTGGCGTGCGGGCGAGCTGGGGGTCCTGCGGTTCATGCGCTGCCAGGCGTGCGGGCATTACGTTCACCCGCCGCTGCCCATCTGTCCCGCCTGCAAATCCCGCGAGGTTCGCGATGAGGCTGTCTCGGGCAGGGGAACGGTCCTCACCTACACCATCAATCACCAGGTGTGGGAGCCGGGGCTCGAGGCGCCCTACCTGATCGCCATCGTGGAGATGGACGAGCAACCGGGTCTCAGGCTCACCACCAACATCGTCAATTGCGACATTCAGGCCGTCGTGATCGGCATGCGGGTTCGCGTGCTGTTCGAGCAGTGCGCGGACGTGTGGCTGCCGCTGTTCGAGCCGGACCTCCATCCGGACGAGGAGACGTCCGCTCAGCCCGCCCGCTCGAATACCGCTGCCAACCCCTGACCGCCGCCGATGCACATGGTCTCGAGGCCGAAGCGTCCCCGGCGACGCCGGAGCTCGTGCAGGAGCGTCGCCAGGATTCTGACCCCCGTCGCGCCGATGGGATGTCCGAGGGAGATGCCGCCGCCATTCACGTTGAGGCGCGCGTGGTCGGCCCATTCCCATCCCTTGAGGACCGCGAGCACCTGGACGGCGAACGCCTCGTTGAGCTCGACCAGGTCCATGCGCTCGATGGACAGGCCGAGCCGGGTCATGAGCTTGATCACCGCCGGCACGGGCCCTATGCCCATCGTCGCGGGATGGCAGCCGACGGCGGCCCAGCCGACGAGGTAGCCCATGGGCTCGAGATTCAGATCGGCCAAACGATCCTCCGCCACGATCAGGCAGGCGGCGGCGGCGTCGTTCTGCTGGCTGGCATTGCCTGCGGTCACGGTTCCGTCGGCGAACAGCGGCCGCAACTTTGCCAATGACTCGGGGGTGCAGTCCTCCCTGATCCCTTCGTCCCGGGAGCACATGAGCGGCGGTCCCTTCTTCTGGGGCACCTCGATGTGTGCGACCTCCTGCGTGAACCGACCCTCGGCCCAGGCTGCCGCGGCGCGCTGATGACTGCGTGCCGCGAAGAGATCCGCCTCGGCGCGCGATACGTCGAACTCACGCGCCAGATTCTCCGCGGTCTCCGGCATGCCCGAGATATGACCGAACCGCTCCACGGGCTGCGAGCGCTCGCGTCCTCGCTGGAGCCGGTCATGCAGGGTCACGGATCCGGCGCGCGCCCCCCACCGCACATCGTTGGTGTAATACTCGATGTTGCTCATGCTCTCGACGCCGACCACGAGCACCACGTCGGCGCTCCCTGTCTGCACCATCATGGAAGCGTCGATCACCGCCTGCAGCCCTGAGCCGCAGCGCCGGTCCACGGTGTAGCCGGGCACCTCGAGCGGCAGATCGGCGGCGAGTGCCGCATAACGGCCCAGGCACGGCGCCTCGCTCGACGCATAGGACTGGGCCACGATCACCTCATCCACACGCTGCGCCGGTAGAGCGGAGCGCTGCAGCACGGCGCGGATCACGTGTACGGCGAGTTGATCGGCCGTCAGCGGGCGCAGCATCCCCCCGAAGGCGCCCACCGGGGTGCGCACGGGCGCGACGACCGCGGCTCTTCTCAAGATACGTGCTCCACTCAAAACGATCTCGGCATTCCGAGCAAATGCTCGGCGACGTAGCTGAAGATCATGTTGGTCGAGATGGGCGCCACTTGATAGAGGCGGGTCTCGCGGAATTTGCGCTCGATGTCGTACTCGCAGGCGAATCCGAACCCTCCATGAGTCTGCAAGCAGACGTTGGCGGCCTCCCAGGAGGCCTTGGCGGCCAGATACTTCGCCATGTTGGCTTCCGCGCCGCACGGAGCGTTGGCGTCGAACAGCGCCGCCGCCTTGAAGCGCATGAGATTGGCCGCCTCGACCTCGATGTAACACTCCGCGATGGGGAACTGCACGCCCTGGTTCCGGCCGATGGGGCGATCGAACACCTTGCGCTCGGTCGCGTAGCTGCCGGCGCGCTCGATGAACCAGTAGCCGTCGCCGATGCATTCCGCCGCGATCAACGTGCGCTCCGCGTTGAGGCCGTCCAGGATGTATCTGAAGCCCCGGCCCTCCTCGCCGATCAGATTCTCCGCCGGGATCTCGAGATTGTCGAAGAAAAGCTCGTTCGTCTCATGGTTCACCATGTTGGGAATGGGCCGTACGCTCATCCCGCGCGACATCGCCTCCTTCACGTCCACGATGAAGATCGACATGCCCTCCGATTTCTTCGCGACTTCGGCGAGCGGCGTGGTGCGGGCGAGCAGGATCATGAGATCCGAATGTTGCACCCGCGAGATCCAGACCTTCTGTCCGTTGACGACGTAGCGGTCGCCGCGGCGGGTCGCCGTGGTCTTGATCCTCGTCGTGTCGGTGCCGGCGGTCGGCTCGGTCACCGCCATCGATTGAATCCGGAGCTCGCCGCAGGCGATCCGCGGCAGGTACCGCGCTTTTTGCTCGGCGCTGCCGTTGCGCAGCAACGTGCCCATGTTGTACATCTGTCCGTGGACCGCGCCCGAGTTGCCTCCGCAGCGGTTGATCTCCTCCATGATGACGGAAGCGGCGCCGAGCCCGAGCCCCGAACCTCCGTATTGCTCCGGAATCATCGCCGAGAGCCAGCCCGCCTTGATCAAGGCGTCCGCGAATTGCTCGGGATAGCCGCGTTTCGCATCCACGTCGCGGAAGTATTCATCCGGGAACGCGGCGCATAGCGCGCGCACCGCCATGCGGATCTCCTGAAACTCGTCGGGGGTATGTCGCAAATCGGCTCTCCAGCCAAGTGGGGCTACGATGGGGCTACGGTGGGGCTACGGTGGGGCTACGGCGGGGCTACGGTGGGGCTACGGCGGGGCCACAGCCTCCCGCTTTTGCCTCACGATGGCTCGCCCGGCCCGGCAATTCACCCAGGAAATCGAGAACCGCCGCGCCGAAGGCGTCGTTGCGATCGCCCGCGACCATGTGTCCGGCATCCGCTACCCGTACGCATTTCGCGTACGGCAACAGTTGCAGCAGATGAGCGATCGCCGGCTCGTCGACCACCTCGCTGCGCTCGCCGCAGACGAGCAATACCGGGACGCCGACGCCGCGAGTCGCCGCCTCCATCCGGCGCAGCATTCCCGCCTCGGCTCGCTGCTTCGACCCGGCATGAAAGGCGGGGTCCCAGTGCCAGTAAAGTCTGCCGCCCTTGCCGGTGCGCAAGTTGTTGCGCAGCGCGAGGGCGGATCGGGGGGGTCTGTGAGGCAGGTATGCCCGGACCGCCGCAGCCGCCTCCTCGAGGCTGGCAAATCCCTCGGCGCCGGCCGACATGAACGCCCGAATGCGATCGAGGCTCGCCTCCGGCATCTGCGGCACGACATCGATCAGGACGAGAGCGCGCGCGAAGTGCGCGGGGCTCTCACCCGCGGCCACGAGCGCGGCGATGCCGCCGATGGAGGCGCCCACGAACACCGCGCCGGCGGGTGCCTGTCGCGCGATGCAGACGACATCGCCCGCAAAGGCGCCTATCGAGTAGTCGCCGTCGGTCGCCCAGCCGCTCTCGCCGTGGCCGCGCAGATCGACGGACAGCACATAGTGGCCATGTTGCGCGAACACCTCGGCGCTGCGCCGCCATGCGAACCGGGTCTGACCGCCCCCCGGCAATAGAATGATGCAGGGGTCGTCGGCGCGTCCAAAGGCATCCGCCGCCAGCACGATATCTCCGGCCCCTCGAAAGTCGGCGCGGCGGACCGGTATGACTGCGGGTGTCGACACTTGAGCGCGGTGCGGCCTCGCGGTCGCGGTGCGGCCTCGCGGCTACCAGACCAGCGGCAATGAATCGAGGCTGAAGACCCCGCCGCCGTGAGCCGTGATCTTCGCGCCCGGCGCGACCCGGAAGGGCGGGACGGACCTCATCCACTCTTCGATTCCGGCGGTGATTTCGCGGCGCGCCAGATGCGACCCGAGGCACCGGTGCGGCCCGTAGGAGAAGGCATTGTGCAGATTCGGGCTGCGCGAGAAGATCACCTCGTTCGGATTCGGGAACTCGCGCGGATCGCGCGAAGCGAGGATGGTCGAGCATGTGACGTTCTCGCCCCGCTTCATGGTCACGCCCGCGAACTCGACGTCTCGCGTGGTGTAGCGGTTGGTGTTCACGACCGCATAGGCGCGAAACAGCTCCTCGACAGCGGAAGGGATCAGCGCCGCGTCCTTGCGCAGGGCCTCCTGGTCCGCCGGATGCTCGGCAAGATGGCGAAAATGAAAGCTGAAGCTGTTCGTCACCGTATCCAGGCCCGCGATGAACAACAATACGCACATGCCGATGATCTCCGCATCGGCAACCGGCCGCTCGTCCACCCGGGCTTTGACGGCGAATGTGATGAGGTCATCCGTCGGATTTCGACGCCGGTCGCTGATCAGCTCCTGCAGATAGGCGGCCACCTCCCGGATGGCGTCGGTGCGGGTCTGCTTGTCGCGCATGATGCGCGCTTCCCAGGCCAGGAACCGGCTCATGCTCTCCTGGGGCAGCCCCATGAGGTCGAGGAATATGCCCACCGGGAAGGGTTTGGCGAAATCCTCGACGAAGTCGCATCCACCCTTGTCGGCGAACTTCGCCACGAGATCTCCCGCCAGCCCCCGCACCTTGCTCTCCAGCTGCTTCATCCTCGCCGGGGAGAAGATCGGGTTCATGATGGCGCGAAACTTCGGATGTTCGGGGGGATCGAGCTCGAGCGGTATCAGCGACAGCCCGAAGTTCGATCGACGCACGTTGCTCGAGAAGGTGGCCGCGTCCTGAAGCGCGGCGCGGATATCCTCGGCACGCGTCAGTACCCACGTGCCGGGTCCGGGAATCGCGTTGTGATGCGTCGGCGAGAAGAACGCGCGCGGTCCGGAGTGAAGCGCAGCGACCGACTCGTGCGGGTAGGGTCCGAGCCCCGTGCGAAAATCGAACGAGCGGATCAGCTCCCGAGGAACGTGGTCGGGAATCGCGTGGGTGCCGATGCCGGGATCGGCCGCCGAGGAAGCTTGCATGGTTTTGAACTCCGATTGGCGACGCCGCCGGACCGTTGCCCAGTTGCGATGCGGCATGACGGCCGGCGATTCGCCCCGTGCCGGCACATTAGTCCAAAAATGACACCGTATCAACTATTGATCGCGGCGGCCGGCGGCCGCCGGGAGCGCCCGGCACGACCGCTCAACGCGGCGTCAGCGCACTCGCGACCAGGAACGCCGCCGCGGTGATCAGGCTCTTGCGCGAGTGATGCCTGCGCAGCGGCAAGCGCGCTATCGAGGAGATGCGCTCCATCAGCGCAAGGATGGCCGAGGCGCCCGCCGACGGGTCGAGCTCGTTGCCCGACGCGGCGATACGAGCCTCGAGCAACTCATGGATGCGCGAGACCGCCTGATGGCGCACCGCCTCGAATCGCTTGTCGCCCTCGTCCGCCGACAGATTGCGGATGCGCAGGATGGCGTGATGATGGCTCGAGAAGCTCACGTACTCCTCGACGAGCGCGGCGGCCTTGAGCTGGCCATCGTTCTTCGACCAGGACAGGCGCAGGAGGCGCTCGATCTCGGGCGTTATCTGCTCGATGCTTTCCGCGGCGGCCAGGGCCGCCGCCGACACGTCGGTGAAGTAGATGTAGAAGCTGGAGGATGAGGTGCCGGCGAGCGTGGCGATATCGGAGACGCTCACGTCCCGGATGGAGCGCTTCTCGAGCAGCTCCACCGTCGCGCCGATCAGCCGCTGGCGGGTCTCGTTTCCCTTGCGGCCCATCGCCTGGCCGTAGAGATTCTGACGCGCCTTTCGCGCCCGATCATTCTTGCGCCGGCGCGCACCACCCGCACGCGAATCCGATTCCGTCATATCCATTCGTAGACCCAAGATCCGGACCAGGGGGCATCATACGCGAACCGGCGGCCCGCTCAATCCAGCGGCCGGCCGCAGCGAGCCCCTCCCAAAATGACATCATATCAGTTAACGTTGAGCTTCACACAGGATGGCACATGCGCTTCACTGACAAGGTGGCGATAGTTACGGGGGCCGGGCAGGGAATAGGGGAGGCCTACGCGAGGGCCCTGGCGCGGGAAGGTGCGGCGGTGGTCGTCGCGGAGATCAATGAGACCACCGGGGCCAAAGTGGCCGGCGAGATCGTCGCGGGCGGCGGGCGCGCGGCCTTCGTCAGGACCGACGTGGCCTCGCCCGAGTCGGCCGGGCAGCTGGCATCCGAATCCGTGCGGCGCTTCGGTGGAATCGACTACCTGGTCAACAACGCGGCGATTTTCGCCGGCATGCGGCGGGAGAGTCTCCTGACGGTCGACTACGACTACTACCGGCGATTCATGGAAGTGAACATGAACGGAGCGTTGATCGTGACGCGGGCCGTGTACCGGCACATCGCGGCTCGCGGCGGCGGCGCGATCGTGAATCAGTCCTCGACTGCAGCCTATGAGGCGGGAAACTACTACCGGATCGCCAAGACGGGCGTCAACGCGATCACCATCGGATTGGCCCGCGAGCTCGGTCCTCTGAACATTCGCATCAACGGGATCGCGCCCGGGCCCACCGATACCGAGGCGACTCAAACGAGCGTTCCCCCCGAGCGCCTGAAGGCGCTGCTCGAGAGCCTTCCGCTGCGCCGCATCGGGACGACGCGGGACATCGTCAACACCTGTCTGTTCCTGCTGTCGGACGAGGCGAGCTGGGTCACCGGACAGACCTGGTGCGTGGACGGCGGCACGGTGCTCCGGATCTGACGTGGACCTCGGGTTGCGCGGCAAGACGGTGTTGCTGTCCTCGAGGGCGGCTACGTGACGGGCGCCATGCTGAATATCGACGGCGGGACCGACTTTTGATGCAATCGGGAGCGGGCGGCGTACCGGCTGCGGGCGGCCCGAAACGCAAGGTAAATAACCATCCGACAACTCGCCGGCGCGCCTCTACTTGGCCTAAATATAACAAAAACGCGGCATTACGAAAAAATTTCACAAAATAAAAGCTGCCGATCAGTCAGTTTTTATTGAAACTGACGGACTGTCGATTTATAGTCGCACTAGATTCGACGACGGTCGGCGTGCCGCGATGTTCGGCGGCAGCCATGGTTCCACCGCGATGATCGAACGATAACAAGGCAAGGGGATATCTATGGCTCGGGAGTTGGCAATTCCGTCTATCTTGGCCAGCATTGCAGCGGGAGCGGCGCTCTTTGCCATGGGAAGCCTGGCGGCAGGGTCGCTTGCTGTTGCGGCGGAAACCACCACGGCGGAAACCACCACGGCGGAAACCGGCGCGGCCACCGCGAAAACCACCACCGCCGCCGCCGCGGAAACCGCCACAGTCGCGGCGGAAACGGCCACCGCCACGGCCACGGATGAGGCGGCCGGAAGCTCCAAGGAGCCTTCCGCGGGACTGGCCGAGATCGTCGTCACGGCGCGCAAGCGTTCCGAGGACAACCAGCAGGCGCCGATCGCGATCACCGCCTTCAACACGCAGGACATACAGCGGCTGGGAATCACCTCCGTGGCGGATCTCGGTGCCCAGACGCCCAGCCTGAATTTTCAGCAGTCTCCCTATGATACGTTCGGCAGCTTCATCGGCATCCGCGGACAGCAGGCCACGGAGGTCATCATCACGCAGACGCCGCCGGTGGGCATCTATGTGGACGACGTTTACTATCCGAACACGCTCACGACGTCCCTGGAGAATCTCGAAGGAATCGAGCAGGTCGAGGTTCTGAAAGGACCGCAAGGCACTCTCTACGGTCGGAATACCACGGGTGGCGCGGTCAAGATCACGACGAAGCTGCCCGACTATGGCGCGACGAGCGGCGATGTCCAGATCGGTTTCGGGCGCTTCAACGACCAGACCGTATCCGGCTCACTCAATCTGCCGATCGTCTCGGACCATGTGGCGCTCGGTCTCACGGCCCAGTACTCGAACCTCGGCGATGGCTACGGACGGGATATCGGCAACGGCCTGCCCTTGGAAACCAACAAGAACGAAGGCTTTCGCGGGACGCTTCGGCTCGATCTGACGGATAAATGGCAGGTCATCGTGCGCGGCGAATGGGCGCACGCAGTGTCGACCCAGAACATCGAAGATCTCTCCTATGTGGTTCCGGGGTTCTCCGTGGCCGCGGCGTCGGTCGCAGCCCAGATCGGCGCACTCACTCCCAACGATTACAACGTACTCGGCGGATTATTGACGACCGGAGCGCCGCCCAAGGGGGCTACGCCGCAGCAGATTGCCGCGTTCTTCGCCGACGTGAACAAGGGCCGCACCGCGTTGGCCAGCCACCTTTGCAGCTACTGCCGCACGGTCGCCTACGGCACACCGGCGCAGCTCGCGGCGTTCGGCGTCACCGGCGTCCCGATCGTGCCCAGCGCAGTCCTCGACCTCGGCGGCGGATCGGTGGTGTCGACGTATCAGTTCTCGCCCGATTTGTATCTGAAATCGATCAGCGCCTTCGAGAAGACGGTCCGGAGCACGGCATCGAGCGAGAGCGCGAGCCCGTACTTTCTGGTCAACGGTGTCGGCGACGATCAGAACCCCCACCAGTTCACCCAGGAGGTCCAGATAGGCGGCGATGCGTTCGATGACAGGCTGAAATGGGTGACCGGCTACTATTTCTATCGGTTGAAAGGCGACGACGACGCGGAAAACGTGGAGGTCGTTCCCTTCGAGCCGAATCCCATCATCGCCCAGAGCGAATTCACCGATACGAGCAATTCGGGGTACGGGCAGGGAACCTACGCCGTGACCTCCGACATACACGCGACCGTGGGCGTGCGCTATACCTCCGAAAGCACGAAGCTCACGCTTGGAAATCGCAATGCGGTGGCTTGTGACGTGCAGGGCGTGCCGCCAACCGGGGCGCCGTGTTCCGCCGATTTCTTCAATTCGTTCCACAACACGTCGTATACCGCCGGACTCGACTGGCAGGCCCTCGAGCACTTGATGCTGTACGCGAAGACCAGCACCGGCTTTCGCGCGGGCGGCACCAACCAACGGAGTGATCCCGCTCTGCCCTACGCGCCCGAGACGGTGACCGACTACGAGATCGGCGCAAAATCGGAGTGGTTCGACCAAAGGCTGCGCGCCAATCTCGCTCTCTATCATTCCAACTACAAGGACATCCAGCGCACGATCTCGGTGATCGAGTCGGGTTCGTTGGTGACCGCGGTACAGAATGCGGCGTCCGCGAGGATCAACGGTGTCGAGCTCGAGGTCACGGCACGGCCGTTTCGTCCGCTGCGGCTCTCGGCGTTCACCTCCTATACCGATCCGAAATACAACTCATACAACGGCTTCAACGCGATCGGCGAACCGGTCAACCTGTCCGGAAACAGCTTCCCGAACGTATCACGCTGGCAGGCGGGCACATCGGGGACTTATACGTTGGACGACACCTGGGGTTCCCTGGACACGACGGTCGACTCCTCCTTCCGCAGCACCGTGGATTATGTTCCTGACGACCACACGGCCGACTCCGCGTTCTCGACGACGCAGGGAAGCTATGCCTTGTTGAATGCCCGGGTGAGCCAGGAGATCAGCAATTGGAACACGACGATCTCGGTCTGGGGCAAGAACGTCACCAACAGGCACTACTTCGTGGGCGGCAACGACTTCTCGACTTCGCTCGGCTACGCGTACACGATTCCGGGGGCGCCGGCGACCTTCGGCGTCGAGATCCGGAAACGCTTTTGACGGACTGTCGCACGCCGCGAGCGGACGCAGCTCACCGCCCCTCGCGGCGATGCCTCAGGGTCGAAGCAGGACCGAGACCGCTTGATAGGCCCGTTGGTGGAAGGCGCGAATCCGCACCGGCGACGGATCGGCGAGCCTCATCGTCGGGAAGCGCCGGATGAGCTCGGCGAACACCAGCTCGAGCTCGAGCTTTGCCAGGGCCGCCCCCAGGCAAAAATGGGGTCCTCCGCCGAACGAAGCACTGGGCTTTCGCGCACGGCCGATGTCGAACTGCTCCGGGTGATCGAACACGCTGGGATCATGGTTCGCCGCCCCCAGGAGACCGATATAGGGGGCGCCGACTTCGGCCGGCCGGCCGCCGAGTTGCGCGCCCTCCGCGGCGACCACCTGGGTCAGGGAGATGGGGCCGTCGAACCGAAGCATTTCGTCGACGGCGTGGCGCATGAGATCGGGAGCGGCGACCAGCGCCGCAAATTGAGCCGGATGCGTGAGCAGCGCAACCAGGCCGTTGCCGATCATATGCGAGGTCGTCTCGTAGCCCCCGATGTACAGAATCTGGATCAACGCGATGAGCTCCTGGTCGCTGATCACGCCCTCGGCGTCGCTTTGCGCGATGAGGGTCGTGATGAAATCCTCGCGGGGTTGTCTGCGGCGGTCGGCAACGATGCGCCGGATGTAATCCGCCTGCTCCACCCGGGCATGGGCGCCGTCGATCTGCTGCTCGAACGAGGCGCTCGGATCGAAGCCGCGCATCTGGCGCATCGTCTGTCCTGAAACGATGGGCCGTTGATCGGCCGGCAGGCCGATCAGGTGCCCGACGATCTCCGGGGCGAACAGGGAGGAAAATGTGCCGATCATGTCGACCGGGCGCGTGGGATCGATGTCCGCCAGGAGACGCTCGATGTGGAATTGGATGGTCGGCCGCAAAGCCGCCAGATGCGTCTGCAGGAAGCCGCGGTAGACGATTCCGCGGATCCGCGCATGATCGGGCGGGTTGAGGAGTACCAGGAACGGCACCTCCTTCCCGGCGATTTCACGCAGTTGCTCCTTCTGCTGCTCGGTCGCCCCTGCAAACGCCGAGTTGAAGATGACGGCCGTATCCTTCTTGAACAGCGGAGAGCGTGTCAGTTCGTGGACCCGGTCGTAACCGAACACGGCATGAACGCCGCCGGGCGTTCTCACCTGATCGCCATAGCGGTGCATCTCCCGCAGCAAGGGGTAGGGATTTTGCAGACCTTCCGGATCGGTCATCGCCTTCTGCAGCCTGGACCACACCGCCTCGACATCATCGGCCCCAACGCTCGTATCCATGTTCAGTCCTGATTGGTTGTTCAAGCCCGGCTCGGCCCAAAGTCAGCTCAGCAGGTACCCGGCATCGATGCAAAGCGTCTGGCCGGTGATGGCCGCGCCGCTCCGGCCGGCAAAAAACAAGACGGCCGCCGCAATGTCGGCCGGCGTCGCCAGCCGTCCGAGCGGGGGCAGTCCCGCGACCACCCTGCCGGACGGTACCGGCCCCGGCGCCCTGGCAGCCCCGGCCGTGGCGACGGCCCCCGGCAGGATGGCGTTCACCGTGATTCCATCCCCGCTCAATTCCAGCGCGGCGCTGCGTGTCAGCGCATTGACGGCCGCCTTCGACGCGTTGTACGCGGCAAGGCCCGGCATGATCGGATGGATCGAGCCCATGGACGAGATGTTGATGATCCGTCCTCCCCGAGCGGCGGCGCGCATGATCCTTGCCGCTTCGCGCACACAGACGAACAGTCCGCGGCTGTTGATGCCGTGCACGAGATCCCATAGCTCTGTCGAGGTTTCCGTGAGCAGCTCCCGGTTCTGGATTCCGGCGCAGTTCACGAGAATGTCGATGCCGCCGAGCCGTTGCGCGACCTCCTGCAGGGCGGCGACCACGGATTTCTCGCCGGCGAGATCCATCCCGATCGCCAGGGCGCGGCCGCCCTCGCGGTCGATCGCGAGCGCGACCTCTGCCGCGCCGCCGGAATTGCGATCGAGAATCGCCACCGACGCGCCCGACTCCGCCAGGAGTTTTGCAATTTCCTGGCCCATGCCCTCCGCGGCGCCCGTGACCGCCGCCACCCGGCCATCCAGGCCGAACAGTGGACCGAGAACGGCAGAGGAATCCGACCGGCTCGTCATGACACGGGGGCAAGCAGCGGCGCCGGAGCAAGCAGCGGCGCGGGGCCGAGCAGCCGGATCAAGCGAAGCGTCTTGATCCGCCAGCCGGCCGATTCGCGCGAGTACGTCTCGTGATAATGGCCATATCCATGGACGCGTCCCTCGACGCCGCTCGCATGGCGTCCTGTGGGCAGGATCAGCACGTCTTCCATCGCCCAGATGCCGCTTGCCGTCGTCGGCGAGAGGATTTGAATGATCGGCATATGCCCGTGGTGCACGGTCACCACCCCGGCGAGGAAGGTCGTCAGAAAGGACAGGATGTCGTCGATGCCGAAGAGATTCAGTTGCGCCTCCGGAACATGCATGGATGCGTCGTGGCAGAAAACGCTCTCGCGCCAGTCATCCCACTCCTTGCGATCGAG
>DASYAC010000024.1:0-2962 GCA_036501585.1 Steroidobacteraceae bacterium
ATCAAGGCGGTGGTGCGCGAGCCCGAGCGGGGCGGTTTGGATCCGAAGTCCGCCGCCACGGTGCTCGCGCCCTTCTCGGTGCGCCGCGAGCTTGCCGAGCTCAAGGCGGTCGGGGCGGCGCTGCTCCTCGACCGGCCGATCCTGCACATGGTCCTCGGGGTGACCGTCGGCGCCTTCGCGGCGTACGGGTTCTACTATTTCATACCGGCCTATTTCCGGCGCGAGTTCGGGCTGGGCGCAGCGACCGTCGGACTCATCAGCGCCCTGTCCGGCGGCGTTGCCGTGGGCATCGGCATATTCGCGGGCGGCTGGGTGTCGGATTTTCTCGCCCGTTCGAGCCCGCGCTGGTATGCCTTGGTGCCCGCCATCGGCGGCGCGATTTCCCTGCCGCTCTTTGCGCTCGCCATTCTCGCGGGCGACTGGCAGCGCGCCACGGCATGGTTGTCGCTCGCCGGATTCTTCTGGTACGCCTCGCTCGGCCCCACCTTCGGGGTGGTGCAAAACGTGGTCGGTGCGCGCCGGCGCGCCACTGCCACGGCGTTCCTGTACATCTGCCTCAGCATGATCGCGCTCGGCCTCGGTCCGCTGTTCGTCGGCTGGGTCATCGATCGGTTCGCCGAGTCGGGCTTCGCGCTCCCCGGCAGCGGCTCATTCGGCGAAAGCTGTCCGGGCGGCTTCGCCACGGCAGGCGCCGGCGCGCCGCTCCAATCGGCCTGTCAGTCGGCGCTCGCGGTCGCGAGCCGGCGGGGACTCCTGGTGACGGTGGGATTCTTCGCCTGGGCGGTGGTGCATTATTTCCTGGCCGCCGCCGGGATCGGCAGATCCCTCCGGGCGGCGGCGCTCGCGAATGCCGCCCAGTGATCGCTTCGGCTAGCGTGCCGCGGCGGCCGCTGCTTCCTCGGTCCAGTCGGACTCGATGTAGAACGGGCCGGGGCGCTCGCGAAGCTGCTCGTATTTGCAGATCTCGGGCTCTGCGCCGAGCGGTGTCGACACGCCGCCCCGGAACGCCCACTCGCCGCGATCGCTGTCGCTCGCGCGGACGTAGCTGTTGATCATGAAGCGCCGGTCGTAGTCGCTGACATTGGGCGCGGAGCCATGCACGGTGTAGAGTGTCCAGAGCAGCAGATCCCCCGGCTCCATCTCGCAGGTGATCATGGCCCCGGGGTCGAGCCCCGCGCGCCGCAATTCTTCATCCTGGGTCTGTCCGACCATGATGGGTCCGTCGTCCGAGAGGCCGAGATACCCGAGCCGCTGGCTTTTCGGAATGATGCGCAGCGCGCCGTTCTCCACGGTCTGCCGGTCGATGGCGAGACCGGTGGTCACGCTGCTCTCCAGGTAGTCGTACGCCTTGACGGACCCTTCGCGAAAGCGCGCGTCCTGATGGAAGCGATACGAGGTGTATTTCGCGCCCGGCGGCTTCCAGTGCACCTGATGCGTGATCTGCTTGATGTCCGGCCCGAGGAAGGGCTCGAGCACGGCATAGTAGGCGGCGCTCCGGCGCATCTCTTCCATCACGGGGCTGATCCACGCCGTCCAGTGCGCCTGGAGAACCACCCGGCGCAGGGCCTTCGGATCGTTCAGTACCTCGAACAGCAGGTTCTTGTCGCGGTAGGTCGCATGATGCTTGAGGCCTTCCGCGTACATCCGGTCCACTTCGGCGGAGATGACCTGGGTCTCGGAGGGCGACAGGAAGCCGCGGATGATGGCATAGCCCTCGGATTCGAGCTGATCCACGATATGTTGCATGACCTTTCCAGTTACCCGTCTGACCGCGGCGCTATCATCGGGGCATTTTAGGGCAATGTCATTGATTTCAGAACATCCCGCCAGCTCACGATCCCGACGGCCTTGAATCCCGGTCCGACCACCGGGATGCACGAGACGCGGTGCTCGAGGAACACCTTCACGGCATCCGCCACCGTGGCCTCGGGCGGCAGCGTCACCGGCTGCCGCGTCATGATCTGATGCACGCGCTTCTTGAGCGTCGCCGTGTCGCGGGCATTCTCGGACACCGTGCCGATATAGGGGCTCAGGGCGCGCAACAGGTCCCGGTCCGAAATCACCCCGCAGAGCTTCTTGCCGGAATCCACCACGAGAAGGTGATGAAACTTCACGGAGTCGAAGATCTCCTTCACGACTTCCAGCGGATCGTCGATCTCGACGGTGACCAGGCGAGCGGTCATCACGTCCGCGAGGCTCGAGTGCATGCTTCCAGACTTCATGTCTCATCCCCCGTTGCCGGTTCGATGCCGCCGGCGGATTCCACCGTAGCGACCCGTGACGGCGCATTCCCGTCCGCCGGCGCCGCGGGAGTCTGCGTCGTACGCTTTTTCCGATGATAGGGCAGCCAGGCATAGATCTGCGGCGAGGTCTGCGGATAGGTAAGAAATTCCTCCCGCTCCTCCACCACGCGGTCGAGCTTGCGCCGATACAGCCGCCAGAGCGTGAACACCGTGAAGCCCGCAGTGAGCGCCACCACGTACCCGAAGAAGGCGCTCGGGGAGACGAGCTGGATGGCGTAGGTGCCGGTCGTCGGACCGATGGCGGCGCCGAGTGCCCAGACGAAGAGCAGGGTGGAGGAGAGGGCGACGTAATCGGTCTTGTCGGCGCGGTCGTTCGCATGCGCGACGCCTACGGCATAGAGACTCTCGCCGAGGCCGCCGAAGACCGAGAACAGGATGCCGATCAGCACGAAGGGTGTGTGCCGATCGACGGTGATCAGGGCGGCGGCGACCCCGACGACCCCGAGGCCGAGCCCTATCAGCGCGTACAGCCGGTCGACCTTATCGGATATGTAGCCGATCGGCCATTGCAGAAAGAGACCGCCCAGGGAGACGCACGCCATCAGCAGAACGACGTGACTCTGATCGAAACCGATCTGCACGCCGAACAGGGGCCCCACGGTGAAGAAACCGGTGAGAATGAGTCCGTTCAGGAGACACGCCATGACGCTCGCCGGCGA
>DASYAC010000025.1:0-12033 GCA_036501585.1 Steroidobacteraceae bacterium
ACGCGGCTCGCGGTCGCGTTCGCCACGCACCCATTGGCGAAGCGCAGCCGCGCATTGGCGATGTCGATCTCCTTCGAGAACACGCTGCTGCCGATGGCATCGACCGACACCACGGAGGAGCCCACGATGCTCAGGATCAAATCGATGTCGTGGATCATCAGATCGAGCACCACGTCCACGTCGGTACCGCGTTGCTTGAACGGGGCGAGCCGCGCCGACTCGATGAATCTCGGCACCGACAGGATGGGCTGCAAGGCCTGCACGGCCGCGTTGAATCGCTCGAGGTGACCGACCTGCAGGATCCGATTCGCACGGCGCGCCGCCGCGATGAGACTCTCGCCCTCGGCCAGCGTCGCGGTCATGGGCTTCTCGACCAGCACGTGAGCCCCGGACTCCAGGAACTCCCTGGCGATCACGTGATGCAGCGGCGTCGGCGTCACGATGCTGACCGCATCGACGGCCCCCAGAAGCTCTCGATAGTCGGCGAATTCGCGCACGCCCAGCTCGGCAGCCACCGCGGCCCTCGCCTGCGGCGATGGATCGGCCACGCCGACCAATTCGGAGCCTGCGAGACTCGCGTACTTCTGTGCGTGAAATCGACCGAGGTAGCCGACGCCGACGACGGCGGTGCGCATTATGGCGGCGTCTCGCGCCGCCACTTGCTGCGGGCGCGGTAATCCTGGCGCATCTGCAGCGTCGCCCCGCCGACGATGCCGAGCGCCGCTCCGGCGAACAGCGACAGGCCCCGCCACCAGGTCCAATAGCCCACCGACAGCGACCAGCCGCTCATGCCGAGCGCGAGCAACGCCCCGAGGCCGATGAGCACCCAGGGCTTGGCGTCGTACAAGGACTTCGGCATCCAGGATCGCATGCAGGTAGTTTACAGCCACGGGCGGCAGGCGACGTATTTCGTTACAATGACGCGGTATGCGTTTTTCGCAATTTTCCGGGCGCCTGAGAGGATTGCCGGGCTGGTCCCGCGAAATATCGCTGACCGCGCTCGCCCTGGGGTTCGGCTTCCTGATCATGCCCGTGCTCATTTTCTATGCCGGTTCTTCGCTCCTGGGGCGCTACGAGGGGGCGAGCCTCAAGCATATGTTTCAAAGCCTCTATGCCGGGCTCGAGACCGGATCCGCCGCGTCGTGGATCGTTCTCCTGGGACCCTACGGCCTGTACCTCCTGTTCAGGGCCCTGAGGCTCTGGTGGCGGCTGAGCGCAGGGCTCGCCTGACATCCCTCCTCGAAACCCCTTAAAAAGCCCCTTAAGTTATATGGAACGCGGACGCTAACCTCATTAGGCCAATGGTCCTTGAGAGTGGGAGTGCCCGCGCGTGAATCCCGAGATCGAAGCCCATCTTCGCTCACTGGTAAATTTTCCGTCCCCGCCGGGTGTGGCGACGCACATCATCGAGCTCGCCAGGGATCCCGAGATCGAGATGGGCAAGGTTGCCAAGGCGTTGAGCATGGACTCGGCGCTGTCGAGCAAGGTGCTGCGCATCGCCAATTCGGCGCTCTACGCGCAGCGCCGCAAGAGCGAGAATCTGCGCCAGGCCCTGGTGGTGCTCGGCCTGAACGCGACGTTGACGCTCGCATTGAGCTTCTCGCTGGTCAAATCGCTTCGTAACGGCAAACCCAACGGCATCGATTATCCCCGCTACTGGCGGCGCGCATTGGTGGCAGCGACGGCGGCGCGCGCCCTGGCCGATGCATTGCGCCAGCCGATGGCGGAGGAGATATTCCTGGCGGCGCTGCTGCAGGATGTAGGCATGCTGGCGCTGGACCAGGCGGTGCCCGACCTGTACCGCGGCACCGAATCCTTTCAGCACGATCATGCCGCCCTCGCGGCGCACGAGAAAAAACGTCTGCAAGTCGACCACGCCGCGGTCGGCGGCTGGCTCATGAAGTCCTGGAACCTGCCCTCGCGCCTGCACCGGGCGATCGAGCACAGCCATCGGATGGACCTGCACGCGACCTCCGATCCGCTGCAGGTCTTCGAGCGCTGCGTGGCCCTGTCCGGGCCGATCGCCGATTTATTCCTGCGCGCTCCCGAGGAGCGGCAATTCGCCGAAACGGCGCTGTCGGCAGAGCGCGGATTGGCCATGGACAAGATGGC
Source organism: Steroidobacteraceae bacterium (assembly GCA_036501585.1). GTDB lineage: Bacteria > Pseudomonadota > Gammaproteobacteria > Steroidobacterales > Steroidobacteraceae > Bog-1198. Next base: position 2,113 of record DASYAC010000025.1, read on the forward strand.
CTTCGGCCAGGTGCTCGGCACCATCGGCTCGATGCTTCCGGAGACCGAGGCGATCTTCGAGACGGATCTGCTTGCCAATCAGCATCCCGAGCTCATCCTGGAACAGGCGCGCGAAGCGTTGATGCTGCGCAACCTGTTCGCATTGCGCGAAATCAACACCCTGCGGGCGGTGGCCGAGATTTCCAGCTCCCGGACGCAGGAGCTCGAGGAGGAGACGCGGCGCGATGCCATGACCGGCGTCTACAACCGCGCTTATCTCGACCAGGTCCTGACCCGGGAGTTCGAGCATTCGACCCGGCACAAATGGCCGTTGAGCGTGGCGTTCGCCGACCTCGATGATTTCAAGAGTATCAACGACAGGTACGGGCATCAGGCCGGCGACCGGATCTTGCAGGCGACGGCGCGGATTCTGCGCGGCAACACCCGCGAAACCGACATGATCGCCCGCTACGGCGGCGAGGAGTTCGTCGTGATCCTGCCCGCGACCGACGCCGAGACGGCTCACGGGGTCTGCGAGCGCATCGTCGCTGCGTTCCGGAACACCGGGCACGTGATCGGCGCCGATCATGCGCGTGTGACGATTTCGATCGGCTGCGCCACGCACGGACCGGACATGGCGTTCACCAACGTCGCCGAGTTCGTCAAGGCGGCCGATCAGGCGCTCTATACGGCAAAGCTGCGCGGTCGCAACCGCGCTGTGCCGTTCGATCGCCAACTGCCCAACGTTCTCGCCGGTTCCGCCGTCAAGGCCGCTTCCTGGAGAGTCTGACGGGAGCGCGGCGCCCGCCCGCGCCGGATTAAGTCGTTCCGCGGCCGTGTTAAGTCGCCTGCCGTTTGAAGCACGTCACAGTTCCTCCATTCTCCGAGGGAGCGGCTGTCGCAATTTGGGAACATATACGGCGAAGGCCGCATCTTACATACGACGGCCTCAGTCGATGACGAGTTTTGTTCGAGGGAAAGCACGATGGCGAACGGTAACCAGGCAGACGACCGAGATCCGAGATTCAGCTTCGGCACGCGAGAACTCCGCGAGGCACGCCGTGCACAGTCCTTGGCGCTGGCCGATGCCGAGCCCCCTCGCAAGAGCGGGCCGGGTGCCGGATCGGATGCGGGGTTCGATCCCTACAATACGTCCGGCAGCTTCGACCGCCGCAAGCATTGGGAACGCGTCGGCAAGCGCTGAGGGGCTTCGTGAACGGCGCGCTTCGGCCCAAAGGGGCCTGCGGCGCGGCGCAGGTCGGCACACAGTCGTCCCTAATCGGCGGGCAATGCGTGGGCGCGGTTCCCGCTGAACTCGCTGTTCGGGAACCAGCGCGGGAATCGGCGGGTATCCGCCAACCGCAATCCGACCTCGAGGTATAGCTCGAGATCCTCCACGGCGCCGCGCAGGTCCCAGTTCTCCGAGTATTTGTCGCCCGCCTGCCGGTAGCGGTGCGCGCGATAGTCCTCGAACTGCGCCTGCCCCCATTGCGGGCCGCGGGCCTCGTCGTCCACGCCCGATTTCACGTACAGGGCGGGTACGCCGCGCAGCGCGAAGCTCAGCTGATCGGAGTCGTAATACCGGCCGAGCTGCGGTTCGTTGTCGGGGCGCACTTCCCGTCCCTGGAGAAGCGCAATTCCTCGAACGGACTCCTCGAGCTCGGAATTGCCGGCGCCGAACACCATCACATCCCGGGTACGTCCGCCGACGTGGAGCCGGTCGAGATTGATCGCACCGCTGATTTGCTCGAGGGGAAACACCGGATGTTCGACGTAGTAGCGCGAGCCGAGGCGCCCCGACTCCTCGCCGGTGAAAGCGATGAATACGATGGATCGACCCGGCGGCGGGTGCATGCGGCTGAACGATTGCGCCAGCGCCATCAGCCCGGCGACCCCTGATGCATTGTCCTCCGCCCCGTCGATCACGGCGCCGCCCGCATCCCGGCCCAATCCATCCCAGTGAGCGCAGTACACGACGTATTCATGCTTGCGCTCGCCCCCCGGCGCGAGCGCGATCACGTTGCCGGAATCGAATCTGCGGATGGCATTGTCGATACGCCCGTCGACCTTCAGGCCCATGGGCAGCGCCTTGAATCCGCGGCGCGCCGCGGCATGCGTCAGGCTCTCGTAGTCGAGGCCGGCCGCCGTGAACAACGCCCGCCCCGCCTCGCCCGTGAGCCAGCCTTCGACTGCGGCGCGGCCTGAGTGGCCGTCCGCCGCGGCGAGCTCGAGCTGAGGTCCCGTCCAGGTATTCACGACCACGTTCCAGCCATATCCCAGCGGCCCCGCATCGTGGATCAGCAAGACGGCCGCCGCGCCGTGACGGGCTGCCTCGGCCACTTTGTACGCCCAGCGTCCGTAGTAGCTCAAGGAATTGCCCTTGAACAGCGTGGGATCCTTGCCTGCGTAGCCGGGATCGCCCATGAGCACCAGCACCGTCTTGCCGTGCACGTCGATCGCGGCATAGTCGTCCCAATCGAATTCGGGTGCAACGATGCCGTAGCCGGCGAACACCAGCTCGCTTTGCGCGAGCGAGACGGCCGGCACCTCGCGCCGGGTCCAGATCACCATATCCTTGCCGTAGCTCAAGGATTGCACGCCGGCCCGCCCCGCAACCGACAGCTTGGCGTCCTTCGCCGCGGTGATCTCGACCATGGGAACTGGCTGCACGTAGCTCTCGCGGTTGCCGGGCTTCAGGCCGAGTTTCCTGAACTGGTCGGTCAGGAACGCGACGGTCTTGTCCTCGCCGGCGGTTCCGGGTCTGCGCCCCGCGTAGTCGTCGGAGGCGAGAGTTCGAATGTCGTTCCTGACCAGCGCCTCGTCAATGTCGGTGGATGGGGGCGGCACCCGGTGAGCGGTACACGCGGCCAGGATCACGGTCAGGCACCCTCCGGAGAGCGTGCGAAGACCCCGTGGTGGCTTGAAAATCGAAGTTCTCCTCGAGAGGGCCGGCTCAGCCGCGATGCGGCCAATATATGAGCACGATTGCACTCAGCACCGCCAGGGTCGCCACGTGCGCCCAGGGACGCCAGGAACGCCCCTTGACCTGGCCGAGGAAACTACCGGCGCTCGCCGCGGTCAAAGCTCCGAACGCCAGCAAACTCAGCATGAGTTTGGGCAATTCGCGCGACAGATCCGGATGTCGGCCGGCCAATACGCCGAACACGATCAGCACGGCGCCCATGCTGAAGGTGATCGAGGCGGCCGTGCCCAGGACGATACCGATCAAAACCGTGAACGGACGCATATCTTCAGGCTCGTATACACTTGGCTTGGGACATAGGCTGGTCTAGCCTTGCATTGGTTGCGCGGCGCATTTTACAGGAGAACGGGAACGGTGATGACGGTCGTGAGGAAACGGGGACCCCGAGGCAAGCGCTCGCGCTGGGTCACCGGGATTGCCGTATGCTTAAGCGCCGTTGGACTCGCCGCCTTGCTGGGCGCCGCGATGACGCCGTCCACCCCTGCCGCGGCTCCGGCAACCCCCGCGGCCCTGCAGCCGACGGAGCAGGAGAACTACGTGGCACGCCGCGTCAGCGACATCGTCGCGCGGGAGCACTATCGCAGGGCGCCTCTCGACGATCATCTCTCGAGCCTGATCCTCGACCGGTACCTCGATGCCATCGACAGCCAGCGAAGCTATTTCTACGCGAGCGACATCGCGGAGTTCGAGAAGTATCGCTACGAGCTCGACGACGCCATCAAGGCGGGCGACGTGGAACCCGCGTTCGTCATATTCCGGCGCTTCCAGCAGCGCAGCCGCGAACGCATGAACTACGCGATCGAGCTGCTGCAGAAAAAACCCGATTTCGATCTCGACGAGTCCTTCACCTTCGACCGTGAAAAGGAACCCTGGCCGGCGAATGCCGCCGAGATGAACGAGCTGTGGCGCAAACGCGTCAAGAACGACGCCCTGTCGCTGATCACCGCGGGCAAGCAATGGCCGGAAGCGGCCGATATCCTGCGCAAGCGCTACGAGCACGTCGAGAAACGCATGGATCAAAGCAAACCCGAGGACGTGTTCGAGGCGTTCATGAACGCTTTCGTGCTGTCGCTCGATCCGCATTCCAATTATTTCTCCCCGCGCAATTCCGAGGAATACAACATCCAGATGAGCCTCTCGTACGAGGGCATCGGTGCGTCGCTTCAATTGACCGACGACTACGTCACCGTGATCGACGTGATCGCCGGCGGCCCGGCGGCCGTCTCCGGCAAGCTCGCCGCCAACGACCGCATCACCGCGGTCGGCGAAGGCAAGACCGGCGAGCTGGTCGACGTGATCGGCTGGCGGCTCGACGATGTGGTGCAGAAGATCCGCGGCCCGGGCGGCACGACGGTCCGCCTGCAGCTCCTGCCGGCGGGCGCTGCGCCGGGCTCGCCCCAGAAAGTGGTGGAGTTCACGCGCAACCGCGTCTCGCTCGAGGCCCAGGCCTCCCACAAGGCGATGAAGACCGTGGTGCGCAATGGACACGAGATCAAGGTGGGAATCATCACCGTCCCGAGCTTCTATCAGGACTACGACGCGAGCCGCGCAGGCGCCAAGGACTTCCGCAGCACCACGCGCGACGTTCAGCGGCTGATCGGCGAGCTGCGCAAGGACGGCGCCGAGGTGCTCATCATGGACCTGCGCGCAAACGGCGGCGGCTACCTGCCCGAGGCCGAGTCGCTCGTGGGCCTGTTCATCGACCGGGGTCCGGTGGTCCAATTGCGCGACACCACGGGGCGCATCGAAGTGGATGACGACCCGGACCCTGCCGTTTTCTACAGCGGCCCCCTGGTGGTTCTGGTCGACCGATTCAGCGCCTCGGCCTCGGAGATCTTCGCCGGAGCGATCCAGGATTACGGACGCGGCCTGATCATCGGACAGCAGACCTACGGCAAGGGCACGGTGCAGAACGCCCACCCGCTCAACTACACGATCTTCGGCCGCAAGCCCGAGCTCGGCCAGCTCAACGTCACCATCGGCAAGTATTACCGCATCACGGGCGAGAGTACCCAGGACCGCGGCGTCACCCCGGATATCACCATCCCCTCGCTCATCGATGCGACCGAGGTCGGCGAGAGCACCCGCGACCGCGCGCTGCCCTGGGATCACATCGAGCCCGCGGCCTTCAAGGTCGAGAGCGACATCACCGCGCCGCTGGTCGCGACGCTCACGAAAGCGCACGAAGAGCGCACCGCGGGCAGCGCGGACTTCCACTACCTACGCGCGGACATCGGCGCACTCGACGCCATGCGCAGTCAGAAGACCGTATCGCTCAACCTGAAGACCCGCGAGGAAGAGCGCAAGCACCAGGACGACGCTCGGCTGGCGCGCGAAAATGCCTTGCGCGCGGCGCACAACGAGCCTCCCGTGAAATCGCTCGATGAAATCAAGGACGACGCGTCCGCCGGTATCATCCTCGACGAGGCGACGCAGGTCGCGGGGGATCTGGCGGTTGCGACCACGGGCCGCAAGGGCGGGCCTACGCAGGCGCGCCGCATAGACGGCGCTGGCGCAGGAACGGGCCACTAGCGCAGCAGCCGGCCGCTAACGCAGCAGCGGGCCGCTAGCGCAGCAGCAAGTTGTACAGGTCCCAGTAATCCTCGGCGAGCACGTTCCAGTTCGAGGCGGCCGCGGCGGTTGCCGCGGCCAGCGAATCCGCCGTGGGCACGGTATCCGCGGTATTCCGGTATTCGCAGGTTCCCCGCAGGCGCTCGAGTTTCGCCCTCACGCCCGCGGTGATCTGCTTCTGATTCGCAATGGCGGCCTGCGCCTTCTGCACCCGCTGCATGTAGCCTTCGCAGTCCGCCCGCGAGCCGAAGCTCATCTCGTGCACGCGCCGCGCCACCGCCTCCTTGGCGCGCGCCGCCAACCCGTAGGCGTCCACGTGCTCGCACAGCGATTCGGCATAGCTGATGATCGCGAGGTTGATGTTGCGCCGGGCTCCGAGAGAGATGCCGGGAAACTCGGGCAGCGCCTCGTTGCCGACGGCGCTGCGCTCCGCGTGCAGCTCCCCGACCGCCGCATCCGCGGCGACGACGCCCTGCTTCAGCGCCTCGAGCGATTTTTGCAGGCGCCGCCGCTTGAAGTAATGCCAGAAGGCCGTCAAGCGCGTGAGCTCGTTCTGCGCGGCGGCCAGATGCTCGCGCTTCAGATCGGCATCGGCCGCCGCCTCCTGGAGCCTCGAATCCACGTCGGCGAGCCGCAGATTGCGCTCCGTCTCGCATTCCGCCTTGTGGCGCGCGGTCTCGCGCGCCTCCTGCTGACGGGTCAGGTCCGTGGCGAACTGCGACAGCTGCTGATGGCAGGTCTTCCAGAGGCCCCGGAGTTGATAGAACACGAGCGCGGCGAATCCGGTACGCACGTCGGCGAGGAGATCGCCGAGCGAGTCCAGTTGCTCCTGGACCCGGATGGTCGCGCCTTCCTGCTGTTTCAGGCGGTCGCGCAGAAGATGGAATTCGTCCTTGAGATCGGCATAGGCTTTCTTCAAGCCCGCGCGATTCTGGAAGAGCTGCATGAGCCGCTCTTCGTCCGCGCTCACACTACTCCCCTCGGATCCTCCCTTGAGAAAGCTCAGCTTGTCGATCAATGTCCCGCCTCGAACTTGGGGCCAGCCTGCGGGATCTAAGGGCCTCCATCAAAAACGATGGCCCCGCTCGGCGCAATATTCCAGCCATTTATTTAACATCATGTTTCGGGTCCAGCGCTGATCCAGTTCACGCTTGAGTCCCGATTCGACCCGGGCGAGCTCGGAATGGCGCCGGAACCCGCGGAAGCTCCTCACTTCCGCCAGACGGGCGTCGTGATACACGCACACTTCGAGATCCGGATCACGAATACACCCTCCCTCGAGCGGGAATTCGTATGTGAGGCGAAACACGCTCGTGTAGCGCGACAAATCCAGCGGCGTGAGATAGAGATCACAGTCCGAGCCGGCGCGCGAAACGGATCGCCCGGAAATCGAGCGCAGATCGCCGACGAGCCAGCCCAGGCGCACGAAATTGCTCTCGTACAGCGTCATGAGGCTGACGAAACTGCCGGGGCGCGCCCGCCATGTGGTTGCACACCATTGGTCCGCGATCATGGCTCGACTATACCACGCGCGTGCGCCTTGCCAGCGGCGCAGTCTTCATCAGGGCCGCAAGCGTCGCTCGATGCCGGTGCGGTCGAGAATCCGGCTCGAGATCTCTTCGATGGAGCATTCGGTCGCGTCGATGAACGGAATTCCGTGACGCCCGTACAGCGATTCGGCCGCCCGCACTTCGAAGGCCACCTGCCGCGGCGATGCGTAGCGGCTGTCGGGGCGCCGCTCGTTGCGGATCTGCTGCAGGCGGTCGGGCTTGATGGTGAGGCCGAAGAGCTTGCGCGAATGCGCCTCGAGCCCGCGCGGCAGCTTCCTGGATTCGAGATCGTCCTCCGTCAACGGATAATTCGCCGCGAATATTCCGTATTGCATGGCGAGGTACAGACACGTCGGCGTCTTCCCGGAACGCGACACTCCGATGAGGATCACGTCGGCGCGTTCGTAATCCCGCAGCACCGAGCCGTCGTCGTTGGCGAGCGCGAAATTGGTGGCGTCGATGCGCGTCGCATAGGAATGGGTGTCCGCCATGCGATGAGTCCGGCTCATGGCATGGGAGGATTGCGTCTTGAGCTCGTTCTCCAGCGGTGATAGGAAAGCATCGAAGAAGTCCAGAAACAACCCCGTGCTTCCGCGCACCACGTTGCGCACGTCCTCCTGGACCAGCGTGCTGAATACGATGGGCCGCACGCCCTCCTGTTTGCCCACCAGATCGATCTTCCGCACCGCCTCTATCGCCTTGTCAACCGTGGAGATAAATGGCACAGTCACCTGCCTGAATTCTATGCCGTCGAACTGTGTCATGAGGCTGTGGCCCATCGTCTCGGCGGTGATGCCGGTCTGGTCCGATACGAAAAACACTGTTCTTTTGTTCACGGTCGTTCCATAGGCCTCGTTGGCCGGAAGTGTTTCACTTAACCCATGTGCGGACAAGCGGCGATTTTCAGGAGAGCACGTATCATGCCGGCGCCGGAGAAGCGATGAATCCCTACGTCATTCCGTTCGAGAAATTGAAGAGCAAGGACATCGAGGTCGTGGGCGGCAAAAACGCCTCGATCGGCGAGATGATCTCGCGCCTCGCGAGCCTCGGGGTCTCGGTTCCCGGCGGCTTTGCCACGACCTCGCAGGCCTACCGCGATTTCCTCGCGCAGGACGGCCTGGGCGAACGCATCCGCGAGGCGCTCGCGACGCTCGACGTGGACGACGTCGACCGTCTCGCCTCCGTCGGCAGGCAGATCCGCGGCTGGATGCTCGCGACTCCGTTCCCGGCGAGATTGCAGAGCGAGGTGATCGGGGCGTGGCGCAAGATGGGCCAGGGCGAGGACTTCGCCGTCGCAGTGCGCTCGTCGGCCACCGCGGAGGATCTGCCCGAGGCGTCGTTCGCGGGCCAGCAGGAAACGTTCCTGAACGTCCGCGGCGAGCAGCATCTGCTCTCCTGCATGCACGAGGTCTATGCCTCCCTCTTCAACGACCGGGCGATCGCGTACCGCGTGCACAATAACTTCGACCATAACGCCGTGGCCTTGTCCGTCGGCGTGCAGCACATGGTGCGGAGCGATCTCGGCGCCGCGGGCGTCATGTTCACGCTCGACACCGACTCCGGATTCCGCGATGTGGTGTTCATCACCTCCTCCTACGGACTCGGCGAGACGGTCGTTCAGGGCGCGGTGAATCCCGACGAGTTCTACGTCCACAAGCCCGGACTGCGCGCGGAACGGCGCGCGGTGCTGCGCAAGAACCTCGGACAAAAAGCGATCAAGATGATCTACGCCGATCCCGGCTCCGGCGAGCGCGTCCGCACGGTCGATGTCCCGCAGGAGGAACGGCAGCGGTTTTCCATCGACGAGGCCGACATCGTCGCCCTGGCGAAGCAGGCGCTCATCATCGAAGAGCATTACGGCACGCCGATGGACATCGAATGGGGCAAGGACGGCTCGACCGGCAAAATCTACATTCTGCAGGCGCGTCCCGAGACCGTTCAGAGCCGGGCCGGCCGCACCATCCAGCGGTTCACCCTCAAAGCCCGTTCCACGGTGCTCTCGACCGGGCGCAGCATCGGACAGCGCATCGGCGCGGGCCATGCGCGGGTGATTCGCGACGTGAAGGAGATGTCCCGGGTCCGCGCGGGCGACGTGCTCGTCGCGGACATGACCGACCCGGATTGGGAGCCGGTCATGAAGCGCGCCGCCGCCATCGTCACCAACCGCGGAGGCCGGACCTGCCACGCGGCCATCATCGCGCGCGAGCTCGGTATTCCCGCGGTGGTCGGCTGCGTGAACGCCACGCACTCGATCCGCGAGAACCAGGCGGTCACCGTGTCCTGCGCCGAGGGCGATACGGGCTACGTGTACGACGGCATGCTGGAATACGACCAGCGCAACATCGAGCTCGACTCGCTGCCCGAGATTCCGGTGAAGATTTCGATGAACATCGGCAATCCCGACCGCGCATTCGAGTTCGCGGGGCTTCCCAACAAGGGCGTGGGCCTCGCGCGCCTCGAGTTCATCATCAATCGCATGATCGGGGTGCATCCGCGCGCGCTCCTCGAGTTCGAGAAGCAGAGCCCGGAGCTCAAGGAGGCCATTTCGCAGCAGATCGCGGGCTATCCCGATCCGGTGAGCTTCTATGTGGACAAGCTGTCCGAGGGGATCGCGCAGATCGCGGCCGCATTCGCCCCCGAGCCCGTCATCGTGCGTCTGTCGGATTTCAAGTCGAACGAGTACGCGAACCTGATCGGCGGCAAGGCCTACGAGCCGCACGAGGAGAATCCGATGCTCGGATTCCGCGGCGCGGCGCGCTACATCGACAAGGCGTTCAGGCCCTGCTTCGAGCTCGAATGCCGCGCTCTGAAGCGCGTGCGCGACGAGATGGGCCTCAC
>DASYAC010000026.1:0-24782 GCA_036501585.1 Steroidobacteraceae bacterium
GATCTTGATGAACCAGAATCCGAGCGTGACCGCCGGGACCTTGCTCATCGCCGGCCCGGAACTCTCGAATCGATTGGGCATGGTGGTCCTGGTACGCATCTCGTCGGGGATGCGTACAATACTGCCCCAATCGCCGACGATTGAAGTGTACAAGTTCACAATCTGGCGTGCTGCGCCACACTCGATTTGACGGCCAAAGATTGAATCGACGCATGGGGCGCATGGGGATATATCATGAGGATGTACGACAGCCCGTTTGCGGAGAATCCGTGGCAGCGGTAAAGGCCTTGGCGTGGGGCGCCTTCGGGCTCCTGCTGTACGAGGCGCATGTGGCTTTCGTGCCCATCGCGCTCGCGCTGCTCCTCGCCCTGATCCTCTCGAGCCCGGTCGAGGCTCTGCATCGCTGGCACGTTCCTCGAGGCGTGAGCGCTCTATTGATTTTGATCGCGACCCTCGCCCTCATCGGCGGCGCCATCGACATCTTGTCGACGCCGGCGCAGCACTGGTTCGCGTCGGCGCCGCAGACTCTGCAGACCATCAGGCAGCGGATCACGCCGGTTGCGCGCTTCATGCAGCATGTCGACGAACTGCGCGGCCGCGCGGATGCCATCGGCGCGCCTCGATCCTCCTCTGCCGCGCGGCCCGCCATGGTGGCAACGGCACCGGCGGGCCCCGATGTGCTGCTCGGCGCGACCCGCAATGCGCTCGTGGGATCGGTGACCTTCGTCATCGTCACGCTGTTCCTGCTCGCCGGCGGTCCGCCCATGATGGCGCGAATGACGGCGGCGTTCGTCGATCATTTGCACGCGGGACATGTGCTCGATCTCATCGAGAAGGTTCGCGGGGAGGTCGGCCGGTTCTACTTGACCACCACGCTCATCAATCTCGGACTGGGATGCGCGACCGCGGGCGTCATGCTGGCCTGGGGCATGCCCAATCCCTACTTGTGGGGAGCGATGGCCGCGCTTCTCAATTACATCCCTTACGCAGGCTCGGGCACCACCCTGTTGGTGATCTCCGTGGTCGCGGTGGTGTCCTTCACCAGCCTCGGCCGGATCCTGGGAATCGCGGGAAGCTATGTCGCCCTCGCGACCATCGAGGGTCAGATCGTCCAGCCGCTCCTGGTCGGGCGCCGGCTCGCCGTGAATCCCTTGGTGGTTTTCCTCGCATTGTGGTTCGGCGGCATGTTCTGGGGCATCCCGGGAATTCTGCTCGCGACGCCGGTGCTGCTCACCATCAAGGTGATCGCCGAGAACTCGGAGCGCGGGAACGCCCTGCGGGTATTCCTCGGACCCAACGAGGGGGTCATCGAGCGGGAGAAAAAACTGCGGGAATTCGCGCGTCGCGCCACGGACTAAGGCTTGATGCGAATAACGACCCTGTCGATCGTTGCAGCGGCCATGCTGGCGCCGGGCCCGCATGGCGCGGCGGCCCAATCGCCGCCGGCGACCCAAGCGCCCCCGACACAGTTGGAGGAACTCACGGTCACGGGCGAGCGTACCGGGCCGGGCATGTGGCGAGTACATCGAGGAAGCTCGCAGCTGTGGATTCTGGGCAGCATCTCGCCACTGCCCAAGGGCATCACCTGGCGCTCCAAGCAAGTCGAGCAGGTGCTGACCACCACTCAGCGGGTGCTGGTCCCGAAGCCCCTGGAGATCGGAATCGTGAGAATCTTGTGGCTCTTGATCACCGAGCGAGACGTGATCATGATCCGCCGCGGCAAGCGGCTCGAGGACGTCCTGCCGCAAAATCTCTATCAGCGATTCGCCGTCCAGAGGGCGCGCTTCACGAAGGATACCGACAAATGGGAACGCTATCGGCCCATCGTGGCCTCTGCGTTCCTTCAGCAGGCGGCCTTCCACTCGGTCGGGCTTTCCGCGAGGTTGGATTTGGGCGCGGCCGTGCGCACGCTCGCGAAGAAGCAAGACGTGCCCGTCGAGGAAGTGAAGATCGCGGGCGTCGGTGATTTTCTCGATACGCTGAAGGTCATGCCCCCCGCCACCGAGAATGCGTGCGTGGACGCCTCCTTGGTCACGGTCGAGAGCGGCTTGCCCCGTTTGATCGAGCGCGCCCGCGCCTGGTCCACGGGGGACGTCGAGCGCATCCAAGCGCTCCCGCAGCCGGCGGAAGTGGACGCCTGCCTGACGGCGCTCGATTCAGGCGCCTCCAAGGGGGACCTCCTCGAACGCGTGCGCCAGGCGTGGCTCGCGGCGATAGAGAAGAACCTGCAAGGCGGCGCAGTCACCTTGGCGGTGGTCAACATGGACTTGCTGCTCGGGCATGGAGGCCTTTTGGAGACGCTGCGCGCAGAAGGCGACGAGATAGATTATCCGTAGCTAAATCAACAAATTACCTAAAAATCATCAGGTGATATCTATCACGCTCGGGAACGAGCGTGGGCACCCGCGGCGCCCACGCTCCCCGCGATGATTCGGTGAACGGCTATCGATAGACGCGGGGATGCGACGGGTCCGCCGGATCGGTGGGATCGCCCACGTAGGGGTCCCTGACGTTCGATGCGTAGCGCGGGTCGCGCGCTACTCGGGGATCCAAGGCGGAGCGCGGATCGACGGCGGCACGCCGATCGGCGGGATCGGCCGCGGCGCTCTCGCCCGCGGAGGCGATGTCCTGGGCGCCGGTCTCCCTCAACAGGGTCTTCGCCGCTCGGACTTGCCTGGCGCTGTCGCAATGAACCGACAGCAGGGTTCCACCGTCGCGTACGTGACCCTCGTAACGCTTGGCCTCGTACTCCGGGATGCCCATGCCGATCAGCGCGCCCACCAGGCCGCCGACTGCGCCGCCCGCACCGAGACCCGCGAGGCCCGCCACGATCGGTCCCGCGGCAATGAAGGGCCCCAATCCGGGGATAGCGAGCGCTCCGATGCCGGCCAGCACCCCCAGCGTGCCGCCGATGACGCCGCCCGCCGTTACGCCCGCGGCGGTGCCCTCCGGAGCCTTGGTCTCCTTCTGATGAGCGAACTCACGGCTGCTTCGCGTATCGGGGAGCAGCACCGAGATATCGCCGCTCGGGAACCCCGCGCCGATCAACGCGTCCACGGCGCTTTGCGCGGCAGAGGCCGCGCCATAGATGCCGAAGACCGCTGTGTTTCTTCCAGCCATGACGCTTCTCCTTCTGAACCTTTGGTCATTAGGCTCCGGGTATCGCCGATTCTCTGTAGGAAGGCGGCCCTAAATGCATCCCGGCATGTCCTATACTGGCGCGCGGCCTGGTACCCGCATCTCACCGCCTCGCTTCCCGCGGCCGCATCGGCCGCTCTGGTATATTTCCCCCTGGGCTCGATGGTGAGACGTGCGGGCCGCGGCGGATATCGCAATCCTCGACGGGCCAAGACATGAGCGACAAAACGCTACCCAGGCAAGCGCGCGTGGTGATCATCGGGGGCGGCGTCATCGGCTGCTCGGTGGCCTATCATCTCACCAAGCTCGGCTGGCGGGATGTGGTGCTCCTCGAGCGTGCGCAGCTCACCTCGGGCACCACCTGGCACGCGGCAGGCCTCCTCACCTCGCTCCGCGACACCGAAACGCAAACGAAGCTCGCGAAGTATTCGCAGGATTTGTACCGTAAGCTCGAGTCGGAGACCGGCCAGGCAACCGGGATCATCGATTGCGGCTCGATCCAGCTGGCGATGACCGCGGACAAGGCGGAGGAAATGCGCCGGGGAATGCACATGGCGCATTCATTCGGGGTCGACGCGCACGAGATATCGCCGGCCGAGGTGAAGAAGATGTGGCCGCTTGCCGACGTGCGCGACTTGAAGGCGGCGTTCTATTTTCCCAACGATGCGCGCGTGAATCCCACCGACGTGACCCAGTCTCTCGCCAAGGGAGCGCGCCAGGGCGGAGCGCGGATATTCGAGAACACGCCGGTGACCGGAATACTCCGCGATCACGGACGCGCGGCCGGCGTGCGCACCGAATCGGGCGAGATTCGCGCGGAAATCGTCGTCAATTGCGCCGGCATGTGGGCACGAGCCGTCGGCGCCATGGCGGGCGTCAACGTTCCGCTGCAGGCGGCCGAGCACTATTACCTGATCTCCGAGCCCGTGCCGGGCGTGCACTCGCTGCTGCCCATTCTGCGCGACCCGGGCAACTCCGCCTACATCCGCGAGGAGGCCGGCAAGATCATGGTGGGGCTGTTCGAGGCGAAAGCGAGGCCCTGGGGAACGCAGGGCATTCCCGATGATTTTCGCTTCGGTGAAATCACGCCCGACTGGGAGCGCATGGTTCCCTACATCGACAAGGCGATGCGCCGCGTGCCGTGCCTTCTGGACACGGGCATCAAGCTCTTGTTCTGCGGGCCGGAATCCTTCACCGCCGACCACAACTACCTCATGGGGGAGGCGCCGAATCTCAAGAATTTCTACGTCGCCGCGGGCTTCAATTCGCTCGGCATTCTCTCCGGCGGCGGGGTCGGCTACGTGATGTCGCACTGGATCACGGAGGGTCGCGCTCCCATGGATGTGTGGACGGTGAACCTGCGCCGCACCCATGCGTGGCAGAACAACGATCGCTATCTCCAGGACCGGGTGGTCGAGACCCTCGGCATCGGCTATCAGGATCATTGGCCGTTCCGCCAGGCCGAGACCGCGCGCGGCGTGAAGAAGAGCGTGCTGCATGACCGGGTGGCGGCGGCCGGGGCCTGCTTCGGCGAGTCTGCCGGATGGGAGCGTCCGAATTGGTATGCGCGTCCGGGACAATCGCCTTCGTACAGCTACGGTTGGGGCCGGCAGAATTGGTTCTCCAATAACGCGGAGGAACACGCCGCGGTGCGCGAGCGGGTCGGGCTGTTCGAACAATCCTCCTTCGCGAAGCTGATGGTCGTCGGCCGCGACGCGGCGAAGATTCTCAATCGGGTCGCGACGGCCAACGTCGATGTGGCGGTCGGACGGTGCGTGTATACGCAGTTTCTGAATGCGGGCGCGGGCATCGAGGCGGATTTGACCGTGACGCGGCTCGCGGCGGATCGCTTCCTGGTGGTGACCGCCGCGTTCACCCAGACACACGTCGAATCCTGGATCAGGAACTCCATATCCGCGGATGCCTTCTGCACGGTGTTCGATGTCTCCGACGCCTACGCCATGCTGAACCTGCAGGGCCCCGCCTCGCGGGCGCTTCTGCAGGAATTGTCGAACGACGATTTCTCCGCCGCCGCCTTCCCGTTCGGAAGCTGCGGCGAGATCCGGATCGGATACCAGACGCTCCTCGCGCTGCGTCTGACGTTCGTGGGCGAGCTGGGCTGGGAGCTGTACATCCCCACCTCGTTCGCGCAGCCGGTGTACGACGCGCTCGTCAAGGCGGGCGCGGCGCATGGTCTGCGTCATTGCGGATACCATGCCTTGAATTCGCTGCGCATCGAAAAAGCGTATCGCGACTGGCCGCATGACATCGGCCCCGCGGATACACCGCTCGAGGCGGGACTTGCCTTCACCTGCGATTGGAACAAACCCGGCGGTTTCGTCGGCCGCGAAGCCCTCGAGCATCTGAGGCGGCTCGGCGTCCCGAAGCGGCGCCTGGTTCAATTCCTGCTCGAGGATCCCCAAGCCCTGGTCTACCACAATGAGCCGATCTATCGGGACGGCGAGCGAGTCGGGTTCGTCACCTCCGGCATGTTCGGGCACACGCTCGGCGGCGCGGTGGCACTCGGCTACGTCGCCCATGCGCATGGATGCACCGACCAGTACATTCTGAGCGGGCGCTACGAGATCGAGCTCGGCGCGCGCAAGGTCCCCGCCAGGGTGTCGGTCACGCCGATGTACGATCCGAAGAGCGCGCGGGTGCGCGCCTGAGACGGGATGCAGCCGCAATACGACGTGGTGATCGCGGGCGGCGGGGCCGTGGGATCGTCCTGCGCCTATCATTTGAAGTGCGTACTGAATTTCGCCGGCTCGGTGCTGGTCGTCGAGCCGGACCCCGCCTATCGGGATGCCGCGAGCACCCGTTCGGCGAGCTCGATCAGGCTGCAATTCTCCACGCCGGTCAACATCGAATTGTCCGGTTACGGACTCGAGTTCCTGCGCGATGCGCCGGTGCGCCTGCGGCGGTCGGGCGCGGCGGACTTGGGGCTCGTGCCGTCGACTTACCTCTACCTGGCGACGATGCGCGGCCGCGCCTCCCTGGAGGAACGGGCGGCCATTCAGCGAGCGCACTCGGTGCCGGTGACGCTGCACGACACGGCCGAGCTCGCGAAGCGCTATCCCTGGCTGAACACGGCCGATTTATCGGGCGGGTGCGATACGGCGGCGGGGGAAGGTTGGTTCGACGGGCATGCCCTGCTCGCCTCGCTCCGGGCCGAGGCGCAGGCCGCCGGTGCCCGCTACGTACGCGACCGCATGACCGGCTTCGAACGCTCGCCCGAGGGACCCATCGTGGCTGTCGTCCTCGAAGCGCGCGGCGCGGTGAGCTGCGGATTCGCGGTGAACGCGGCGGGCACGAGGTCGGCCGATCTGGCGGCCGCCGCCGGCATCGACTTGCCGGTTCGCCCGCGAAAACGCAACGTCTTTGTGTTCACCTGCGAGAGGCCGCTCCCGCCTTGTCCCCTGGTGGTGGATCCCTCGGGTCTTTGGTTTCGCTCGGAGCGGGATCGGTTCCTCTGCGGACCGCCCACCGATCCGGATCCCGACGTGTCGCCGGATGATTTCGAGGTCGACTACACGCTGTTCGATGAGTCGGCATGGCCGACGCTCGCTCATCGCGTACCGGCCTTCGAGGCCATCCGCATGACGTCCGCGTGGGCGGGTCACTACGACTTCAATACCTTCGATCAGAATGCCTTCGTCGGTCCGGTGCCTGGAATCGGCAATCTTCTGCTGGCGAGCGGATTCAGCGGCCACGGCTTGCAGCAAGCGCCCGGTATCGGCCGCGGCCTCGCCGAGTACATCCGCTTCGGCGCCTACCGGACCCTTGATCTGACTCCGCTCGGCTACGCCCGCTATCCGGCCAACGAGCCGTTGCGCGAGCTCAATGTCATCTGAACTCTGACGGATCGCCCATGCTGCAACTCGACGCGGCCGCACTCGCGGCACGACTGGACCGGCGGGCGCTCATCGACGCGCTCGAACAGGCATTTCGAGCCTCCCCGGTCGTGCCCGAGCGCGGGCACTACGACATTCAATCGGCGAGTCCCGGTCAGCGGCCCGGCACCCTTCTGGTCATGCCGGCGTGGCGCGTCGGCGCCTCGCTCGGCATCAAGCTGGTGACGATCTTTCCGGACAATGCGTTGCGGAGCCTCCCGGCGGTGGCGGCGACCTACCTCCTGCTGGATGCGGAGACCGGGCATCCCAAGGCCCTGCTCGATGGGGGCGAGCTCACCCTGCGGCGAACCGGCGCGGCCTCCGCGCTCGCTTCGCGCTTTCTATCCGCGCCGGATGCATCCCGTCTCCTGATGGTGGGCACCGGGCGATTGGCTCCGCATCTCATCGAAAGCCATGCGGCCGTGCGTCCGATCCGTGAGATCAGGATCTGGGGCCGAAACGTCCATCACTCGCGCCGGCTGGCGGCCTGCTTGCAAAGATCCGGATGGGTGGTCGACGCCACGGAGGACTTGGAGGGGGCGGTGCGCTGGGCCCACGTGGTGAGCTGCGCCACCCTCTCCCGCGAACCCCTGGTGCGGGGCGCGTGGCTCTCGGCGGGTCAGCATCTCGATCTGGTCGGAGCATTCACGGCCGATATGTGCGAGGCGGACGATGCGGCGATGGCCCGCGGCGAGATCTTCGTCGACACGCGCCAGGGAGCCTTGAGCGAGTCGGGAGAGATCATCGGCGCGATGCGGCGGGGTGTGATCCAGGAGTCCAGCGTGCGCGGGGAACTGTCCGATCTTGCCTCCGGCCGCGCCGGCCGGTCCCATCGGTCGGCCGTTACGCTGTTCAAGAGCGTCGGCACCGCGCTCGAGGATCTGGCGGCTGCGGAGCTCGCCATCGGTGATCCCGTCAGTGCAGGCCCGCCCCGCTCGTGAGGTAAACCGCGAACGTGCCGAGCCAATGGCCGCCGACATAATGCTCGCCGGTGATGTTGGGAAGCGCGGCGTCGCGATGCAGCTGCGCGGCCGCACGAAGCGCCGCGATGCGCCGGTCCGAGGGCGGCAATCCCCGGGCAATTCCTTCGAGCATCCATGCGCGGCTCAGGTTGAGTCCATCGGTATGCGCGAGCTTCGGGTCGGCGCGATCGATCACCACCGCGGGTAGGAGCCACGGGTGGCGCGCGTTCTTGGGAATGCCGGGCAGGAAACCGGACAGCCAGCGCGCGAAGTCCTCGGGTGCCGGTGCCAGGACGCGGCGCATGAAGTCCGCCTCCCCGAGACAGGGTGACAGGAAATCCTCGCCCGATGGTTCGTAGTCCAGCGGACAGTTCCGGTCCTGGTAGTAGAACCGCCGCGCGGCGTATGCCAGGACGCTTTGCATTTGAGCGTCCTTCGCGACTTCTGCCCAATCCCAGACCAGGCTGAATGAAAAGGCGGTTTGATCGTGCTCTCCCACCCGGATCGGGTAGCGGAGCTTTCCGGCCCAATTCTCGAGCCGCGTGGCGGCTTCGGTCTCCAGCGGCTCGAGCGTCGATGACCATTCGCGGGCCTGGGCGTCGTTCCAGCCGCGCAACTCCGCGGCCAGGGCGAGGAGCCAGGCGAGACCATAGGGCCGCTCGAAGGAGGCCCGATCCTCGTGCCTCAAATACGCCACTTCACCCGCGATATGCTCGCGCGTCAGGCTTTGCGCGATCGCGGCGCGCGCGGCGGGCACGAAGTCCGCGTCGGGAAACAGATGGATCAGGCGCACCAGCAGCCAGTGGCCGTGCACGTCCGAGTGCCAGTCGTAGCACCCGTAGAACGCGGGAGTCAGCTCGCGCGGCGGCTTCACGTCCGCATCGCTCGACAGCGTGTGCGAGAGGTGGTTCGGATATTCATCGTGCAGGCACTTCAAGGCGAGTGCGGCAAAACGCGCCGCGGCCGGCTCATCGAGCGGGGCGTTGGGCGGCGGCACGGGCTGGGTCGCGGCGGCGGCCGCGCCGCTGACTGCGAAAATGGCGGCGGCAAAGAACGGTAAATGGCGCATGGCGCGCAGTATAAGGGAGCCCTTACGGGCTCCACAGCGCCTCTCAGGCGAAGGTCGGCGCCTCGGCGCCCACCGCGCCCAGGTGCGCGGCGGCGAATCGACGAGCGAGATCCTCGAGCACCGCCGAACGCAGCCTGTCGCGATCCGCCGAGTCCCTCGCCCGGAGCCTGAGCTCGAGCGTGGCCGAGACAGCGTCGACCTTGGTGAGGAAACAACCGGCGACCGTTTTCTCCTCGGCACGCCCGTTCGCGACCTTCAACGCCAGCTCGCGGACCGCGTCGAGGTCGGCGTCCCGTCCGACGCGAATCGTGATCACCAGCGGCCAGGGAGCGAAGCTCGCGTTGCTGTTCAAATTGATGGTGACCTGGCTCGCCGCCACGCTGTTCGGCACCACGATGAGATGCCCCGCCGGGGCGCGAAGCGTCGTGTACCCGAGCGAGATCAGCTCGACCACACCCACTTCCGTGCCGGTCGGCGCCGCCACTTGCAAGGTGTCGCCGAGCTGGAACGGCCGGTAGATGGTGATCGACACCCCGGCGACGAGGTTGCCGAGCGTGCTTTGCGCCGCGAGGCCGATGACCACCGAGGCGACGCTCGCCCCGGCGAGCAACGCCGTGCCCATCGAGTGCAGGACGGGGATGAGATGCGCATACAGAATGAGCATCACCACCCAGATGAGCGCGCCGGCCATCTGTTGAAGAAAACTCAAGGTGGTGCGGTCGATGTGGCCGCTTCGCGTCATGGCGGCGTGCATGGCCGAGCGCAATGCGCGCGACAGGATCATCGCCAGAAAAACGAAGATCACGAGATAGGCCAAAGCACCGATCAGCGTATCGGGTTTGATGAAGGAGAGGAGATCGTGTTCGCCGGTCTTGATGTCGCTGTTCATGATGGTTCCAGGGTCTTGGGAGCATACCGAGGACGCGGGCCGCAGACTGTAGGTCGGTGCCTACACCCTCAACGTCCCCCGAGCGCTCCGGCAACGGCCCGCGCGAGCTTGCTGGTGATCTCCTCCAGCTCGGCGTCGCCGGCATTGTACGGAGGCGCCAGTATCAGGGTGTCGCCCGCGACACCGTCAACGTTGCCCGAACATGGGTAGCAGATGAGGCCATCCGCGAAGGCGCGTTGGCCGACGTCGTAGCTCAAGGCCCGCTCCGGCGCGAAAGGCGCCCGGGTCTGCCGATCCCGCACCAGCTCGACGCCGATGAAGAATCCGCGTCCTCGCACATCGCCCACTTCCTCGAAGCGCGCCAGGGAGCCGCGGACCGCCTCCTGCAATGCCGCTCCCGCGGTGCGCACGCGCTCGAGCAGCCGGTCTCGCTCGATGATGCGCTGGACCGCGAGGGCCGCCGCGCAGGCCGCGGTATGGCCGGAAAAGGTATGTCCCGTCATGTAGGCCCCGTGTTCGGCGAGCACGGCCGCCGAGATCCGTGGCGCCACGAGCGTGGCGCCGAGCGGAACGTAGCCGCCGGCGAGCCCCTTGGCGATGCTCATGATGTCGGGGACGGCCCCGTCGTACTCGGTGGCGCGCCAGTGGCCGCTCCGGCCGGCTCCGCACATGACTTCATCGGCGATCAACAGGACATCGTACTTTCGGCACACCGCTTGTACCGCCGTCACGTAGCCGGGAGGCGCCGGCACGACCCCGCCCGCCGCGCCCACGATGGGCTCGAAGATGAATGCCGCGACCGTTTCCGGGCCCAGCGACAGAATCCTTTGCTCCAGCTCCTTCGCGAGGTAGCTCACCAGGTTCTCGGGTCCGCAGCCCGCCGGCGGCCGGTACGCGTTGGCGGCCGATACGAAGGCCACATCCAGCAAGCTCCCCTCGAACGCGCGCCGCCGGGCGGCGAAACCGGATACCGAGAGGGCGCCCAAGGTATTGCCGTGCCAGGAACGCTGACGGGCGATGAAGCGGCGTTTCTTCATCAGCCCCCGCGCCGCGAAATACTGCAAGGCCACCTTCAACGCGGACTCCACCGCCTCGGACCCGTCGCAGCTATAGACTACGTCCGTGAAGCAGCCTCCGGAGACTCGTTTCACGAGCTCGGTCAGCGATTCCAGGGCACTGCTCGTGAACAAGTATCGGTACGCGTAGGCGACCGATTGGAGCTGATCGACGATGGCGGCGTTGACCTCGGGATGGGAATGTCCGAGGCAGAAGACCGCGGGACCCCCGGAGCCATCCAGATAGGCCTTCCCGGACTCATCGTATAAATAAGAGCCTCTGCCGCGGGAGATCCGCGGAAGATCCTCGAGACCAAAACCACTTCCGCCTCTGGCCATGTGCCCCCCTGCTTGGAGGCCCTGCAGTGTACTCAAATTCCGCGATGCCGCATCGATTGCGGGCATAAGTCTTTATCTTACAAGCATGTAGGAATGAATCACCACGTGCTTTCTCCCGCCTGGCGGCGATCCCGGCGGCCGGCACGCCAACAGGCTGATTTCCCGTCAGAAAACGGCCCTGTCGTGAATTGCGGACGTCTCGCCGAATCCCACTCCGTCGAATACGTTGAGCTTACAGACGCGCTGCAGTGCGCCCACGGATAGTGATCTCCATGAAATCAACCGCCAAAATCCGAACTGTCTCCTCTGCCCTGCTGTTGCTCGCCGTCAGTGGCTGGAATGTGTCTCATGCCGCCCCGCCGGCTTCGGAAGGCGCGGCCGCCGACCGCACGGTCGAGGGGGGCGCAGCACCCGATCGCGAGGCGGGGTACGTCCGGCGTGTGCAGCGCCTGCAGCCCGAGGCGAAGCCGACTCTCGACCGTTCAGGCCGCACGCGCGTCGGTAAAGCATCGTTCTACGCCAAGATGTTCGCCGGACGGACGATGGCTGACGGTACCCGTATGGAGCCGACCGGCGACAACGCCGCGAGCCGCACCCTGCCGCTGGGAACGACGGCCAAGGTCACGAACCTCGAGACGGGCAAAACCGCGGTGGTGACCATTCGAGATCGGGGTCCGTATGTCGCCGGGCGCATCGTCGATCTGTCTCCCGCGACGGCCCGGGAAATCGGCCTCGACAAGCGCACCGGAGTCACCAAGGTCAAGGTCGCGCCCATCGCGGTGCCCCTGGCCGACGGTGAGATCAAGTTCGGCGACGGTGTGCTGCAGGCGAGCAACAATCTGGAAGAGAGCGGTGGTCCGGGAGCGGGCGAGCGGATGGACATGCGGGTGCGCACGCCGTAGCGGCAGACGCCGCGCCTGGCGGCAGCGCGCTCGACGCCCGCCCGTCGCGGCGGCCTACTCGCCCGCGGCACGCGGTGTTCGCTCCGATTCCGTCCGCGCCGCTCCCATCAGCCACTCATGGAATTGCGCAACTTCGCGTCGCAACCGTTGAGGGCGCTCCGGCGTCACCACGAAATATGAACTCTCATCCGGGAAGTCGTGATCGAGAGCTCTGACCAGCCGGCCCGTCGCCAGGTAGGCATCCAGAAAAATCCGATGCGCCAGCGCGCAGCCCGCCCCGTTCGCCGCGAGTTCCAGCGCGGCGATGGTGGTGTCCACGATGGGACCGGGAGCGGCCGGCGGCTCGGCCGAGAGCTCGAGAGCCTGCCGGACCTGCAGCCAGTGGTCCTCGTGTCCCATGATGTGGATCAAGTGCTGCGGCAGCCAGCTCGCGGCCTCGCCGAGCGATCGGGCGCGCTCACGCATCGACGGACTGCACACGGCCACGATGCACTGATTCATCAGCCGCTCCGCCCGGTAGCCGCGCCATTGACCGCTGCCGTAGCGGATTTCCAGATCGGTTGACTCGTCGGGGCCGGGATTGTCCCAGATCACCGACGACAACCGGACGTCGATCGACGGACATGCGGCGATGAACGACGGCAGTTTCGGCGCGAGCCAGAGCGACGCCAAGGACACGGGCGCGTGCACCGTGATTTCGCCCCGCTCGGACCCGCCGAATAGTCCCACGGTCGAATCCGCGAGCTGCTCGAAGGCGCGCCGTACCGGCGGCAGGTAAGCGACCCCCATGGAGGTGAGCCGTACCCCCCTGGGCAGACGATCGAACAGCGCGAAACCCAGGTGCGCCTCGAGCGCGCGGATCTGATAGCTGATGGCGCCGGAGGTCAGGCGCAGCTCGGCTGCGGCAGCGCTGAAACTCGAGGTTCGGGCGGCCGCCTCGAAGGCTCTGAGCCAGGTCAGGGTCGGCAGGCCAACGAGCGGGCGATTTCGATTCAAACAGCTACCTATGAATTTATTGGGGTCAAAGGGGGTAAAATACTCGCTTGTATGCCCGCAAGGGGCAATTTATTGTGGTCTATCGCCCATCTCAACACATCTGATCGGTCCCCCTTCATGAAAACCAATGCACGCGTCGTCATCGTCGGCGGCGGGATGATGGGCGCAAGCCTGCTGTACCACCTCGCCCTCGAGGGCTGTACGGATACGGTACTGATCGAGAAGGACGAGCTGACCTCCGGATCGACCTGGCATGCCGCGGGCCAGTGCCCCAGCATCACCGGAAGCTACAACCTCGCGAAGATCCACGCCTACAGCAATCAACTCTACCCGAGGCTCGAGGCGCTCACCGGCCAGTACACCAGCTGGCATGCGAGCGGCGGACTGCGCCTCGCCAACGACGAGCGCGAGCTGGCGTGGCTCAAGTACGTGTACGGATACTCCAAGAGCATCGGCTTCAGCATGGACATCGTCGGCATCGACGAGATCCGGCGCCTGAATCCCTTCCTCACCACCGAGAGGGTGATTGCGGCAGCTTGGACACGGGACGACGGCCACGGCGACCCCTCCGGCATCTGCAATGCCCTTGCCAAGGCGGCCCGCGACCTGGGCGCCACGGTGGTGCGCCACAACCGGGTCACGGCCATCCGGCCCCGCACGAGCGGCGAATGGGAGGTCGTCACGGAGAAAGGCTCCATCGTCGCCGAGATGGTGGTGAATGCGGCCGGCTGCTACGCCCGGCAAGTGGCGCAGATGGTCGGCGCCGACGCGCCCATCACCAACATGCAGCATCACTACGTGATCACGCATCCGGTGCCGGCGTTCCTCGAACGGAGCGGCGAGATCCCGGTGATGCGCGACTCCTACATGTCCGGCTACCTCCGCCAGGAGCAGAAATCCGGGCTCATGGGAATCTACGAAAATGCCGGTCTCACCGAGGCGTGGACGCCCACGGGATTCCCGGCGTGGGAGTCCACGAACGAGCTCTTTGCGGACGATCTCGATCGCATCGCGCCCTGGCTCGAGCGCGCCATCGAGCGCATGCCGATATTCGGCGAGGTCGGCATTCGCCGCGTCATCAACGGCGCCATCCCGCACACGCCGGACGGCGCCCCGCTGCTCGGACCGGCGCCGGGATTGCGTAATGTCTGGATGTGCTGCGGCACCTCCTTCGGCATCGCGCAGGGCGGCGGCTGCGGCAAGTTTCTCGCGCAGTGGATGATGCAGGGCGACGCCGAGATCAACATGACGGAATTCGATCCGCGGCGCTTCGGACCCTACGCGGACTCGAGGTACGTGCACGACAAGGTGTTCCTGGACTACCGCACGACCTTCACCGCGCGCCTGCCGGGAGAAGAGGAACCCGACGCGCGTCCCAACAAGGCGAGCCCGCTCTACGATCGGTTGAAATCGCAGGGCTGCGTGTATACGGAAACCTTCGGCTGGGAACGTCCCAAGTGGTTTTCTCCCGACGGCCGGGCGGAGGAGTCCGGCTATCGACGCAATAACGTATTCGAGGTGGTGCGCGCCGAAGTGGCCGCCGTGCACGAACGCGCGGGACTCCTCGATCTCACCGGCTTCGCCAAGTACGACATCACCGGCCGGGATGCCGGGGCTTTCCTGAATCGCGTCTGCGCGAACCGTATTCCCCGCAAGGTGGGCGGTGTCGCCCTCGTGCACATGCTCTCGCCGCAGGGCCGTATTCTCGGTGAAATGACCGTGACCAAGCTGGCCGAGGAGCGCTTCTACGCTCTCTCCGCCGCCGCGGCGGAGCTTCGCGATCGGGATTTATTGACCCAGAGCGTGCGCGCCGGCGAGCAGGTGCAGATCGACAACGTGACCGAGCGGCGCGGCGTGCTGGTACTCTCGGGGCCGCGCTCGCGCGAGATCCTCGCTGCGTTGACCGATACCCCGCTCACGAGCGCGGAGTTTCCCTGGCTCACCGGACGAGGCATCCGGGTGGCCGGGCACGAGGTGCGCGCCCTGCGGGTGAGCTACGTGGGCGAGCTCGGCTGGGAGCTGCACCCCGAGACCGGTTCCATGGCGGCGCTGTACGAGGCGTTGTGGGAGCGCGGCCGCGCCTTCGGACTCGCGAACTACGGTCTCTATGCAGTCAACAGCATGCGCGTCGAGAAGGGCTACAAGGCCTGGTCGACGGAGCTCACCAACGAGCTCACGCTCCTCGAGGCGGACATGCCGCGCTTCTTTGCCGCGAAAAAGGACGACTTCATCGGCAAGGCGGCGACCCTCGCGCAGGCGCCGCGACCGTTCAAGATCGTGTACGCCGAGGTGGCTGCGGCCGATACCGACGTGCGCGGCGGCGAGCCCGTGCTGGCGGCCGACGGCCGCTGCATCGGCGTGACCACCTCGGGCGCTTACGGTCATCGGGTGCGGAAAAGCCTCGCCTTTGCATCCGTCGAGCCGGCCTTCGAGGCGGCCGGCAGCACGTTCGACATTCTGCTGCAAGGGGACCGCCGGCGCGCGACCGTGCTCGCCGCCCCCGCCTTCGATGCCGACAATTCGCGGATGAGGGTCTAAGTCCATGGCCATCGAACTCCCCACCCGCGCCCGGGTCGTCATCGTCGGCGGCGGCGTCATCGGTTGTTCCATCGCCTATCATTTGTCGAAGCTCGGCTGGAGCGACATCGCGCTCCTCGAGCGCAAGCAGCTCACCTCAGGCACCACCTGGCATGCCGCGGGTCTCATCGGCCAATTGCGCCAGAGCATCAACATGACGAAGCTCGCGCGCTATACCGCGGAGCTGTATCACGGCCTCGAAGCCGAGACGGGCCAGGCGACCGGCTACCGCCAGTGCGGCTCGATCTCTCTCGCGACCACCCAGGATCGCATGGAGGAGCTCCGGCGCAACGCCTCGATGGCGAAGACCTTCGGATTACCCGTTCATGTCGTGAGTCCGGGCGAGATCCGGTCGCTCTACCCGCTGGCCAATCTGGAGGATGTGATCGGCGGCATTCACATCCCGAGCGACGGCTATGCCAACGCGGTGGACATCACGCAGGCGCTTGCCAAGGGCGCCCGGGCGCGCGGCGCCAAGATTTTTCAGGATCTCAAAGTGACCGCGATCCTCAACGACGGCAAGCGCGTGAGCGGTGTGGAGACCGCGCAGGGACGGATCGACGCCGACTACGTCGTGCTCTGCGGCGGCATGTGGACTCGCGATCTGGCGGCGAGCATCGGCGTGACCGTGCCGCTGCATGCCTGCGAGCACTACTACGTGCTGTTCCAGGACGTGCCCGGTCTCGATCCCAGCCTTCCGGTGTTGCGCGACTACGATCACTGCAGCTACTTCAAGTACGACGCCGGCAAGCTTCTGGTGGGGGCGTTCGAGCCGAACGCGCGCCCTTGGGGGATGGAGGGGATCCCGGACGATTTCTCCTTCGGCGAGATCGCGGGCGACTTCAGCCATTTCGAGCCCGTGCTCATCGACGCCATGCGGCGGATTCCGGCGCTCGAGCAGGCGGGCATTCAAAAATTCTTCTGCGGCCCGGAAAGCTTCACTCCCGATGTGCGCTATCACCTGGGCGAGTCGGCCGAGCTTGCCAATTGCTTCGTCGCGGCCGGCTTGAACTCGATCGGGCTGCAATCCGCCGGCGGCATCGGCAAGGTGATCTCCGAGTGGATTCGCGACGGCCATCCACCGATGGACCTCTGGGAGGTCGACGTCCGGCGCAACATGCCGTTCCAGGCCAACCGCAAGTATCTGCAGGCGCGGGTCAAGGAAAGCCTGGGTCTCTTGTACGCCACGCACTACCCCTTCCGGCAGTACGCCACTGCGCGCGGCGTGCGCAGGTCCGCCCTGCACGACCGGTTGGGGGAGGCGGGCGCATGCTTCGGCGAAGCCTTCGGCTGGGAACGGGCCAATTGGTATGCGCCCGTCGGGGTGAAGGCCGTCTACGAGTACAGCTATGGACGGCAGAACTGGTTCGAGCCGAGCGCCCACGAACACCGCAGCGTCCGCGGCGCCGTGGGACTCTTCGATCAATCCTCCTTCGCCAAGTTCCGCCTCGAAGGCCCCGATGCAGCCCGGGTGCTGAATCGCGTCTGCGCGAACGAGGTGGACGTGGCGCCGGGCAAGATCGTGTACACGCAGTGGCTGAACGAGCGCGGCGGAATCGAGGCGGATCTGACCGTGACGCGGCTTTCGCCGACGCTGTATCTCATCGTCACCGGCGCGGAGACCGAGATCAAGGAGTTCGACTGGCTGCAACGGCACATCGACCCCGAGGCGCGATGCGTGCTCACCAATGTCACCTCCGGCATGGGCGTCCTGTCGATCATGGGACCTCAGTCGCGCGACCTCCTGCAATCGTTGACCCCCGCCGATTTGTCGGATGGCGCATTCCCCTTCGGCACGAGCCGGGTCATCGAGCTTGGGCTGGCGCTGGTGCGGGCCTCGCGCATTACCTACGTCGGGGAGCTGGGCTGGGAAATCTACATACCCACCGAATTCATGGCGAGCGTGTACGAGGAGATCGTCGGCGCGGGGCCCCGGTACGGGCTGGTGCACGCAGGCTACCATGCGCTCAATTCGCTGCGCATCGAGAAGGCCTACCGGCATTTCGGACATGACATCGCCGATGAGGACACACCCTGGGAGGCGGGCCTGGGATTTGCCGTGAAGCTCGACAAGCCCGGCGGCTTCATCGGACGAGATGCGCTCCTGAAGCAGCGCGACACCGGCGTCGCCAAGCGCCTGGTACAGTTTCAGTTGAAGTCCCCCGAGCCCCTGCTCTACCACAACGAGCCGATCTGGCGGGGCCAGGATCTGGTCGGCTACATACGCTCGGGCATGTTCGCGCACACGCTCGGGGCCGCGGTGGGGCTCGGCTATGTCACCGAGCCCGGCCGCGCCTTCGCACGCCCCGATGCGCCCGTGGACGCCGACGCGTACGAGATCGAGGTGGCCGGAGTCCGCTACCCGGCGATCGCCTCGCTCCGGCCCCTGTACGACCCGAAGAACTTGCGCATCAAGCGCTGAGGAATGAGAGACGACACATGCAGCATCAAGCCAACCGACTTCTGCGCGCCGGCGGCCTCATCGCGGACCTGGCCGCCCACGCCCGCAGCGGCTACAGCCTCGATCAACGCTTCTACTGCGACGAGGACGTGTTCGCGGCGGACCTGCGTGAGATCGTCATGCGCAAGTGGATCGTTGCGGGACACGTCGATCAGGTACGGCGCAAGGGCGACTACTTTCTCTTCAAAGTCGGCAGCGAATCGATCATCATCGTCCGGAGCGACGAGACGACCATCAATGCCTTCTACAACGTGTGCCGGCACCGGGGCTCGGTGATCTGCACCGAACCGCAGGGACGGGTGGCACGCCTGACCTGCCCCTACCACGCATGGTCCTACGGGCTCGACGGCGCGCTGCTCGCCGCCCGGCTGATGCCCGTGGATTTCGCCAGGGAAGAGAACGGACTGCACCGCTGCCACGTGCGGGTGTTCCACGGATTCATTTTCATCAACCTCTCCGAGCAGGAGCCCGCAGACTTCGATGCGACCTTCGGAGATCTTGCGCCCTACCTCGACTTCCACGGTTTTGCCGACGCCAAGGTGGCCCATGCGCGGTCCTATCCCACCGACGCGAATTGGAAGCTCGTGGTGGAGAACTTCGTCGAGTGCTACCACTGCGCGCCGTCCCACCCGGAATTCGTCTCCATGCATCCGCCGCAGGCCCTGGTGGCCTTCGGCGCCGGCCCGAGCTCGGGACCTGCCGATGCGGTCGACCAATATCTGCCGACGCTCAAGGCGTGGGAGGAACGTGCCGCATCGCTCGGCCGCCCCATCGGCACGGTCGATGACGGGCCGGAGTCATCGCATCTGAGACTTTTGCTGCAGCGGACGATCCGCGAGGGGTATGAAAGCGAAACCCAGGACGGCCGCCCCGCCTCCTCGCTCATGGGTAAACGCGTGGCGTTCGATCAAGGGCGAATGTATCTGTCGTTCAGTCCCTTCACGCAGCTGGTTGCCACCAATGACTTTGCGGTCTTGTTCCGCTTCACGCCGCGCAGCACGCTCGAGACCGACGTGGATCTGTTCTGGCTGGTGGACGGCAAGGCGACGGACGTGGAGGTGGAGCGAATGATCTGGGGATGGGATCAGACCACCCGTCAGGACAAGGTGATCACCGAGAACAACCAGACCGGCATCTTGTCGACGCGCTACCGGCCGGGACGCTATTCGGAGCATGAGCGGCGGGTGATGACCTTTCAGCGCTGGTATCTGAATCAGTTCGGAGCGTCTCCCCGCGGCGAGCTATAAAATGCGGTCAACGCATCGAAAAGCTCATTCGCCATTGGCGCACACCAGCGCCACATCTCTGCCGCAACCTATTGAATATATTGATTGATATTGGTTGAATCCACCTATAGGTTCGGCATATAATAGATTTGCTATAAAACCGCGAGTGCATCAGATGCTGTCTCCAGATGAAGCGACGATTCAGTCCTTACGCCGCGACATCGCTTTGCAGATTTCGCGGCTCGCTCAGCGCTTGGGTGGGACGCAAATGGCAGCCGCAAAACAGTTGGGAGTGCCTCAGCCTACCTTGAGCAAGATCACGAATGGCCGCGTGTCAGACCTTTCGATTGAGCTGTTGGTCCGCATCGCGGTTCGTGCGGGTCTTCCGATCACGCTTCAGACAGGTCACGTACCCCAAGAGGCTGGAGCATTCATCTCGAGACCGGCGCGAGAATCCCGCGCTTCCCGCTCGAAGCTCGCAGATGAAGCGCGTGAATCACTCATGGATTCTGAGCGTCGTCTCACTCCCACTCAACGACTCGAGGCATTTCTCGAGCACAATCAGCTGCTCGTCACCCTGCACCAGGCGAGCCGCGCCGCTGAAAGGACGCGGAAGTGCTTCGCGGGCGGTCCCCGGGATGTGGCGGACGCCCGATCGGCCTATCAGGCCGCGCAGGGACCGGTGAATCTCGATCTTCTTCGCACGGCGACCCGGCGGTTTGGTCGTGACGCGGCTGACAAACTGGAAGAGATCCTCGCTCCGTAATGTGCCATCCCTGGTGGTACTGGGATCACGATTTACTGAGCCGCCGTGCCGCACGCGGCGGCTCGCCCCAACAGAAGCGAGCATTCCCGGGCGTTTCGGGCAAGCCCGGCGGCGCGTGAGAATTCCGCTCGAGCTTCCTCGAACCGTCCGAGCTTGCTCAACAGATCGCCGCGGACGCTGGGCAGCAAGTGATACGTTTTGAGCCGGCCGTCCGCGGCCAGGGCATCGACCAGATCGAGCGCCGCGGCCGGTCCGAACGCCATGGACACCGCCACGGCACGATTCAATTCGACGATCGGCGAAGGCGTCAGCTGCACGAGCGCATCGTACAGAGCCAGGATCCGGTTCCAGTCGGTGTCCCCCGGGGTGCGTGCCCGCGCATGGCAGGCGGCGATCGCCGCCTGAAGAGCATACGGTCCGAGCGCTCCGCCCAGCGAATTGGCCCGCTCCAGTGCATCGAGCCCGCGCCGGATCAACAACTGGTCCCAGCGGCCGCGATTCTGCGACAGCAGGAGAATGGGATCTCCGGCCGCATCGGTCCGCGCGGCGGCACGCGAGGTCTGAAGCTCCATGAGGGCGACCAGGCCGTGTACCTCGGCCTCCCGCGGCATGAGCTCGGCGAGGATGCGCCCGAGCCGCAAGGCATCCTCGCACAGCGCCGGCCGCATCCAATCATCTCCCGCGGTCGCCGCATAGCCTTCGTTGTAGATGAGATAGATCACTTCGAGGACGGAAGCGAGCCGGGCGACCCGCTCCTCGGCCGGCGGAACCTCGAACGGGATGTGCGCCTCCGCCAGCGTGCGCTTGGCGCGCAGAATCCGCTGTCCGATCGTGGTCTCGGGGACCAGAAAGGCGCGCGCGATCTCCGCGGTGCTGAGGCCGGCGAGCAGCCGCAGGGTCAGGGCGGTTCGCGCTTCGGTGGATAGCACCGGGTGGCAGGCGATGAATGTAAGACGCAGGAAGTCATCGGGGATGTCGTCGTCCGCCGCATCCTCGGGGTCCGGTCCCATCGTGCCCATGAGCGGCGCCTCGTTGGCGACGGCCTGCTGGTTTCGCTCCACGAGCTTTCGGTGCCGCAATTCATCGAGCGCACGATTTTTCGCCGTCGCCATGAGCCAACCACCGGGGTTGTCCGGCGGCCCGCTCCGAGGCCACTGCTCGAGTGCGCTTACCAGCGCATCCTGCGCAATTTCCTCCGCGCGCCCCACGTTACCGAGCATCCGTGCCAGCTTCGCGATGATCTTGCCCGATTCCATACGCCACACCGCTTCGATCAGGCGGACCGCGGACTCAGCCATGACCGCATCGCCGGCGGGTCACGAAAAGCACGGACCGAGCTCGCGCACTTCCACCGTCGCCCACCGCGCCGCGGGACATGCCTGGGCGATGGCGACCGCCTGCGCGCGGTCCGCGCAGGTCAGAAGCAAAAAGCCGCCGATCATCTCCTTGGACTCGGCAAATGGACCATCGACCAGGCTCGATCGCGCATCCCTCACCGTGACTCGCACCCCCTCCCCGTCCGATTTGAGGGAGTGAGCGAGCGTCAACAGGCCCTGTCCTTGCAGCTCCTCGCTGAAGCGCAGCATCTGATCGTACCGATCGTGCCCCTCCGCTTCGGTGCGGGATTTTCGCTGCCCGGGCGGCTCCAGAATCAACAACGCATATGCCATCGCGACCTCCTCCATACTCGATGGCCTCGAATTATGAACGAAACGATCCCGACGGGCTCACGTCGCCAAAATCCTCCGGTGCAAAGACCGGACGTATCTCGATCACCGAATCCTCGGGCATCGGACACGGGCAGCGCTTCACCCACTCGACGGCCTCATCGATGGATTTGACCTGCCACAGCCAGAAACCGGCGATGAGCTCCTTGGTTTCGGTAAACGGTCCGTCGATCACGGAGCGTTGGGCCCCGGAGAATCGCACCCGCCGGCCCTGCGCGCTGGGCTTGAGTCCTTCCGCCGCGAGCAGGATGCCCGCTTTGACGAGCTCTTCGTTGAAGCGGCCCATAGCAGCCAGGAGCTCAGCGCTCGGCAGGACTCCCGCCTCGCTGGAGGCCGTGGCTTTGACCAGTATCATGACTTTCATGGACGCGCTCCTGGGTGGTATGGAGCTACGACGAACGAGACGGATCAATTCCGACAGCGGCCGCTCACTGAGCGTTGAGCGTCCGGGTGGGCGGCGGGGACGGCGCCTGACGCTTGCGGCCGGCGTTGATGGGCCGCGCCAGCAGGTAGCGATCCCCCAACCAGTCCACGGCCTTGGCGATCGCCGAACTGTAGTTCGCGACGGGCAGCGATGCGGGTGTATCTGTACGACTATCAACCATGTGAGCACTCCTTCAGAAAACTCAGCGCTCCGCGAAGCGGACGATGAATTCATCGTCCGCCGGACATTGAACGCCTTGGCTCGCAACCGAGCCATCCTGATTTCCCCCGTCTTCGAGCGCGTGCTGCCTGATCCACAGGCGGCCCGCTCGAGCGCATTGGTAGCCGTAGTGAAACAACGACCGCATGCCCGAGGGACTGAAGTCGAAGGCGGCCAGGTCCGGATAAGCCACCGGAATCGCGGAGTATTCGAGGCCCGCTCCGTTGAGCTGGGTGGTGGCCGCGGTCAATTCGAGCTCGGTCCTCACCATGTGGGTGAGTCCCGTCGAGATGCTCCGCGACAGGATCGACCGGAAGCGCAGCGGCACCGAGCGAGGCTGTTCGCTCAGGCGTCCGTCGACGAGGACGTAAACCGCCGTCGCGGGCCGTGAAGTGAACGCGGCGGGAGCCAGGAACGGAACGGTCGCGGTGCCGTCGACGTGAGCCTCCTCGTAGGACGCTCCGTGTTCCGGAACCCGTATGATGACCGGGGGAAACATGCCCGGGACGCTGGCCGATGCGACCAGGACGTCGCGAAATTCGGCTTTTGCTTCCGAGCCGCCGTTCAGGGCGATGGATCCCAGGTCCCAGACCACCGTTTCGCCGGTATCGACGTTCGTGGTCGCGACCAGAAGCAGGCGGCCGGCGGCCGCCTCCCGTGCAACGGCTTTCATCAGCGCGTCGGTGAGGTAATGATCGACCAGCTGCGCGAGCGGTGAGCCGCTGTAGACACTCGAGCCGAAAAGCGCGCCAAGCGCGCGGGGCTGAAGAAGGTGCTCGGCGCGCCCGCTCGTATAGGCGTCGGTGAGCTGATCATCCCAATCGGGTCCGAGAAAAGCGTACGGAGCGATCAACGCGCCGGCGCTCACTCCGGTGACGACGGCAAATCGAGGCAGCGTCCCCGAGTGTGCGAGTCCGACAAGAGCGCCGGCACCGAACGCGCCATCCGCGCCCCCGCCGGACAGCGCCAGGATGCTGACGGGCTCGGCTGGCCGCCGCGCATGAAGCCGCTGTGCGACGCTCGACAGGGGGACTTCCACGAATCGCCGATCGGCTTGCAGGGTCCGGACGGTCTGCGGCGAGTCGCCCGGTTCCTCGGCAGCCGGGGCGGATGATGCCCTGAGGGCGACGGAAGCGCATCCGCCGAGCGTCATGAGACTCATCGTGCACGCAAGCAGCGCGAAGACCCGGATCGCTTCGGGGACGCGCACCGCCCTATCCCTTGGCAGCCCCGGCTGTCGGGAGGGTCTGGGACTTCATTTGTGTCGAGCTCGCGATTTGCGCCGAGCTCGCGCCGGGAGACCGGCGGCGATGGATCCAATCGGTCAAAGCGATGAGGTAGCCGCCCGGCAATGTCATCAAAGCCATCGAGGGCCCGAATTCCAGTAGCGCCAGTCGCGAACGCTGTAACAAAAGATTCATATGGCTCATATCTTTATTCCTACTAATCATTGCCTCAGCTGTGTATGCCTAGGCAAGGATTGACACAAAAAAACTCAGGCGTTCTGCAACATACGGACCAAATAGCCCTCCAGCTGACGCGCCTCCGCCTGACTGAAGCCTCGCATGAAGTGATTGAGCACCCGCACCGAGCATTCCCGCAGTTTCGGCAGCGCAGCAAGCCCCGCCTCGGTCAGCTCCAGTTTCACCAAACGCCGGTCTTCCGGGCAGCGACGCCGGCTGATCAAGCCCTTCGCCTCCAACCGGTCGGCCATGCGGGTCATTGCACCGGCGTCGTACGAGAGGTCCTTGCACAACTCGGTCGCGGAATCCACGCCCCGCTTGGCGAGCACGCTGATGACCACGTACTGGCACGCGCTGATACCGAGCGCCGCTAAATCAGGGTCTCGGGCAATCGCTTCGTCCAACGCATTCATGTGGGCGGCGCGAACCCGGTACATCAATTGCCCAACGCAATTTGAAGGCTGATAGGTCTCGAGATCGTAAATCTGGGCTTCTGAGCTCAATCATGTCACCTCGAAGGCCAATCTACCTGCCTAGGCAGTCATTGTCAAGGCAGTGGTAGGCATCGCAGCGTAGGTATCACAGCGGCAGGCATCCCGAGCCCAGGGCCGCGCCCGCCCGCTGTACGGGCCTGCTCCGCCATTGCCTTTGCGATTTCGACCGCTACCGATCCTCG
>DASYAC010000027.1:0-3754 GCA_036501585.1 Steroidobacteraceae bacterium
GGGGGTCGACATCGCCTTCATTTTCGAGAAGGAAGGCGAGGCGGGGTTCAGGCAGCGGGAACAGGAGTCGATCGATCGGCTGACGGCGCTCCACGGCGTCGTCGTCGCCACCGGCGGCGGAGCGGTCATCCTCGCCGAGAATCGGCGTCTGCTGGCCGATCGGGGCACCGTCGTCTACCTGGAGACCTCCGTCGCCCAGCAGATGGAGCGTACGCGCCATGGGCGTCATCGGCCGCTCTTGAACGATACGGACCCCAGGTTGAAGCTCGGGGAGCTGATGCACCAGCGGGCGGCGCTCTATGCGGAAATCGCGGACTTGACGGTTTCGACCGACGGCCGGCGGGTGCAGCTGGTCGCCGAAGAGATCCATCGGGAGCTCGAGCGCGCACAGAGCCCCTGACAGGCCGCGATCGAACGTATAATCCGGGGCGTGCGAACACTCAAGGTCGACGTCGGGCACTCGCAATATCTCATCACGATCGGTTCGGGGTTGCTCGCCGATCGGGCGCTCATCGAGTCCCAGGCTCCGGCACGCGATGTGATGGTCGTGACCAACACCACGGTGGCGCGGCTGTACCTTCAGCGGCTGCGCGAGGGGCTCGGCGGGAGAAACATCTCCGAATGCATTCTCCCGGACGGCGAACAGCACAAGACGCTCCAGACCGCCGGCTGGGTATTCGACGAGCTCGTCGGCAAGAAGTTGAATCGCGACGGCATCGTGCTGGCGCTTGGCGGGGGCGTGGTCGGCGATATCGCGGGCTTCGCGGCCGCCTGTTACCAGCGGGGCATCGGCTATGTCCAGATTCCGACCACCCTCCTGGCCCAGGTGGACTCTTCGGTGGGCGGCAAGACCGGAGTGAACCACACCGGCGGCAAGAATCTCATCGGCGCCTTCCACCAACCCCTGGCGGTGATCGCGGACACCGATACCCTGTCGACGTTGCCGGACCGGGAACTCTCTGCGGGACTCGCGGAGGTGATCAAATACGGCTGCATCGCCGACTTCGAGTTTCTCGGCTGGCTGGATTCGAACATGGAGAAGCTCCTCGGACGAGATGTGGAGGCGCTCACGTACGCGGTCGCGCGTTCCTGCGAGATCAAGGCCGTCATCGTCGGCGAGGACGAGCGGGAGCATGGGCGGCGCGCGATCCTTAATTTCGGCCATACCTTCGGCCATGCCATCGAGGCAGCCACCGGTTTCGAGCGATACCTCCATGGCGAGGCGGTCGCGCTCGGCATGGTGATGGCGGCGGATTTCTCGCGCGAGCTGGGTCTGATCGATGCGGCCGCGACGGAGCGCGTCGACGGCCTGTTGCGGCGTGCAGGCCTCCCCACGGAGGCGCCGAAGGTGGGCGCGGCGCGCGCCCTCGAGCTCATGCGGATGGACAAGAAGGTGTTGGCGGGCAAAGTGCGCCTGGTGCTGCTCGAACGGCTGGGCTCCGGCATCGTCGTGTCCAAATACCCGGAGCGCACGCTGGAAACGACGCTGCGCGAGCATCTCGCATGAGCGCCCGCGCGGCGCCTTCATGCGCCCTGGCGGATTATGCGGCGCACGAAGAGGACTCGCGCGGCCGGCGCCACCCCGAGCCGACGCCGCCCTACCGCTCGGAGTATCAGCGCGACCGCGACCGCATCGTGCATTCCACCGCGTTCCGCCGGCTGGTGTACAAGACTCAGGTGTTCGTCAATCACGAGGGCGATCTGTACCGGACACGGCTGACCCATTCGCTGGAAGTCGCGCAGATCGCCCGGACCATCGCCCGGGCCCTTCGGTTGAACGAAGTGCTGTCCGAAGCCATCTGTCTCGCTCACGATCTGGGACATACCCCGTTCGGACACGCTGGCCAGGACGCGCTCAACGCCTGCATGCGCGAATTCGGCGGATTCGAGCACAACCTGCAGTCGCTGCGCGTGGTCGACGTGCTCGAGGAGCATTATGCGGAGTTCGATGGATTGAACCTCACTTTCGAATGCCGCGAAGGGATTCTGAAGCACTGTTCGTACGGCCACGCCGTCCGGCTGGGCGACGTGGGCGAGCGTTTCATCCGGCGTCTGCAGCCCGGACTCGAGGCGCAGCTCGCGAACTTCGCCGATGAGATCGCTTACAACAATCACGACGTGGACGACGGGATCCGAGCGGGCCTCATCAGCGTCGACCAGCTGCTCGACATCCCGCTGTTCGCCGTCTATCACACCGAGGTCCTCGGGAAATATCCGACGCTCACGGGCCGCAAGCTGGTGTACGAAATCCTTCGCCGCATGATCAACCGGCTGGTGACCGATCTGATCGATACCTCCGCCTCGCGTCTCGCCGCCGCGGGCGTGGCGTCGGCGGCCGAGGTGAGATCGCAATCGTCCCCCCTGATCGGCTTCAGCGACGAGACGCGCGAACTCAATCACGGACTCAAGACGTTCTTGCGCGAGCACGTGTACAAGCACTACAAGGTGCAGCGCATGACCTCGAAGGCCAGGCGCGTGATGACGGCGCTGTTCGACGCCTTCCTGGCGGATCCGCGCCTCATGCCGGAAGAGCATAGCTCGACCGCGGAGCGGCTGGAGGCGGACCAGGGTGCGGCGGGCCGTGCGCGGGCCGTGGCGGATTACATCGCCGGAATGACGGATCGTTACGCCATTCTGGAGCACCGGCGCCTGTTCGACCCCGGCGAGCGGACCTGACCCATGACCGCCGAGACCTAGCCCATGACCGCCGAGACATGACCGTGATCGCCAGGATATGACCGCCGCGCTCGCCAACGATTTGCTGCTCAGGGCCCTGCTCCGTCAACCGACGCCCCGCAGGCCCGTCTGGCTCATGCGCCAAGCCGGGCGGTACCTGCCTGAATATCGCGCCACGCGCGCGCGGGCCGGTAATTTCCTGGCAATGTGCACCAACCCGGACATCGCCTGCGAAGTCACCTTGCAGCCGCTCGATCGGTATCCGCTCGATGCCGCCATTTTGTTCTCGGATATCCTGACCATCCCCCACGCGATGAATCTGGGTCTGGATTTCGAGGCCGGCGAGGGCCCGAAATTCGCGCGGCCGGTCCGATCGGCCGCCGATATCGACAAGCTCGGGGTGCCGGACCCTGCGCGCGAGCTCCGCTACGTGATCGACGCGGTGGCGCTGGTCCGGCGCGAGCTCGCCGGCCGGGTTCCGCTGATCGGATTCGCCGGTAGTCCCTGGACGGTCGGCACCTACATGATCGAGGGCGGCGGCAGCAAAAGCTTCGCGATCGTCAAACGCATGATGTACGAGGCCCCCGCCGAGCTCCATCGGCTGCTCGCGCTCCTCGCCGAGGCCACGGTTCTTTACTTGAATGCGCAAATCGCGGCCGGAGCCCAGGCCGTCATGCTGTTCGACACCTGGGGGGGCATACTGACCCCCGGGCAGTACCGCGAGTTTTCCCTGCACTA
This sequence comes from Steroidobacteraceae bacterium, assembly GCA_036501585.1. GTDB lineage: Bacteria > Pseudomonadota > Gammaproteobacteria > Steroidobacterales > Steroidobacteraceae > Bog-1198. The sequence goes on from DASYAC010000027.1 coordinate 3,415, forward strand.
CATGGCGAAGATCGTCGCCGGTCTCACGCGGGAAGCCGACGGCCGCCGCGTACCGAACATCGTCTTCACCAAGGGCGCAGGCGCATGGCTGACCGAGATTGCGGGCATCGGCTGCGATGCCGTCGGCGTCGACTGGACCACGGGGCTCGGGGAGGCGCGGCGCGCGGTCGGGGACCGAGTGGCGCTGCAGGGCAATCTTGATCCGTCCGCCCTGTTCGCGCCGGCGCATACCGTGCGCGCCGAGACTTTACACGTGCTTCGAAGCTTCGGGGCGGGACCTGGCCACGTCTTCAATCTGGGGCACGGCATCACGCCTGACGTCGATCCGGAGCGCGTGGCG
>DASYAC010000028.1:0-4076 GCA_036501585.1 Steroidobacteraceae bacterium
ATGCGCATCGTCGGCGTAGCGGTCGTCCGTCGAGCAATGCGTGATGATGGCCTTGAGGGCCGGCGGCCGGCGCGCCGCGACTTGCAGCGAGTTGAATCCGCTCCAGGAGATTCCCTCCATGCCGACCGACCCGCTGCACCAAGGCTGCGAGGCGATCCATCGGATGATCTCGACGCCGTCGTCCTGTTCCTGCTGGACGTACTCGTCCATCGGCAGACCCTCGGAGTCGCCCGAGCCTCGGATATCCACTCGGACGCAGGCGTAGCCATGGCTGGCGTAATAGGGAAAGCGCGCATCGTCGTCGGGTCGGGTGAAGAGGCGGGCGAAGTACGGACAGTAATTGAAGATGGCGGGCACGGGATGCCGCTCGGCCCCAACCGGCACCCAGAGCCGCGCCGCGAGCTTGACGCCGTCGGGCATGACGATCCAGGTATTCTCGATCTCGCGCACGACGTGCGGCCCCTTCGCGGCGGCCGGGCCGGCGGACGGCGCGGCGGTTCGTGCAAGCGCCGTCACGCCCGAGCCGGCGCCGAGCACGACGAGCGCCGCGTTCATGCCGAGCAGGAGCTCCCGGCGTTTCATCCGATCGATGGGTTCTTCGTCTTGCATGGCACTCTCCCCGGTTCGTTTCATCAGCCTCTCAACTTCGCGCCGAGCGGATCATAAGGAGCCTCGGTCAACACGCGCGCCGGCAGCCGCTGCGACAACACCTGCACGAGAATGTCCGCGCGCGGCTCGAGCCCGGCCGGCAGGTAGGCAAAGCCGAGCGCCTGACCGACACCCGGCGCGAAAGCCGCGGACGTCAATCTCGCGACCGGCGCCCCGTTCACATACACCGGCTCGCCGCCCACCGGATCGGGGTCGGCAGAGTCGATCGCGAGGAGCGTCAGCCGCCGTTGGGGCGGACGGTTGCGCTCCTCGATCACCGCCTCGCGTCCGAGGAAATCTCCCTTGTCGGTTCGGACGAATCGGGAGAGGCCGGCCTCGTCGGCCGTGGCATCCGCAGAATATTCGCGTCCCCACACACCATAGCCCTTCTCGAGCCGCAGCGCGTTGAGCGCGCGCAGGCCGAAGTGGCGCAAACCGAGCGCGGCTCCCGCCTCGCACAGAGTCTCGAACACATGCCGCTGTTCGTCGGGCGCCATGTAGATTTCATAGCCGAGCTCGCCGGTGAACGACAGGCGCAGCACCAGCGTGTTCGCGAGACCCACCGTGAGGCTGCGCGAAGAGAGGAACGGCAATCCCGCGCCGGACACATCGCCGGTCGTCACTTGTGCGAGCAGTTCGCGTGCGCGTGGTCCGGTGACGCTGAGTCCGCACAGTTCGCGCGTGCGGCTGCGGATCGAGACCTCGGCGGCCGGCGGCGAGCGCTGCCTCAACCAGCGCAGGTACAGGCTCTCGGCGCTGGGGGAACCGAACAGCAGGAACCGGTCCGGCTCGATTCGCGCCACCGTGAGGTCTCCGAGGAGTCGCCCGTGGGGCGTCAACATCGGACTCAAGGCGATGCGCCCGCTCTCGCTCGGCAAGCGATTCGCGAGAATGCCGTCGAGCCACGCCGCCGCACCGGGACCCGCGATCTCGAGCTTGCAGTACGAGGAAGTCTCCCAGAGCCCGACGGCCTCGCGCACGGCCCGGCATTCCGCGGCCACCGGCCCGAACGCCGACGAACGGTAGAAGGACGGCGTTTCGTGAGCCGCCGCGCGCGAGCCGGCAAACCAGAGAGGAATCTCGTGAGCGGCGGACACCCCGAAGACCGCGCCCGCATCGGCGAGCCGATCATAGATGGGAGAGGTACGCAGGGGACGCGCCGCCGGGAGCTCCTCGTTCCAGCAGGGCAGAATGAATCGGCGCTGATAGTTCTCCCGCGTCTTGCTGCGCACATAGGCCGCATTGGCGAAATCGCCGAAGCGGCTCACATCCATGGCGAACACGTCCATCCCGGGCTCGCCATCGACGATCCAGCGGGCGACCGCGAGACCGATGCCCCCGCCTTGCGAGAAGCCCGCCATGCAGCCGGCCGCAACGAAGGCCTTGTCGCGGCCGGGTAACGGACCGATGATCGGATTGCCGTCGGGTGAAAAGACCATGCCGCCGTTCACGATGCGCTTGACGCCGGCGCCCTTCATGACGGGCATCCGCTCCATCATCTTGTCGAGCGGGCCGACGATCCGATCGACGTCCGGCGGCAGAAGCTCGATGCCGAAATCGGGAGGAGTTCCATCGACCGCCCAATGGCGGCAGTCCTGCTCGTAGGTGCCGACCAAGAGCCCCTGGCCCTCCTGGCGCAGATACACGGCGCCGTCGAAATCGACGGCAGCCGGAATCTCCTGGCCGAGCGCCGCGAGCTGAGGAATGTCATTGGTGACCAGGTACTGGTGTTCCATGGGAATCACGGGAAGCTCCACCCCGATGAGTCGCCCCACCTCGCGCGCCCACAGTCCCGCGGCATTGACGATGTATTCCGCGCGCAGCGTGCCCCCGGGTGTCACGAGCTCCCACTCGCCGGAGGGCAGCCGGCGCACCGCCGTGACCGGCGTATGACGATGGATTTCCGCGCCCGCATTGCGCGCCGCCTTGGCGTAGGCGTTCGTCACGCCGCTCGGATCGACGTGTCCGTCATTCGGGTCGAACATGGCAGAACGATAGTGAGAGGTGTCGATGAGCGGATTGCGCTCGCGCACCTCGTCGAAATCGATGAAGTGCAGGCCGACGTTCAGATGCCGCGCCTTGGCGTCCTCGGACTTGAAGAACTCCGCCTCGTTCTCGGTCACCGCCAGATAGATGCAGCCGGTGCGATGCAGCCCGCAGGAAACCCCGGAGATCCGCTCGATTTCCCGGTAAAGATCGATGGTATATGCCTGAAGCGCGGCGACGTTGGAATCGCCGTTCAAGGTATGCACGCCCCCCGCGGCGTGCCAGGTCGAGCCCGCGGTGAGCTCCGAACGCTCGAGCAGCACCACGTCGCGCCAGCCGAGCTTGGTGAGATGGTAGAGAACGCTGGCGCCGACGACGCCTCCGCCGATGACGGCCACCCGGGCATGAGTCTTCATGCATGAATTATCGGGGGCGTGAGCGCCGCAGGCTGAGGAATACAGAGAAAGAAGTGAGGGAACAGGAGCGAGATGGCCAAGGAGCGAGGCACCCAAACAGCGAGGCACCCAAACAGCGAGCCGTCCGACGGCCGAGCCGTTCGCGGCGCCGCCTCAGCGCAAATGCTTCGCGCACCGCCAGTAATGCCACGCCGCCCAGAAGCCGACGAACGCCATCGGCACCAGCACGTGGCGCAGCGACTCCGCGCCGTACAGCGGCCGCAACAGATCGCTCGCGAAGCCCACGAGCTGCGGAGCAATGACCAGATTCGCGATGTTGGCGCAAAACAGCATCACGGCGACCGCCTGCGCGCGCATGGACGCCGGCACGAGATTCTGCAGCAGCGCGAACGTCGGACCGAAGGGCGCATAGGACAGCGGGATGAAAATCCACAACATGAGGATTGCGGTGTGCGGGGACGGGACGCTGTAGGCGAGGATGGAAGGAATGGTGCCGATCACGATGCTCGCAGCCACGAACCACGGCACGAGCCGGGGATCGCGTTTGCCGAGCGGGCCCATCAATAGCATGGTGATCAAGAGCACCGCCGTTCCGCCGATCCCATGCATGAGCGACAGGGCCCCGCCCGCGTCGCCCAAGGTCATGTGATGCGATCTCACCAGAAACGAGGGCGTCCACCACATCAAGCCCCAGGACCAGAGCGTGTAGACCGCGGCGCCGAGCCAGGTATGCAGGAGTGCCGGCTGAACGCGCGCGAACCGAAGCGTGTCCCTCAAGGTCGCCCCGGCGGGTGCCGCGGCTGTGGGCCCCGCGGCTGTGGGCGTCGTGGGTGCGGGCGTCGTGGGTGCGGGCGAGGCGTCGAGCCGGCCGCGCTCGGGCTCGCGGATGGTGGCGGCGACGAGCAGCGCGACCAGCACTCCGGGGACGCCGAGCACAAAGAATGCCGCTCGCCAGCCCCAGGCGTCGCTCGCATAGCCCGCGCTCGATCCCATCATCGATCCGAGCGAGGCCCCCACCGAATACAC
>DASYAC010000029.1:0-3049 GCA_036501585.1 Steroidobacteraceae bacterium
CCGGTGATCATGATCGGCCTGTCGATGGGGTCGCTCATAACCCTGCAGATGGCGATCGACTATCCGGAGCTGGTGCGGCTCGCGATTCCCATGGGCACGGCCGCGGTCGCGACCGGATTCAGCCGCGACTGGATGATCGCCGAGGTGAATTATCGGCGCGCCGGCGGAACGCTGCCGCCGGACTTCGCAGTCACCCATTACGCCGCGTTCTCCTATCCGTCGGAGGTGCTCGGCAACGACGTGCTGTGGGAGGAGATCAAGCGACGCGTCGGCGGCAATTACGGCGAGCGTGACGGCGAGATGCTGATCGCGCAGTGGCAGGCGTGCATCGACTTCAATGTGGTCGACCGGCTCCCCGCCTGCCGGGTGCCGATCCACGTCATCGGCTTCTCCGAAGATTGCCAGTGCCCGGCGCCCATGGGCCGGCGCGCGGCGGCGCTGGCCGGCAACGGTCATTTCCATCTGTTGCAGGGCCTGGGCCATGTCTCCTGCGAGGTTCACAAGCCGGAGATGGTGAGCGGCAAGATCCGTGAGATCATGGCGAGCGAAGGCATCGAGGCGTAGCGTATGAAAGATACCAAGGAACCCCTGGGCAAGGCCTACACCATTCATCGGCATGACCAGCACTTGAGCTGGGACCATTCGCGCGCGCCGGCCGTCACCATCGCACCCGGCGACACGGTGGACTTCCGCGACATCGACGCCATGATGGGGCAGATCGGGCCGCAGTCGACGGTGAAGGCACTCGAGACGTTGGATTTCGGCCGCGTCAATCCCATCGCCGGACCGGTCTACGTGGACGGCGCTGAGCCGGGTGACACGCTCAAGGTGACGATCGTCGGCTTCGAGCCGTCGGGCTGGGCCTGGACGGGTATCATCCGCGATTTCGGGCTGCTGGCGGAGGACTTCCCGAAGCCCGCGTTGCACATCTGGTCCTACGAGAAGAGCTTCTCTTCCGCCGCCGCCTTCGGCTCCTTCGCCCGGGTGCCGGTGAAGCCCTTCTGCGGAACGACGGGAGTCGCTCCCGCCGAGGCCGGCGCCTTCAGCACCATCCCGCCGTACGCCACCGGCGGGAACATGGATATCCGCGACCTGAGCGAAGGCGTGGAGCTGTACCTGCCGATCAAGGTGAAGGGCGCGCTGTACTCGATCGGCGATCCGCACGTCGCGCAGGGCGACGGTGAGGTTTGCGGTACAGCCATCGAGTCGCCGATGAGCGTGCGCGTCAAGCTCGATCTCATCAAGGGCGGCAATCTGCGCTATCCGCGCTTCACGACCCGGGGACCGGTCAGCCGGCATCTCGATGGCGAGGGTTACGAGGTCGCGACCGGCATCGGCCCCGATCTGATGGAGGCGGCGAAGAATGCCGTCCGCGGCATGATCGACCTGCTCGGCAAGACCCGCAGCCTGAGTGCGGAGCATGCCTACATGCTCTGCAGCGTCTGCGCGGACCTGCGCATCAGCGAGATCGTCGATCGGCCGAACTGGGTCGTGTCCTGCTATCTGCCGCGAATCGTATTCAAGTGACGCCCACCGTCGCGATGTCCGCTGCCTGGTATGCCGGCTTCACGATCAAGCGCTATGTGGCCGGCGAGCTCGCGGTCCGGTACGGCTTTCTTGCCGTGCAAGCCCCGGGCATCGGCGGCATCCTCCTTGCACTCATTTCGCTCATCCCCCTCACCGGCCGGCGCACCGTCTTGTTGCAGCCGGCCGCTCCTCGAGTCCGCTGACCGGCCGTTCAGGCAGTCGGCTGGATCGATGCCGGCCTGTCGGAACGTTGCATGCTTATTGCATACTGAACCGATGGCAGGCGCTTGCGGGGCCACGCCGAGGCGGCGCCGATGGGGATCACCGGAGGGGATGACTAGTGAATGCAGCAGTATCGGTCGTCAAGCACGAGTATGACTATCGCCGCGAGGCCCTGCGCCACAAGGGCCTGTTTCGCACGCTGATGGCCGGACGCGGGCGCACGCTGGTCGATGCCTTCGAAAATCTCGAGAAGGTCGCCTCGGGGGAGTGTGTCGACAAGCATCCGCGCCGCAATCTTCTGGGCGCGCGCCTCAATCTCCCGCCCGACGAGGGCGAGGGCCACTGGCGATTCGCGCAGATCGACCGGGACGTGTACGTCGTCATCGCGGACCTCGCCTACAAGGATCTGCGCGAGGAAGTGGTTCCGGGCGAGGGCATGATCCAGTTCTTCTTCACGCTCGCGGGCGACCTGAGCCTCGGCTTCACGCGGCCCGAGCCGCTGCGCATCAACCGTCCGAGCCTTCTCGTCTTTCACCAGCCCAAGGGTGTCGATTTCGAGGAGTGGATGCCGCCGAACGCCAGCGAGCGCTGGGTTGCGATCACTTTGTCACCACAGTTCCTCATCGATCATGTGTGCGGCTCCCTCGGCGAGGTGTCGCCCCAGCTGCAATCGTTCATCTCGGACAATCCCGGCAAGCTTGCCTACTGCCAGCTGTCGCTGGATGCCCCGATGCTCGAGCTCGCCACCAAGCTCGTGAACAATCCCTACGCCGGCTCCCTCGGTCTCTTGTACACCGAAGCCGTAGCCCTGGAGCTCTTGTGCGTCGCAGTCTCGAGCTTCGCCTCGTTCAACAATCGCCCGAGCGATCAATACAGCGAGCGTGAGCTGCGCTGCCTGCACGCTGCGCGCGATCTGCTGCTCAAGCAAATGGCGCCCGTGCCGACCACCCGCTCGGTTGCCCGGCGGGTCGGCTTGAACGAGACCAGTCTGAAGCGCGGCTTCCGGGTGATCTTCGGCGAGACGGTGTTCGAGTTCTCGCTGAGGTGCCGTATGCAGCACGCGCTCGCGCTGATTCGCGATCAGCGCCAGCCGGTGGCGCGCGTGGCGGAGGCCGTGGGCTACGGGCACCAGACATCGTTCGCGACCGCGTTTCGCCGTCATTTCGGCGTACGGCCGAGAGACGTGCGGCGCTCCGCCGTGGAGGGCGTCGAGGCGCTCTGACGTTTAAGTCCGGCTCGCCTAGAGATTATGCCGGCTTTCCTATCTGTCGCCCTTCCCACCGGAGGGGCGGTCCGATAT
>DASYAC010000030.1:0-7350 GCA_036501585.1 Steroidobacteraceae bacterium
CGCGGGCCGCGCCATCTTCGCGGCATTCGCCGCCTTCGCGGCATCAGCCGCCTTCACGGCATCAGCCGTCTTTGCGGCATCAGCCGTCTTTGCGGTGTCGGACATTGCCGGGCTATCGGACGCGCCCGCCGTATCCGAGGCCTTCGCAGTCTTTGCGGTTTTGGTCGTCCTTCTCGGTCTCTTGTCGCTCGTGGTCATAACAGCTCCGGAGGATGTCGAGGATTGGACTCGCTCGACCGATTGTAGTGCCGAAACCAAAAAATGCTCCATGAAAATTATTTCAATCCCACAACGCGACCCGAGAGACCCTCACACCGCCTCGAGCGCGTGCTCCAAATCGACGAGCAGATCCTTCAGGTCCTCGATTCCGACGGATAGACGAACCATGTCCTCGGAAACACCCGCCTCTTCGAGCTCGCCCGGCGACAGCTGGCGATGAGTGGTGGAGGCAGGATGGGTGGCGAGCGAGCGTACGTCGCCGATGTTCACCAGTCTCGTGAACAATTGCAGCGCATCCAGAAAGCGGGCCCCGCGTTCGCGCCCCTGTCCCGCCGGACCCTTGAGTCCGAACGTCAATACGCCGGAGGCCTTCCCCGACAGATATTTGCGCACCAGCGCATGGTCGGGATGATCCTCGAGTCCCGCGTAGGTGGTCCAGGCAACCTTATCGTGTTTCCCGAGGTATCGAGCGATTTTCAGCGCGCTCTCGCTGATGCGGTCCATTCGTAACGACAGCGTTTGAATACCCTGGAGAATCAAGAAGGCATTGAAGGGAGAGATCGCGGCGCCGGTATTGCGAAGCGGCACGACCCTCGCGCGCCCGATGTAGGCGGCGGGACCGAGCGCCTCGGTGTACACCACGCCGTGATAACTCACATCCGGCTCGTTCAGCCGCCGGAAGCGGCGCTTGTGCTCGGCCCAGGGAAACTTGCCGGAGTCGACGATCGCCCCGCCGACGCTGGTGCCGTGTCCTCCCAGATACTTGGTCAGGGAATGCACTACGATGTCGGCACCGTGTTCAATGGGCCGGCACAGATAGGGCGTTGGGATGGTGTTGTCGACGATCAACGGGACGCCGTGGCGGTGAGCGATGTCCGCGATGCGCGCGATGTCGGTGACATTGCACTGCGGATTACCCAGCGACTCGACGAACAGCGCCTTGGTCTTGTCGTCGATGAGCGGTTCGAAGGATTCGGGTCTGCGGTAGTCGGCGAAGCGCGTCTCGATCCCGTATTGAGGCAGCGTGTGAGCGAACAGGTTGTACGTCCCTCCGTACAGGGCGCTCGAGGAGACGACATTGTCGCCCACCTCGGCGATGGTCTGGATCGCATAGGTCGTGGCCGCTTGGCCGGAGGCGAGCGCCAGGGCGGCGATGCCTCCCTCGAGCGCGGCCAGGCGCTGTTCGAGCACGTCCTGGGTCGGATTCATGATCCGGGTGTAGATATTGCCTGGCACCTTGAGATCGAATAGGTCGGCCCCGTGCTGCGCGTTGTCGAAGGCATACGCGACGGTTTGATACAAAGGCACGGCGACCGACTTGGTCGTCGGCTCAGGGGAGTAGCCGCCATGCACCGCGACGGTATCGAAGCGCCAGTGGGCGCGGTCTTGGGACTGAGTCATGTCGTTATCTCCTTGTTCTTGGGACGAGCCTAAGGAGGCCTGTCGGCGATGCCCAATCAGTAATCGATATTAGCTTATACAGCGCCGCGCCCGTTTCCGTTAAGCTCGCCGCATGAGTCATTCCATTGGCGCCGCGCAACATCGCTCGCGGCAGACGATTCTGGGGTGGTGGGCAATCGCGCTGCTCGGGCCCGTGAGTGCCGGACCCGTGAGTGCCGGACCCGTGAACGCCCGGTCCGTGAGCGCCGGGCCCACCCGCGCCGTCGCCGCCCCGGCGCCTCCCCCTTTGAAGGTCGATCTGAACGCCTTCGATGCGATGAAGAAAAAGGCGGTGCTATCGGACGGCGAGACGCTCGCCTATATCGACACGGGAAGTCCCTCCGGGGCGCCCGTCGTGTTGATCCACGGGTACACCGACAGCGCGCGCGACTGGGTACCCCTGATGCCCTATTTGTCGAAGCGTTTTCGATTGATCCTCGTCGACATCCGCGGACATGGTCAATCGAGCAAGCCGGAATGTTGTTACACCCGGCTCGACTTCGCGTACGACATCAAGCTGCTCCTCGACTCGCTCGGCATTCGGCGAGCGGACGTCGTCGGTCATTCCCTGGGCAGCATCATTGCGCAGACCTTTGCCGAGTTCTGGCCCGAAAAGACCCGCCGCGTGGTGCTGATTTCCTCCACCGGCGGCCGGCCGCCGGGCATGGCGCCCCCGAAATTCGATTTCGCCGCCGAGATTCGCAAGCTCAAGGAGCCGATCGAGCCCGATTCCCCCTTCATGATCGCCTGGTGGGATTCGCCGACGCCGGTCGACCCCGATTTCATCCGCCGTCAACGCAAGGACGCCGCAGGGATACCGCTTCGCGTCTGGCTCGCCGTCCTGGATCAGGGGCTGCCGAGCGACTCGTATGGCGACCTGCAGAGCACATTGCCCAAGCTCAAGGCGCCGACGCTCCTCATCTGGGGCAGCAAGGACCCGATCATGGAGGAGCCGATGCGCAAAACGCTGATCCAGGCGCTTCCCGCCGCGGAGGTGAAGGTCTTCGACGGGCTCGGACACAACCCGTTCTGGGAGGATCCCGAGGGTGTCGCCGCCGTGGTGAATGGATTCCTCGAGAGCGCCAAACAGTAGCGCGCCGCCGGGCATTATGAGCGGCCGGCGCAGGGGCAAGCGCGTTACCCCTCGAGCGCCTCGTCCAGCACTTCGATCCAATGCTTCACCGGCGTCGCCGTCCCGCTCGCCAGATGCTGGATGCAGCCGATATTCGCCGAGACGATGCACTCGGGCTCCAGGGCATCGATGCAGGCGAGCTTGCGGTCGCGGAGCGAGTTCGCGAGCTCGGGCTGCAGCACGGAGTAGGTGCCGGCCGAGCCGCAGCAAAGGTGACTCTCCATGGGCTGCCGGACGTGAAATCCCAGGGCCCTCAGCTGCGCCTCGACGCCGAAGATGCGCTGACCGTGCTGCAGGGTGCAGGGTGAATGCAAAGCGAGCTTCGGCGTCCCCTCCGGGCGGATGCGCTCCTTGAGCGCAAGGGCGAGCTCGGGCAGCAATTCACAAAGATCGCGGGTCATGGAGGCGATCCGCGCCGCCCGCTCCGCGTAAGCGGGTTCGTGACGCAGCGCATGCGCGTACTCCTTGACCATCTGTGCGCAGCCTGACGCGTTGATCACGATGGCCTCCACCATGCCGTCGGCGACCATCGGCCACCACGCATCGACGTTACGCCGCATGTCGGCAAGGCCGCCGTCCCGATCGGCCAGATGGATGCGCAGGGCCCCGCAGCAGCCTTCGTCCGCCGCGAACAGCGTCTGAATCCCGGCTGCATCGAGAACCCGCCGCGTCGCGCGATGGATCTCGGGGCGCATCGCCGGCTGCACACAGCCCCCCAGCAGCAGCACCTTGCGCCGGTGCTCGCGCGCGTCGAACGCGACGACACTGACTCGATCGGCGGGTACCTTGTTGCGCAATGCCCGGGGCAGCAGAGGCCGGAGCCATCGCCCGACCCTCATCGCCGGCGCGAACAGCGGCGAGGTGAGCCCTTCCTTGAGCATCCAGCGGCTCGCCCTCGCCCGGAACGGACGGTCGACCCGCTTCTCGACCAGGTTGCGGCCGATCTCGACCAGTTGACCGTAGCGCACGCCGCTCGGGCAGGTGGTCTCGCAGTTGCGGCACGTGAGGCACCGGTCGAGGTGCTCCTGGGTGCGTTCGGTGACCTTGCCGCCCTCGAGCATTTCCTTGATGAGGTAGATCCGGCCGCGCGGACCGTCGAGCTCGTCGCCGAGCAACTGATAAGTCGGGCAGGTGGCGTTGCAAAATCCGCAATGGACACACTTGCGCAGGATCGCCTCGGCCTCGACACCCTCGGGTGTGCCTTCGAATTCAGGGCTCAACGTAGTTTGCATGGCGTCGTCAAAGATCCGCGTAAAGGCGCCCGGCGTTGAGCACGCAATCCGGGTCGAAGGCGCCCCTGAGGGCGCGGTGTACCCGCATGAGGGTCTCGCTCAGAGGCGCGAAGGCACCCGCGGATTTGTCGGCTGCTCGCACCAGCGTGGCGTGGCCTCCGGCCGCTGAGGCGATCGAGCGCACGCGGCTCGCCGGCGCGGCGGTGCGCCACCAACGCTGCGCACCGCCCCACTCGATGAAGCCCCCCTGCTCGAGCGGCGGCGTCGCGGGAGGCACCGAGATTCGCCACAGACACTCGCCGGCTTGAAGCTCTGCCTCGCTCGGCCGGAAGAACGGATGGCGATGGTCCCGCACGCTCTCCCACCACCCGGCGGCGGTCCAGGCATCGAGCTCCACGCCGCCGAGTTTCCGGCAGGCGCTGCGCACCGCCGCACCGGCCCCCGACAGTCGGATCTTGAGGCACCCCTCGTGCCAGGCGCTCGCGTTGATCGACAGCGGCAACGCGTTCCAGCGCGCCATCTCGGCAAGAGCCCGCCGTTCATCCCATTCGAACGACAGCGTCGCGGTGTCGGCTTTCGAGGCCAGGACCTTCAGCGAAATCTCGCACAGCACGCCTAGAATCCCCCATGATCCCGCCATCAGCCTCGAGACATCGTAACCCGCCACGTTCTTCATGACCTGTCCGCCGAACGTGAGGAATTCGCCCCGCCCATCGAGAATCGTGACCCCCAAGACGTAGTCGCGAAGAGGCCCCGCGGCCGCGCGTGCGGGGCCGGAGAGGCCCGCGGCGACCATGCCGCCGACGGTACCGCCCGGCTCGAAGCGCGGGGGTTCGAACGCGAGACACTGACCCCGCTCGGCGAGAACGGATTCGAGCTCGGCGAGCGGCGTGCCGGCGCGCGCGGTGATCACGAGCTCGCTCGGCTCGTAGCTCGAGATGCCCGTCAATTCGTCGAGCTCCAGCGGCTCGCCGCGAGGAGCCTCTCCGTAGAACGCCTTGGTGCCGCCCCCTCGGATCTCGAGGCTCGCGCGACGCGCGCGCGCATCGAGAATCCTGTTCCTCAGGCGTTCGGCCGCCGAACCGCGATTGATCCCGGCCGCGGCCATCAAAACCTCGGCAGCTCCGGGAAGGCCATCATTCCCCGGTGCACGTGCATCTTGCCGTACTCCGCGCAGCGCGCGAGCGTGGGAATCACCTTGCCCGGATTGAGCATTTCAGCCGGGTCGAAAGCGCGCTTCACGGCGATGAACCGGTCGCGCTCCGCGGGCGAGAATTGCACACACATCGAATTGAGCTTCTCCACGCCGACGCCGTGCTCTCCGGTCACCGTACCGCCGAGCTTCAGGCTCGTCTCGAGTATCTCGGCGCCGAACAGCTCACAGCGCCTGAACTGATCGCGATCGTTGGCGTCGAACAGGATGAGCGGGTGCAGATTGCCGTCGCCCGCGTGAAAAACGTTGACGCATGCAAGCTGGTACTTGGATTCCATGGCTTGAATCGCGAGCAGCATCTCCGCCAGGCGCTTGCGTGGGATGGTCGAATCCATGCACATGTAATCCGGGCTGATGCCGCCCGAGGCCGGAAAGGCGTTCTTGCGCCCGCTCCAGAACTTCAGCCGCTGCGCCTCGTCCCGGCTCACCTCGATACGGCTCGCGCCGCTTTCCTCGAGGACGCGCTTCATGGCCGCGATTTCCTCGGCGACCTCCTCCTCGGTACCGTCGCTCTCGCAGAGAAGCAGCGCGGCCGCGGACAGATCGTAGCCCGCGTGCACGAAATCCTCGGCTACCGCGGTCATGCGCCGGTCCATCAGTTCCAGGCCCGCCGGCACGATGCCCCGCGCGATCACGTTCGCCACCGCGCCGCCCGCCGATTCGACGGTCGGGAAGCTTGCGACCATGCAGCGGGCGAGCTCGGGCTTCGGCACCAGCTTGACGGTCACCTCCGTCGTTACCGCGAGCATCCCCTCGCTGCCGATCACCACGGACAGCAGATCGATTCCCGGTGCATCGAGCGCCTCGGATCCGAAATCGATCGGCTCCCCCTCGGCGGTGTAGCCTCGCACCCGCAGCACATTGTGCAGCGTCATGCCGTATTTCAGACAGTGCACGCCGCCCGAATTCTCCGCGACGTTGCCGCCGATGGTGCAGGCGATCTGGCTGCTCGGGTCCGGAGCGTAATAGAGGCCGTAGGGAGCCGCCGCCTCGCTGATCGCCAAATTTCTTACGCCGCACTGGACCACGGCAGTGCACGACAGCGGGTCGATCTTCAATATCTTGTTGAATTTCGCCAGCGACAGCGTGACGCCGAAGCGGTGGGGCAAGGCGCCGCCGGAGAGACCCGTGCCCGCCCCCCGGGCAACGATCGGAACCTTCAGCCGGTGGCAAGTCTTCAGCACGGCGGCCAGCTGCCCTTCGTTCTCCGGGAGCGCCACGGCCATGGGCAACGCCTTGAAGGCGGTCAATCCATCGCATTCGTACGGGGCCGTGTCCTCGCGGCGCACCAGGAGTGCGGACGCGCCCAGGACGCGCGACAGCGCCTCGGCCACCTCCGCCTGACGGGCGGAGTGCCGCGCCGCCTCCGCGGAATCCTCTGCCGGTACGCTCATGGTGATGGCGATTGTACTATGGGGATCGAGCGGGCGAGGCGCCGGAGGCGCCGTGGGCTGGCGCCTACGCTCAGCGGCGCCCACGGCCGATGGCGTTGGCGATCGCCCGGGCTGACACTTGGCGCATGAATACCAACAGTTCATATGCGCTCATTCTGGCCGGCGTCCTGATCGTCGCGCTCGTTGCAGTCTTCGCGTGGGCGCAGGTCCAGCGCAAGCGCAAGCAACAATCTTTGAGCCTGAGGCAGCGCTTCGGGCCGGAATACGACCGGGCGGTCAACGAGCTCGGCGATCGAGGGAAGGCCGAGGCGGAGCTCGAGGCTCGCCGAAAGCGCGTCGCACGCCTGGACATCGCGCCGCTCGCCGTCGGCGAAGCCTCCCGATTCAAAGAAGCGTGGAATGCCGTGCAAGCCCGCTTCGTGGACGATCCGAAGGCGGCCGTAGTCAAGGCGGATCACCTGGTCTACGAGCTCATGGCGAAGCGCGGATATCCCATGGGCGATTTCGAGGCACGTGCCGCCGATATCTCCGTCGATCACCCCGGGGTCGTCTCCAATTATCGCGCGGCGCGGGCGATCGCACTGGCTGATGAACGCGGTCAGGCCGATACCGAGCTGCTGCGCAGGGCCGTCGTTCACTATCGCGCACTATTCGACGAACTCCTGGTGACTCGAGAGCCTGAGCCGTCCGTGCTGCGGACCGAGCCGGTCGCGTAGCCCC
>DASYAC010000031.1:0-10727 GCA_036501585.1 Steroidobacteraceae bacterium
CTGAATTCTTTCGCGACGAAGGTAAGTTGCAGCAATGGTCAGCTTTTGTTCGCGATCTCTCTGTGCAGATTCCACCATTTGAAACGGTGATTTCAGAACTGGCGGCGTTCATTGCTCCAGTAACAGCCGAAGCTCGCGCTCAATTACAGAAGGAAGGGCACGGTTAGGAGTCTTGCGGCAACGGCGCTGGCGTCATATGAATGAACCAGAATCCCGACATAGCTGGCAGTAGGCTGGCAGTAGAAAACAGTCGGTTTTCTCCGTTAACTCTATATTCTTCCGCAAGTTACTGTTTTTACTGGGATCCTTTGATGGCGGAGAGGGAGGGATTCGAACCCTCGATGGGCTTTTGACCCATACGCCCTTAGCAGGGGCGCGCCTTCGACCACTCGGCCACCTCTCCGGATAGGGGCGAGCAGCCCTTTACCTACGGAGCGCCGGATGATACCCGCGTCGAGCAGTCCAGGTAAAGCAGCGAAGCCTATCGCTTGCTCTGGGTGTGTTTCAGGCGTCGTCGACGATCTTGGTGACCATTCCCGGCGCGCGGCCATCCTGGTCTTCTTCGCGCTTGATGCGCTCGTAGATTTCCTCGCGATGGACGGCCACATCCTTCGGGGCATTGACCCCGACACGCACCTGGTTGCCTTTGACTCCCAGCACCGTGACCGTTACGTCGTTACCAATCATCACCGTTTCACCAACGCGTCGCGTCAATATCAACATAAAGCGTGCTCCTCATCTTCCTTGGGCAATCTCAGCGCGATAGCCTTGAGTCGGCAAGCGGCATCTATTCACCACCGGGGTAGATCTATAATCCTAAACTCAATATCGGGTTCTTGCCACCCGAATTACCGGACCGTTCAATTAGCGAGCCGATTCCTGACCAGCGACTCCACACTGGCGAGCGCCGCGGCGAGATTCTCGGGCTGCGTACCGCCGGCTTGCGCGAAATCCGCCCGGCCGCCGCCTCGCCCGCCGATCTGCGCTGCGACTGCACCGACGATGTCGCCTGCCTTCAATTGGGCCACCAAATCCGCGGAAACTCCGGCTACCAGGACCACTTTACCGTCTTGGACGGTGGCGAGCACGATCACCGAGGAGCCGAGCTTCTGCTTGAGCTGGTCGATGGAACCCCGCAACGCCTTAGCATCCGCACCCTCTATTTGTGCAGCCAAAACCTTAACGCCGCCGACAGCCATCGCCTTGGCTGAGATGTCGCCGCCCTGGCCCGTGGCGAGTTTTGACTTAAGCTGCTGCACCTCCTTTTCCAGCCGCTTCGAGCGGTCCACGAGCTCGCGGACTTTCTCGTCGGCATCTTCGCGGCTGCCTCGCACCAACCCCGCGATGTCGCGCAGCACGCGATCGACACGGACGACCCAGTCGTAGGCTGCCTGACCGGTCAGCGCCTCGATTCGACGTACGCCGGCCGCCACGCCCGATTCGCCGATGATCTTGAAAAGTCCGATGTCGCCGGTTCTTTCGACGTGGGTTCCGCCGCAGAGTTCCATCGAGAAATCTCCGAACGTGAGCACGCGAACATCGCTGTCGTATTTCTCGCCGAACAGCGACATGGCTCCCGAGGCGACGGCATCGTCCAGCGCCATGATGCGCGTGTCCGCCGGCGCATTGCCGCGAATCTCGGCGTTCACGAGTGCTTCGATGCGCTGCTGCTCGTCCTGAGTCAGCGCCCCTGAATGCGAGAAATCGAAGCGCAACCGATCCGCGGCGACCAGGGAGCCTTTTTGCTGCACGTGCTTGCCGAGCACCTGCCGGAGCGCCGCGTGGAGCAAGTGGGTCGCGGAGTGATTCAGGGCAATTGCCGTACGGCGCGCAGCATCGACCTCGGCGTGGACGTCGTCTCCGATCTTGAGCGTCCCCGATTCCAGCACACCGATGTGCCCGAACGAAGCGCCGAGCTTCTGGGTATCGCGCACGCGAAATTGCGACGAGGGGCCGACGAGCACGCCCGTGTCGCCGATCTGGCCGCCGCTCTCTGCATAGAACGGGGTATGGTCCAGCACCACCTGTCCCTCCTGACCGACCCGCAATTCCTCGACCAGGGCGCCGTCGAAGACCAACGCGGTCACGCGTCCAGCGTCCGCCACCCGGTCATAACCCGAGAAATCGGTCTTGCCGGAAAGCTTCACCGAATCCCGCACATCCGCGCCGAACTTGCTCGCGGCGCGGGCGCGGGCGCGCTGCGCGGCCATCGCCGCATCGAAGCCTTCCTGGTCGATGGCGAGCCCGCGCTCACGCGCCACGTCGGCGGTGAGGTCGAGGGGGAACCCGTACGTATCGTAGAGGCGAAACACCGTTTCGCCCGGAATGACCGGCGATTTGAGCGGCGCGGTGGCGGCGTCGAGCAAGGCCATGCCGGTTTCCAGGGTCTCGGCGAACCGCGTTTCCTCTTGGGCAAGAACCTTCGTGGCCTGCGCCTCGCCGCTCTCCAGCTCTGTGTAATAAGAGCCCATCTCGCGCACCAGCGCGGGCACGAGCTTGTGAAAGAAGGGCTGCGTCTGGCCCAGCTTGTAGCCGTGTCGAATCGCCCGGCGGATGATGCGCCGCAAGACATAACCGCGGCCTTCGTTCGAAGGCACGACTCCGTCGATGATCAAGAACGCGCAGGCGCGAATGTGGTCGGCAATCACCCGTAGGCTGGAGGATTCGAGATCCGTTGCGCCGGTCACTTCAGCCGCGGCGCGAATCAGCGAGCGGAACAGATCGATGTCGTAATTGCTGTGGACGCCCTGCATCACCGCCGCGACGCGCTCGAGACCCATTCCCGTGTCGACGGAGGGCTTCGGAAGCGGGGCCAGAATGCCGTCCGCCGAGCGGTCGTACTGCATGAAGACCAGATTCCAGATCTCGACGTAGCGGTCTCCCTCCTCTTCCGGCGAGCCGGGCGGACCGCCGGCGATGTCCGGACCGTGATCGTAGAAAATCTCCGTACAGGGCCCGCACGGCCCCGTCTCTCCCATCGACCAGAAGTTCGATTGCTCGCCCATGCGCGTACAGCGGTTCGGACTGATGCCGATTTCCTCCGTCCAGACCCGCGCCGCTTCGTCGTCCTCGGTATACACCGTCACCCAGAGCCGATCCTTCGGTATTCCGAGGGTCCCGGTCACGAAATTCCAGGCGAAATGAATCGCCTCACGTTTGAAGTAATCGCCGAAGCTGAAATTGCCCAGCATCTCGAAGAAGGTGTGATGACGCGCCGTGTAGCCGACATTCTCGAGGTCGTTGTGCTTGCCGCCCGCGCGCACGCAGCGCTGGGCGCTCGACGCCCGGGAATAGTCGCGGGTTTCCCTGCCCAGGAACACGTCCTTGAACTGCACCATGCCCGCATTGGTGAACAGGAGCGTCGGGTCGTTGCCCGGGACGAGCGAACTCGACGGGACCACCGCATGGCCGTTCTTGCGGAAAAACTCCAAGAAGCTCGCACGGATCTCCGTGCTCGTCATCATCCTCAGCTTAGCATCGCGTTTCATGGCTCTTCTGTCGTGTCTGCATCCAGGTCCGTATCGAATCCGAAGGTCGCCCGAATCTGGGCGCCGGTGTAGCCCCGGTACGCCAGGAATCGTGCCTGGCGCTGTCGATCAGCGTAATTGGTCGGAAGCGAAGTTCCAAACTTCTTTTGCCGCGCCCTTTTGAGGTGCGCGATCCAGTCCGGATAGTCGTCCAGGCTCGACTCCAAGTCCGGCGTTTGCAGCCCGAGCTTGCGCAACTCCGCCCGCACCCGATTGGGCCCCTGGCCGCGCGCGGCGTGATAGGCAACGAAATTCTGCAAATAGCGCCGATCGTCCAGCAATTTCTCATCAACGAGCCGCTCGAGGAGCTCATCGACGACGGCGCCATCGTACCCTTTGTCGCGCAATTTGCGGCGCAATTCCGACGATGCGTGGTCGCGCCGGGCCAAGGCATCCAGCGCCGCGATCCGGGCGGCGCGGGCATCGAGCGGGTCGGCCTCCCGGCGACCGGGAATATCAGGCCTCTTTGGCGTCGCCACCGCGATTCATGGTCGCCTTTTCCGGAATCAATTTGGCGCGAATCTGATCCTCGATATCCTTGGCGATTTCCGGATGTTGCTGCAGGAAGGTGCGCGCATTGTCCTTGCCCTGGCCGATGCGCTCGCTCTTGTAGCTGTACCAGGAACCGGACTTCTCCACCAGATTGTGCAGGACGCCCAGCTCGATGATCTCGCCTTCCCTCGAGATGCCGGTGCCGTACATGATCTCGAACTCGGTCTCCCGGAACGGCGGAGCCACCTTGTTCTTGACGACCTTGACGCGGGTCATGGAGCCGACCACTTCTTCCCCGTTCTTGATGGCGCCGATGCGCCGGATATCCATGCGCACCGAGGAGTAGAACTTGAGCGCATTGCCGCCGGTGGTCGTCTCGGGGTTGCCGAACATGACCCCGATCTTCATCCGGATCTGATTGATGAAAATCACGATGGTATTGGAGCGCTTGATGTTGCCGGTGAGCTTGCGCAGCGCCTGCGACATGAGGCGCGCCTGCAGGCCCATGTGCTGGTCGCCCATTTCGCCTTCGATTTCCGCCTTGGGCGTGAGAGCCGCCACCGAGTCGACCACCACCACGTCCACGGCGCCGGAGCGCACCAGCATGTCGGTGATCTCGAGCGCCTGCTCTCCCGTGTCGGGTTGCGACACCAGAAGATCGTTGACCTTGACGCCGAGCTTTTCCGCGTAGACCGGGTCGAGGGCGTGCTCCGCATCCACGAATGCCGCCGTGCCGCCATGCCGCTGCGCCGAGGCGATCACCGACAGCGTGAGCGTCGTCTTACCCGAGGACTCGGGTCCGAAGATCTCGATCACCCGGCCTTTCGGAATGCCGCCGACGCCCAGGGCGATGTCGAGGCCCAGCGATCCCGTCGGGATCGAGTCGACTTCGTAGGTGGCGCCCGCCTCGCCGAGGCGCATGACGGAGCCTTTTCCAAATTGCTTCTCGATCTGGCTCAGCGCCGCCGCCAGAGCCTTCTTGCGATTCTCTTCCATGGGGATTCCTCGACAACGTGTGGCGCCATTATTTCACATTCGACGCCGGCCGCTCATCCCATATGCACCGAAATCGGCGAGTTTCGTACGCGATCCGCAATTTTTTTCAGCGGCGCGCCGCGGTATCCAGTAGTGGCCAACTATCGACCACTGTATAAACCGATCCGCCGGGAGCGGTGACGGACGAGACGAGACTGAACGCGCGGAGCGTGCAGCTGAATTCGGACAATTTCGGCAATACAGGCGCTTGCGCGAGTTTCCTCGCAACGGTTATATGCGGCCGCAGCGGCTTGTCGTCGAAGGCGACGCCGCGATGCATGAGTCCGGCGCTGAGACTCGCCCGCAATTGGATCAGCGGCTCCGGCCGATCGGGACTCGATGCAACGACGGCGCGCGCTCCGTCCCAGAATTCCCATCGGTCGAATCGCAGCGAGACGCACTCGACTCGTTGGGCCTCGCCGATCTCGCGCACCGCTTGAACCACGCTGTCGGAAACCCCGCCGATGAAGACCAAGGTCATGTGGTACTTCTCGGGCGGAAGATACGCCGACGCTCCCTCGAGCTCGAGCGCCCGCACGGCCGCCGACACGCTCCGGCGCGACTCGCTATCGAGGAATGC
Source organism: Steroidobacteraceae bacterium (assembly GCA_036501585.1). Classification (GTDB taxonomy): domain Bacteria; phylum Pseudomonadota; class Gammaproteobacteria; order Steroidobacterales; family Steroidobacteraceae; genus Bog-1198. Next base: position 5,635 of record DASYAC010000031.1, read on the forward strand.
CGCGAAAAATAGCCGCATGCGGCGCTCTAACGGCGAAGCAGTCCACGCAGCGCCGCCTCCACGGTCTTGCGCCGCACCGCCTCGCGATCGCCGCGAAAATGCCTGCGCGTCGTAGTGACGTGGATCCGGTGTCCGCGACGCTCCGCCCAAGCGATCCAGACCGTTCCCACCGGCTTGCCCGGCACCGCACCATCGGGACCCGCGATGCCGGTGACGGCCACCGACGCGTCCGCGCCGGCTCTTCCCAGTGCACCTCGCGCCATGGCGATGGCCACGGCCTCGCTGACCGCACCGTTTTTCCCGAGGACCGTGCGGGATACCTGGAGCCTGCGCACCTTCGCCTCGTTGCTGTAGGTCACGAAGCCCTCGCCGAACCATTGCGAGCTGCCCGGCACATCGGTCAGCGCCTTGGCGATCCATCCGCCGGTACACGACTCGGCGGCCGTTACCCGGTGCCCCTGCCCCAGGAGCCGCCTGCCGACCCGCTTCGCGAGACCGAACAAAACCCGATCCGTCGTTGCCATCGTGGTCTTCCCTCATGCGCAGTTGCGGAGTTATACCCTTGAGTTGTTCCGTGCGCGTCATGGTTGATCTACAAAATGCTTGAACGGCCATAAGGCGCGTTGCTCAAAGAAAAAATCTGGCGCGGACTCTGGGTCCTTCACCAGGTACACGTCTGTCGTAAATTTCTGCGCCCAGTTTAGCTTGCTCATTAAGCGCGGTGCATGGTGCCGGCAATAGATCAGGTCGTAGGCATCCTGACGCTCGAAGCGCTGGTCGAACGCAAACGCCTTCTAATAATTCGGCCGCTGCGGGTTGGCCTGCGCAGGGATCGGCGCTTGGTGTAGACTAAGGCCACAGGAGCGCAAAATGGACGTTTCACTTGTTAGCCGCGACCCTGAAGTCATGAGTGGGGCGCTTTGTTTCAGGGGTACGCGAGTGCCCGTGAAGAATCTCTTCGATTACCTCGAAGGGTCCTCTACGCTCGAAGACTTTCTTGAGGACTTTCCCTCGATCTCCCGGGCGACTGCAGTTTTCGTACTTGAGGCGGCAAGGGAACGGTTGGCGTTGGATGCGACTGCTGCTTGACGAGTCGGTCCCGAGTCGGCTGCGTCGATCCTTAACGGATCATTCCGTTCGCACGGTTCCCAAGTCCTACACCTTGATCAAGCTGCCCTAACAAACGCCCTCCCGATTCGGTGGATTGTGGCCGCAACCTGAACATGATTCGCGAGCACGATGTTCTACATCTGTCCCAAGAAAATGGCCGCCTATTGCTGCATTCACCCAGATATGTGCGAATCGCGCCCTGCCGGTTGGCGAAATAGCCAATAATTACCGCGACTTAAGATGCGCGAGACGGATTGTCCCAAAACGGTCATGAATCATAACTCATTGATTTAATGAATAATATTGATGCGAGCACCCATACCCCCATGATGCAGCAGTACCTGCGCATCAAGGCACAGCATCCGAACGTGCTCCTGTTCTATCGCATGGGCGATTTCTACGAGATGTTCTACGAGGACGCGCGGCGCGCCTCCCAGTTGCTCGACATCGCACTCACCCAGCGCGGCGCCTCGGCCGGCGCGCCCATCCCGATGGCGGGCGTACCGGCGGTCACGCTCGATACCTATCTCGCACGGCTGGTCCGCAAGGGCGAGTCCGTGGCCATCTGCGAACAGCGGGGCGATCCCGGCAAGACCAAGGGACCGATGGAACGGGAGGTGGTGCGCATCGTCACACCGGGCACCGTCACCGATGAGGCATTGCTCGAGGAACGCCGCGACAATGTGCTCGGCAGCGTGTGCTCGGCGGACGGACGATTCGGTCTGGCATGGCTCGATCTGTCCGCGGGACGCTTCACCGTCATGGAGCTCGACGGCGCCGATGCGCTCGAGGCGGAAATCGAACGCCTGCGGCCTGCGGAAATGCTGGCGCCCGACGGCGCATTGCCGGAAGCCGCGCACAACGATGAGCGCCCCTGGCGGGCGCGGCCGCCCTGGCATTTCGACACCGACTCGGCCACCCGGGCACTCACGGAACAGTTCGGCACCCGCGATCTGGCGGGATTCGGCTGCGCGGGGAAGCCCTTGGGCATCGCTGCGGCCGGCGCGCTCTTGAGTTATGTGCGCGAGACGCAGAAGGCGGCGCTGCCGCATCTGCGCGCCCTGTGTACGGAGGAACACGACGGCGCCTTGATCATGGATCCGGCGACGCGGCGCAACCTGGAGCTGGACGAAAGCCTGGCGGGCAAGCCCGAGCTCACGCTCGCGGGAATCTTCGATCGAACGGCGACCGCCATGGGCGGGCGCATGCTGCGCCGCTGGCTGCATCGGCCCTTGCGAGACCGGGAGACGCTGAAGGCCCGCTATCATGCGGTCGCGACGCTCATCGACTCCTCGCGCTACACGCAGATCGGGCAGTCGCTCCGCCCGATCGGCGATCTGGAAAGGATCCTGGCGCGTGTCGCGCTGCGGTCCGCCCGTCCCCGCGATCTCGCGCAGCTGCGCGCGGCGCTCGGCGCGCTGCCCGCACTTCGTCAATCGCTCTCGGGGCTTCAGGCGGGCGCACCCTCGCCGCTCTTGGAGCGTCTGATCGAGGACTTCGACGAGCACGGCGAGGAATTCGTCCTGCTGAGCTGCGCGGTGGCGGAGTCGCCGCCGCATTTTCTGCGCGACGGCGGGGTGATTGCCGCGGGCTACGACGCCGAGCTGGACGAGCTTCGGCTCCTCGGCGGCAATACCGAGCAATTCCTCCTGGAGCTGGAACGCCGCGAGCGCGAGCGGACGGGGCTTTCCAGTCTGAAGCTCGGGTTCAATCGCGTGCAGGGCTTCTTCATCGAAATCAACCGCTCCCAGGCGGATCGGGTTCCCAAAGAGTATCTGCGCCGTCAGACGGTGAAATCCGCCGAGCGCTTCATCACTCCGGAGCTCAAGGCGTTCGAGGACAAGGTGCTCGGGGCACGCGATCGCGCGCTGGCGCGCGAGAAGGAACTGTACGACCAGCTGCTCGACCGGCTGACGGAACGGCTGCCGGCGCTTCAGACCACGACCGCCGCGATCGCGGAGCTCGATGTGCTTGCCTGCTTCGCCGAGCGGGCGGTGACGCTCGATTGCGCACCGCCGGAGCTCGTGGAAGAACCCATGCTTCGCATCGAGAGCGGGCGGCATCCCGTGGTCGAGCGCGCGAGCCGGGAGCCCTTCATTCCGAATGATCTTGCCTTCGACGACGGCCGGCGGATGCTGATCATCACCGGCCCCAACATGGGCGGCAAAAGCACCTACATGCGCCAGACCGCGCTCATCGTCATCCTGGCGCACGTCGGCTGCTATGTGCCGGCGAAACGTGCCGTGCTCGGGCCGCTGGACCGGATCTTCACCCGCATCGGAGCCTCGGACGACCTCGCGGGCGGGCGCTCCACGTTCATGCTGGAAATGACCGAGACCGCGAACATCCTGCACAACGCCACCGACCGGAGCCTCGTGCTCATGGACGAGGTCGGCCGCGGCACCTCGACGTTCGACGGCCTGTCGCTCGCCTGGGCCTGCGCGGCATTCATCGCCCGGCAGGTGCGTGCCTTCACGCTCTTCGCCACCCATTATTTCGAGCTCACCTCGCTCGCCGACGAAGCACCGGGCGTCGCCAACGTCCACGTGCAAGCCGTCGAGCATGGAGACGCGCTGGTATTCCTGCACAGCGTCAAGGACGGTCCCGCGAACCAAAGCTATGGATTGCAAGTGGCCGCCTTGGCGGGCATCCCGAGATCGGTCACCGCCGAGGCTCGCCGTTACCTCACCGAACTGGAGCGTGAGCGTGACGCGCTGCGCGGCCACCTGTCCCCGGCTCAGCCTCAACTGTCGCTGTTCGCTCCGGCGCCGTCCCCGGTCCTCGAGAGGCTGTGTGCTTTGGACCCCGAGGAAATGAGTCCCCGAGAGGCCCTGGATCTCGTGTTCAAGCTCCGCGACGCGGCTCGGAGAGAGCGGGGCGGGACATGAATGACCCGGTTGAGATCCGCCGCTTGCTCGAGCCGACCGACGCCGAGATTCAGGGTCTGGCCGACGTCCTGATCGACTGCGTGCACGGCGGTGCGTCCGTGAGCTTCATGAGTCCGCTCTCCCTCGACAAGGCGGTCGCGTTCTGGCGGGGCGTCGCGGGGCAGCTCGCCGACGAGCGTCGCGCACTTCTCATCGCCGAGGACGCGCGCGGCGTCATCGGCACCGTGCAATTGATCTTCGATCTTCCCGAAAACCAGCCGCACCGCGCAGATCTGTCCAAGATGCTGGTCCACCGCCGCGCGCGGCGGCGCGGCGTCGGAGAAGCGCTGCTGCGCGCCGCAGAGACTCTCGCCCGCGAGCAGGGCAAGCGGCTGCTCGTGCTCGACACCGCGAGCGGCGATGCAGAGCGGCTTTACGCTCGAGCCGGATGGATCCGGGTGGGCATCGTCCCGGGCTTCGCGCTGTGGCCGGAAGGCGGGCTCTGCGACACGACGTTTTTCTATCGCACGCTCGAGCCGCCGGCGCCCTGATCAAGGCGGGTCGAAGCGCCCCGCGCGCAAGAACGTCGCCGCCTGACGCGCAACGGTCGCGGAGTACACCAGCGAGCTGTGACTGGTCCGCACCGTGAGATGCGCGGCGGCGCCCGCCAGCCGTGTTTCCTCGACCAGCACCGTGCCGTCGTTCGGTCCGTCGAGCGGTCCCACCAATCGGCCGAGGCCCAAGGGCAGGCTCCCCGCGATCACCCCCAGATCCCGGACCCCGCTCCAGCGCCGTGCGCGCGGCGCGACGAGCATCTCATTGGCGGTCAGCCCGATGATGGATCTGCCGAACGGCAGGCGTGCGAAATGCCGCGCGGCGCTGCTGCCTTGCACCGGCGATCCCAGAAGCACGATTCGCCAGGGCGGCAACACCCTTCCGCTCGGCAGTCTCCCGTCGGCCGACAGCACGCTCTCGAAGAGCTCGAGCACCACGAGACCCCCCAGACTATGCGCCACCAGATGCAGCGTATCGGCGGACATGCGCTCCAGGAACTCTGCTAGCGCCCGCGCATTCGCGGCGGCGCCCGCGCCGACCGAGGAGTATGAGAATACCGAG
>DASYAC010000032.1:0-6522 GCA_036501585.1 Steroidobacteraceae bacterium
CCCGCTTGATGCGCGCGGGCGATTGGGCCGGGGCACGCGGTCTCTGTCTGCAGCTCAACGAGCGCGCACCGCAATTCGCAGACGGCTGGCTTGCCGCGAGCCACATCGCCATGGCGCAAAAAGAACCTGACGCTGCGCTCGCCGCGATCGAGCGCGCAGCGGCGATCAATCCCGTCAATGTGCGCTATGCCATTCAGCGCGCGCAGTGTCTTCTGGCTCTCGGGCGACGGGAAGCCGCGCTGGCGGCGGCCGCGGCGGCAGCCAGCGCGGCCGGGACGGATGCGGCCGCGTGGGACGCCGTCGGCACGGTGCGCAGCTTCGCGGCCGATCAGCCCGGTGCGCTCGACGCCTATAACCGCGCGGTGGAGCTCGCGCCGGAGGAATCGCAATTCGCGTTCAATCGCGCCTCGGTGCGACGCTTTTTGGGGGACCTCGAGGGGGCGGAATCGGACTACGATCGCGCTATCGCGCAACGCCCGTTGGACTTCGAGGCCTATCTCAACCGATCGGAGCTCCGGGTGCAGACGGCGGAGCGCAATCACCTCGACGAGCTGCAAGCGTTGCTGCGGCGCCCGGAACTCGATTGGCGAGGTGACATACAGATCCGTTACGCACTCGCGAAGGAATGCGAGGATTTCGGGCGCTACGATGAGGCCTTCGAACATCTGGAGCGCGGCGCACGCCGGCGGCGGGAACATTTGCGCTACGACGTGGCCGTCGATGTGGCGACGGTCGACTGGATTGTAAAGAGCTACCCCGTGGGTCCAGCCGAGCCGCCGCCGCAGGCGAGCCGGGAAGACCCGATTTTCATCGTCGGTTTGCCGAGAAGCGGAACGACCTTGGTCGAGCGGATTCTCTCCAGCCATTCATCGATATCGTCGGCAGGAGAGCTCGACAGCTTCGCTCAGAGCTTGGTCGATGCGGCGCGCGTCAACAGCGGCCGGCGCACTTTGCCGCGGCAAGAACTGGTGGCGCTGTCGGCGGCGCTCGATTTCGCCGTGCTCGGCCGAGACTATCTGTCGCGGGCGCGAGCCGCTTACGGCGGCGCGGGGCGCTTCGTCGACAAGATGCCGTTGAATTATCTGTATTGCGGGCTCATCCGCCGGGCGCTGCCGAACGCCCCCATCGTCCATGTCGTGAGGCACCCCATGGCAGTGTGCTACGCCATGTACAAGACGCTCTTCAAGAGTGGATATCCCTTCTCGTACGACTTCAAGGAAATCGCGAGGTATTACGCCGCCTACCGCCGTTTGATGAGCCATTGGCGAGGGACTATGCCCGGTGCCATCTACGACATCGTCTACGAGGATTTGATCGCCGACCAGGCGGGCGAGACGCGCAAATTATTGGAGCATTGCGGACTCGAATGGGAAGATCGCTGCCTCGAGTTTCACCGCAATCCGACGCCCTCCACGACCGCCAGCGCGTCCCAGGTGCGGCGGCCTCTCTACGAATCCTCGGTCTCCCAGTGGCGCCGTTACGAGGCTCGTTTGACCGGGCTCAAGGACGCATTGGCGGCGGAGGGGATCGACATGGACATCGCGCAAAGCTGTTAACCTCACCCATCGTTTGAGTTCGGAGGTATTTTCAAGTCCATGACACGCCGCAGCGGCAAGGTTTCCCACCCTTCGAAGAAGAAGGCCAAGTCCGTTTCGGGGAAGCCGGGCGATTGGCGTGCCGAGGATCCCAACCTCGAGCTCGAGAAGCAGCGCTATGAGAATCCGATCGCGAGCCGAGAGCTCCTGCTCAAGCATCTGTCGGAGGCGCCTGAGCCCCTGACTGCGGATCGTCTCGCGAAACGCCTCGGGATGCGCACCGATGCGCAGCGCGATGCCTTGGCGAAGCGCCTCGCCGCCATGGTGCGCGATGGGCAGGCCATCGAGGGGCCGAAGGGATTTGCCACGGCGGGCGAGGCCGAACATCTGGTGGGATTGGTGCGCGGCCGCGCCAACGGCGACGTGCTCGTGATACCCGAGGATGCGTCGGGGGCGTTGCTCCTGGCTCGCGCCGACACGAAGAGCCTGATGCACGGCGACCGCGTCGAGGTGCGGGCGGTGGGCATGAACGAGCGCGGTCGCCGGGTCGCGCGATTGATCCGCCGCGTGGGCGAGGCGCCCAAACTGATCGGCGGCATCTGGCAATCGGGCGTGGGACACGGTCGAGTCGAGCCGGAAGATCCCGGGCATTGGTACTCGGTCGAGATCGCAGCACGCTCCTCGCATGGGGTCAAGGACGGCGACAACGTCATTGTAGAGATCACCCGGCGGCCGCAAGGTGAGAACCCTGCCCACGGCCGGATCGTCGAAGTACTCGCCGGGCTCAGGCCTTCCGATATTGCCGCGCGCTTCGCCATCGTGCGCCACGATCTGCCCCAGGAGTTCCCGGCGGAGGTAACGCGGACGGCAAATGCGTTCGATCCCAAGGTCCTGCCCGCCGACAAGGCCGGGCGCGAGGATCTTCGGACGCTCCCGCTGGTCACCATCGACGGCGCCGACGCGCGTGACTTCGATGATGCGGTATACGCCGAGCGCCTCAAGGGTGGCGGGTGGCGGCTGGTGGTGGCGATTGCCGATGTGAGCCACTATGTCCGCGTCGGCACTCCGCTCGATGTGGAAGCCCGCGCCCGGGCCACCTCAGTGTATTTCCCGGACCGCGTCATCCCGATGCTCCCGGAGCATCTTTCCAATCACCTGTGCTCGCTGATGCCGAAGGTCGAGCGTCTCGCCTTCGTGTGCGACATGCGCGTGGGCAAGACGGGGGTTCCGGGACGCGCCCATTTCTACGAGGCGGTGATCCGTTCGCATGCGCGGCTGACCTACGACCAGGCATGGCGCTTTCTGTCGGATCCCGCCGATGCCTCGGACGGCGCATTGACGCCGGAGGTGCGCGCATCGCTCGCCGAGCTCTACGCGGTCTACGGCGCGCTGAAGCAGGCGCGCGATGCGCGCGGCGCGCTGGATTTTCGCGGCGGCGAGGTCAAGGCCCGGATCGGTGAGGACGGCAGGATCGAGGGCTTCTATGCGGTGCTGCGCAACGATGCGCACCGGCTGATCGAGGAGTGCATGATCGCCGCGAACGTGCAGGCGGCGACGGCGCTGCGGCTCGCCAAGGCGAAGAGCCTGTATCGAGTGCACGGCCAGCCGGAGGAAAAGCGGGTCACCGAGCTCATGAAGGTGATGAACGCGCTCAAGATCGGCGCGACGTTCTCCGAGCGTCCGACGCCGCGCGAGTTTCGTCAGCTGGTCGAGCGGATCGCGGCGCGACCCGACGGGGCGCTGCTCGAGGGTCTCGTGATCCGCGCGCTCGCCCAGGCCGTCTATCAGCAGACCAATATCGGCCACTTCGGGTTGGCGCTCGAGGAGTACGCGCATTTCACCTCGCCAATACGGCGCTATCCCGATCTTCTGGTCCATCGGGCCATCAAGGCGGCCGTGGTGCCGGGCTCGGCCTCGGGATATCGCTACAGCACCGGAGAATTGCAAGCGCTCGGCGCCGAGAGCTCGGAACGCGAGCGGCGCGCCGACGATGCGTCCCGCGACGTCATGGGCTATCTCAAATGTCTTTACCTGCAACCGCGGATCGGCGAGAGCTTCGAGGCCACCGTCACGAGCGCGCTGGAATTCGGACTTTTCGTGCAATTGAAGGACATGCCCATCGACGGGCTGGTTCATATCTCGAAGCTTCCGGGCGACTACTGGGAACTGGACTCGGGCGGCATGGGCCTCGTCGGCCGGCGCACCGGACGGCGCTGGCGCATGGGGGATGCGGTCGAGGTGCGCCTGAGCCGCGTCGATCTCATGCAGCGCCAGATCGACTTCGATCTGGTCGAGAGCGGCGCCGGCTCCCACGCCGACGCGGGAGCCTCGCAGCGCCCCGGCGGCAGGCACGGCTCTCGCGCGAGAGAAGAGCGGCCGCGGCGCGGGAACGGCGGGTCTTCGCGCCGTTCCTCCCGGAGCGGCGGCCGCGGCCGGCGTGGCTGAGGCAAAACGCCATCTCGTCTACGGCCTGCACGCCGTCGGCGCCGTCATCGAGCGCTCGCCCGAGCGGCTGCTCGAGCTGTGGATGGCCGAGCCGCGTCAAGATGCGCGGGCGAGGGCGCTGAAGGAGCGGGCCCAGGCGGCGGGAATCCGGTTGCAGACCGTGAGCAGCGACTCGCTCGCGAAGCTCGCCGGGGAAGTGGCGCACCAGGGGGCGGTGGCGGCCGTCAGGCCCCTCAAGGCCTGGGACGAGGACGATCTTCTCGGCGCAATCAGTGAAGTCGACGCTCCCTTGCTCCTGGTCCTGGACGGAGTCACGGATCCTCACAACCTGGGCGCCTGCCTGCGCACCGCGGAGGCGGCCGGCGCCCATGCCGTGGTGCTCCCCAAGGACCGGGCTGCCGCGGTGGATGGCGTGGTGCGCAAGGTGGCCGCGGGGGCGGCCGAATTCGTTCCCGTCGCCACGGTGACCAATCTGGCCCGCGCCCTCGATATGCTCAAGGAGCGGGGTGTCTGGGTGGTCGGGACGGACGGGGAGGCGCCCGAGAGCTTGTATGGCGCCGACCTCAACCGGCCGCTCGCCCTGGTGCTGGGGGCGGAGGGGGACGGAATGCGCCGCCTGACGCGCGAGCGCTGCGATTTTCTGGTGCGCATCCCCATGGCGGGTCAGATGGAATCGCTCAATGTGTCGGTGGCGGCCGGCATTGCCCTGTTCGAGGCGAGGCGCCAGCGGGCGCCCGAGTTGACCAAACGAGGGCGGAACGCGTAACATTCGCGCTCTTTTTCGCCGGCCATCCGGCTTTACTCCTTGCCTCACCGCTCGCGACGGGAGGCTACAACCGTAGGGAGCCACAATGCGGCATTATGAAATCGTGCTCTTGGTCCATCCGGACCAGAGCGAGCAAGTTCCTGCGATGGTCGATCGCTACAAAGGCATGGTGAGTGCCGGGGGCGGCCAAGTGCATCGCTTCGAGGATTGGGGCCGGCGTCAGCTGACCTTCCCGATTTCGAAGGTCCACAAGGCGCACTACATCCTCCTCAACATCGAATGCGACCAGAAGGTGCTGGACGAGCTCAAGGGGTCGTTCCGGTTCTCGGACGCCGTGCTGCGCAGCCTCGTCGTCAAGATGGACGAGGCGGTCACGGAGCCCTCGCCGATGGCCCGCGCGCCGGACGAGAGTGCCCGCCGCCACGATGACTTCGGCGACGATGGCGATGACGACGACATGCCCCGCGCATTCGTCGAACGTTGAGGAGTAGGAGCACCCATGGCACGTTTTTTCCGCCGCAAGAAGTTCTGCCGATTCACGGCCGATGACGTCAAGCAGATCGACTACAAGGATCTGGCGACGCTCAAGAGCTACATCACCGAAACCGGCAAGATCGTACCGAGCCGCATCACCGGTACTCGCGCTCACTATCAGCGCCAGCTGCAGCTCGCCATCCGGCGCGCACGCTTCCTGGCGTTGTTGCCGTACACCGATCAGCACTAACCGCGGGCCCGCATCATGGACATCATTCTGCTGCAGAAGGTCGCGAATCTCGGTCAGATCGGCGATCGCGTCAAGGTAAAGTCGGGCTACGCCCGCAACTTCCTCGTGCCGACGGGCAAAGCGACGATGGCGACCGCCGCCAACATCGCGAAGTTCGAGGCGCAGCGCCACGAGCTCGAAGCCAAGGCGAACTCGGAGCTCGCGGCCGCGCAGGCTCGAGCCGCGAAGTTCGAGAACTTCAAGCTCGAGCTCAAGGCCAAATCGGGCGCCGAGGGCAAGCTCTTCGGCTCGATCGGCACCACCGACATCGCCGAGGCCGCCGTGAAGGTGGGTCAGCCGATCTCGCGCAGCGAAGTTCGCATGCCGAACGGTCCGATCCGAACCACCGGCGAGCACCAGGTGCAGCTGCACTTGCATACCGACATCAACGTGACCCTCACGGTCACCATCGTCGCCGAAGAGTAGCGGCCGGCAAAGCCGCGGCGCGCAGGCTTTGCACGTGGCCAGTCGCCTCAATCCACACTCGGGCGCCGACGGAGGCGATGGCGCGCTGCGTCTGCCGCCGCACTCCATCGAGGCGGAACAGGCGGTCCTCGGCGGCCTGATGATCGATTCGGCGGCCTGGGATCAGGTCGCGGATCGGGTCTCTTCCGACGATTTCTACCGCCACGATCACAAGCTGATCTTCGCAGCCGCGCAGGGGCTGATCGAGCGCAATCAGCCCTGCGATGCGGTCACGCTGTCCGGATTGCTCGAGAGTCAGGGGGTCATCGATCAGGTCGGCGGGCTCTCGTATCTCGGGACACTCGCGCGCGACACGCCGACGGCGGCGAACATCAAGGCCTATGCGGACATCGTGCGCGAGCGCTCGGTGCTCAGGCAGCTCATCACGGCCGGTAATTCCATCGTCACCAACGCCCTCGAGCCGGAGGGCCGCGAGGCGCGCGAGATCGTCGACGATGCCGAGCGCGCGGTGTTCGAGATCGCCGAGCGCGGCTCGCGCGGCAAGGTGGGCTTCCGGTCCGTGAAGTCCATTCTGCCCGATGTGGTGA
>DASYAC010000033.1:0-19298 GCA_036501585.1 Steroidobacteraceae bacterium
TCTGGGATCTCGTTCTCTACGGTCTCGCCTACATTGCGCCCTTCGCGCCGCTGACGACGCTGGGCTTCGTCTGGAACGAGTCCAACGGGCTGATCATGCTCGCATACGCGTTGGGCGGCGTGTGCATGTACTTCACGGCACGAAGCTACGCGATGATGACCGAGGTGCTTCCATCCGCCGGCTCCGTCTACGGCTTCGCGCGCCACAGCCTCGGAACGTTTCCCGGATTCATCGCCGGCTGGATGATCCTGCTCGATTATCTGCTGATACCCGCGTTCGTGTACGTGCTCGTGGCCGTCGCGCTGCAGACGCTGATTCCCGGCGTCGATCGCGGCGTTTGGATCATTCTCCTCGCCATCGTCACGACGAGCGTCAATTGGTTCGGCATCAACGTGACCGCACGGGCGAACTTCGTCGCCGTCGCGCTGCAGGTGCTGGTGTTGGTCGGCTTCGTCATACTGGCCGTGTTTGCGCTGTATTCGGGCAAGGGGAACGGTGCGCTGACTCTCGAGCCGCTTTTCGACCCGGCCACCTTCAACGCCGCCAGAGTATTCGGCGCGACCTCGATCTGCGTGATGTCCTTCCTGGGGTTCGATGCCGTCTCCACGCTCGCAGAGGAGGTCAAAGGCGGCGACCGGCGCGTCGTGGGCAGGGCGATCATAGCGGTGCTGATGCTGTCGGCGGTGTTCTTCGTCACCGTGACCTGGGTGCTCGGCAATCTCCTGCCCGGCATCGTCATCAAGGACTCGGCGGCCGCCACTTACGAGCTTGCCGCGTGGGCCATCGGACCGTGGATGGCGGTGGTGCTCGCCTGGACCAATGCGGTGGTGGTCGGGTTGTCGAATGCGTTGCCCATGCAGGTGGGCGTGGCCCGGGTCGTGTTCGCAATGGGCCGCGATCGGCAAATGCCGCACGCATTCGCCCGCGTGCACCCGCGCTATCGCACGCCCTACGTGGGGATGCTGGTGACCTCGGCGATCTCGCTCGGGGTGGGGCTGGTCATGGAGTACCGGCTCGACGATCTGGCGTCCATCGTGAACTTCGGAGCCCTGAGCGGATTCCTGCTGCTGCACACCTCGGTGCTGGTGCGGTTCGCGATCAAGCAGCGCTCGCGGCGCATAGTGGCGCACTGGATCGTCCCCATCTGCGGATTCATGGTCGTGCTGGCGGTGTTCTCCGGCATGAGCGTACCCGCCGTCAAAGTCGGATTGACCTGGCTGGCCGCCGGCCTGGTCTACGGTACCGCCCTCAAGATCAAACGGCGCGAGGAACTGCGGGCCTCCTGGTAGCGCGTAGGACGATTCCCACAGCGCCACGCGCTATGCCAAAGCCCTTATCTCGTTGCTTCGGCCCATCGATAAAGATTAGTTTACGTTCAAAGATCAGCTACGTTCAGCCGATCGGGCGGCAGCACGAGGGAGAGCGAATGAGTACCGGGAAAGCGTCGATTGCGACCATCATACAAAGGCGCGCCGTCGATATGTATCGGATATCCTGCTGGCGCGGCTGGACGGACCCCTGACGCCGGAACAGGAGCGGCAACTGAAGTTCATGCAGGGGAGCATCCGCGAGCTGTCCGAGATGGTCGATGATCTTGGGACGCCGACGTGATCGATCAGCGCGACATCACCGGAAAGTCCGGGCCGATCCGCATCCTGGTCGTCGATGACAACCCGGCGGCGCTGTACGCCACCTCCCGGGTGCTGCGCTCCGCAGGATATGAAGTGCTCGAAGCGTCGACCGGCGCCGCGGGCCTCGATGCCGCCCCGAAGGCGGATCTCGTGGTCCTCGACATCAACCTGCCCGACATGGATGGGTTCGAAGTCTGCCGCCGAATTCGCGCGAGCCCGCAGACCAGCCGGTTGCCGGTGCTGCACCTCTCGGCGACCTTCACCAACAGCGCCGACTACACCCAGGGCTTTGAAGCGGGCGCGGACAGCTATCTCACCCGGCCCGTGGAACCGCCGGTGCTGATAGCGACGGTGCGAACCTTGCTGTTCGCGCGGCACGCGGATTTGATCAGACGGCGAACGGACGCGCGGTTTCGAACCATGTTCGATCTTGCGCCGGTGGCGATCGCCATATTGGACGAGAGGCTCACGATCGAGAGCGTCAATCCGGCGTTCTGCACGCTCACGGGTTATGCGAACGGCGAGCTGGTGGGCCGGCCTTTCGATGCGTGCCTCAGCGAGGCCGTCTGGAACGCAAAGGAGATCGAGGCGGCTCGGTCCGTGACCCACGACCGCCGCGCCGGCCGCTTCACCTTCAGGCGCAAGGACGGCACTCTCGCCGACGTCGAATGGCAGGCGGCCGGAGAGCGCGATCCGGGCGTCCGCATTCTCGTGGCCGAGGACGTGAGCCACCGGCTGCAGGCTGAGCGTACCCGCGAAAGTCTCTTGATGAGCGAGCGCGCCGCCCGAGCCGAGGCTGAGCGCAGCAACAGGCTCAAGGAGGAGTTCCTGGCGACTCTATCGCACGAGCTGCGGAACCCTTTGAACGCCATTCTGGGCTGGGCGACCGTGCTGAGCCGCAAGTCGGGGTTGCCGGACGGCGTCGTCCAAGGTCTGCAGGCGATCGAACGCAATTCGCGTATCCAGGCGCGCATGATCTCGGACCTTCTGGACTATGCCGGGATCACGTTCGGCAAGGTGCGCCTGGTGGTCGAAACCATCGATCCATACTCCGTCGTCCGGGCGACGATCGATGGTGCCGCGGGGGCGGCGCATGATGCCGGAGTCGAGGTTCGGGCGTCCTTCGACGATGACACCCTTCGGATCGAGGCCGACCCGGCGCGCCTGCAGCGGATCGCCTGGAATCTGCTGGCCAACGCGATCAAATTCTCATCCCGGGGCGGAGTCGTCGAGGTGACGGCGGGGCGGCACGGCGACTCGTTCCGGTTGGTGGTCGCGGATCGCGGAGAGGGTATCGACCCTGAGTTCCTCCCGAGGATCTTCGAGCGCTTCAGCCAGCAGGACGCCACGACCACCCGCAGCCACGGCGGCCTCGGACTCGGCATGGCCATCATCAAACAGCTGAGCGAGGTCCATGGCGGCCATATTCGCGCGGAGAGCCGGGGCAAGGGCCACGGGGCGACGTTCACGCTCGACATACCGTTGAGCCGATGCGATGCGGCCCCTTCGCCGAGCGACAGCCAGATGCTGCGCAACATGGATTTCTCCAAGATCATCGCGCTGGTGGTCGAGGACGATCACGATGCACGAGAACTGACCCGGCGCATCCTGACCGATGTGGGCGCGACCGTGATCGAGGCTGCGAGCGCGGACGCGGCGATGACGCTCATCGCGGACAGCAACGTCAATATGCTGGTCAGCGATATCGGCATGGCGCAGGAGGATGGCTACCAACTGCTCAGGCGCCTGCGTGCCATGGGATACGGTCCGGACGTTCTGCCGGCGATCGCGCTCACGGCGTTTGCGCGGACGGAGGATCGCGACGCTGCCTTGGCGGCGGGCTTCCAGGACCACATGGTCAAGCCCCTCGATCCGCCCACCCTGATACGGCGCGTGGCCATGCTGCACCATGCGGCGCGTGCGTGAGGACGGACCGGTCGGACATGGGCCCGGCGCTCAATGTCCCTCGGGTACTCTGGCGGCCAGCGCGGCCGCTTCCGCGATGACCGATGCCTGATGGGGCTGCAGGCGCTGCCCGCCCATCTGCATCAGCTCCTCGAGATATGGATCGGTCACCCGGGTACGTATGCCGGAGAATTCCTCGAGAATCGGCAATCCGCAGAACGGTACATAGGCGTTCGAGTAGCCGCCCTCGTGGGTGGCGATGAGCCGCCCCTTGCACAGATCATCCGCGGCCGACACGACGCGCGCGGCCATCTGCCGATAGGTCTCGCTCGTGCACAGCATCCGGCCGAGAGGATCCATGGCGCTCGCATCGAGTCCGGAGGCGACGACGAGAAGTTCGGGCCGGAAGCGGTGCAGGGCGGGCAGCACCACTTGGTCGAAGGCCGCGAGGTAGGCGCCGTGGCCAGATCCCGGGGGCAGCGGAATGTTCAAATTCGTTCCCGCGGCCCTGCCGTTGCCGACCGCGGCGAGGTCCCCGGAGTCGATGGGATAACACCGTTCCTGGTGGATCGACAGGGTGAACACCGATGGATCGTCGATGAACGCGCCCTCCGTGCCGTTGCCATGGTGCACGTCCCAGTCGATGACCGCGACACGGCCCAACCCGTGGACGCGCTGCGCGTGGCGGACGAGGAGTACCAGATTTCCGAACACGCAGTATCCGCGTCCTTCGGCCGCTTCGGCGTGATGGCCGGGTGGGCGCACCAGCGCATAGGCGTTTCGGACCCGGCCGCCCAGCACTGCGTCGGCGGCCTCGAGGCAGCCGCCCGCGGAGAGCAGCGCAATCTCGTAACTGCCGGGGCCGATGGTGACGCTGTCTCCGAGCAGGCCGCCGTTCCCGGCCGACAACGCTCGAACCCGGTCCACATAGGCGCCGGTGTGGAAGTAGAGAAGCTCCTCACGCTCGGCTTCCCTCGGCTTGATGCGCACCAGATCATCGGCGAGCCCGCTCACTTCCAGGAGGGCCAGAAAACGCCGCTTGGTGGACGGCGCTTCCGGGTGGCTGTCCGGCTGCATGTACTGATTGGTGTTCGAGAAGCCGGCGCCGCTCCCGGTGTCGTGCCAGAAATATCGCTCATGCGCGACCAAACCGGTCGGGGACTGCGGCGCGCTGCTCACGAGGCCGGCCTCGACGCTTCCCCGCCGGCCGCATAGCATTTCACGTGTGTACTCTCTGCTTCAACGAATACGATCCTTGCGGCACCGCTTCTGGTACGGCGTCTCGGAGCGTGCGCGCTGGTCGCGGGGCGCGAAACTCCCGCCCTGCAATTGCCCGCATTGCCTGTCGAACAGTCGCGAAGGATAGCGGCCCTCAGAGATCGTTACCAGGTGCGGTTCGAGTCCGAGCTCGGGGTGCAGACGAGTCTCAACAATTACGAATATCTGGACATTCTCGACCATGCGTGGCCGGCAGCGGGTCCTTCGCGGCCGCAGGGAATGGAAGTCCTCTGCGATGTCGGGTGCGCGAGCTTCTGGTATGCCGCCGCGCTCGAGGCGTTCTTTCTGCCGCGCGCCTTGGTCGGCGTGGATTGTGCATCGCAGCATGCCTGACGCCGATCCGCCGGGAGTCGGCCCCCTCGCTGTTGAGCCGGGGTCGCGTGCTGCCGCCCGTCGTATCCTCGTGGGGCCGGCCCGGCGACCCGGAGCCCGCGGCCGCGAACTCGGGGGAGCCCTCCCCGCAATAATATTCGTGCGATTCAGGGATTTGCTGTAATATGCACGCCGGTTCGTGAATTACTACTTGGTCCGTTTCTGGTCAGCGCGCCGCTCCGGCGTCACCTTGGCCACAACCCACAAAGCAGGTTTCCTCGATCCAAGGTGGCTGGCGAATCCTCTTAACCGGGGCTCTTTGACCCGCCGATTGTCTCTTTTGTAGTAGGTATTCTTCACATGACGAAAATGTATGTTGGCAATCTCCCGTTCTCAATGGACGAGTCCGCGGTTCGTGCGCTGTTCGAGAAGCACGGCCCCGTCCAGTCGGTCGCGCTGATCAACGATCGCGATACCGGTCGGCCCCGCGGTTTCGGCTTCGTTGAAATGGCCAGCGCCGATGCGGCGCGTGCCATGCAGGCCTTGAACGGCCACGATGTCGAAGGGCGAGCGCTGAAGGTGAACGAAGCGCAGGAGCGCACCGGCGGTGGTGGCGGCGGCGGGTCGCGTGGTCCGAAGCGCTGGTAACAGGCTTTGAAATGACCAAGTGCTGGGGCCGCAGCGATGCGGCCCCAGTCGTTTGGGGCATTCGATATTCCTTCGAATAGGGTTTACGCTCGGGGCCGATTTGCCTATAATCGCCGCCCTCGGCAGGGGATCGAGGCGTCTCGATCCCGAGTGGACGGTTCTTGAGGGAAGTCCGCAAAGTACGCTGAATCGAAGAGCCCCTCATAGGGGCTTTTTCGTTGAGAGACTAAGGGGGCCGATGGTCCCCTTTTTTGTTCTGGCGCGAATCTTTACGGCAACGCGCGTTTGCGAAGGGTTTCGAGTCATGCGTGACGCCTTGATGCGCTTGCTGGAGCCGCCGATCGAGGCGCTCGGCTTTGAGTTGCTCGAGATCGAGTTCGCTCAGGCGGGGCGCGGCGGGACACTGCGGATCTATATCGATCGCAACTCGAGCGGCCGCGACGATAGCGGCGGCGGAGTGCCGAGCCCGGACCCACCGAGCCAGGGTGGGATCTCGGTCGACGATTGCGCGGCGGTGAGTCACGCGGTGAGTCAGATCCTGGACGCCGAGGATCCGATCAAGGGGCATTACACGCTCGAGGTGTCGTCGCCCGGCTCGGATCGGGTCCTGCGCAAGCGGGCGCACTTCGAGCGGTTCGTCGGTGAGCGGGTATTCGTCGAGCTGAAGCTGCCGATCGAAGGGCGGCGGCGTTTCGCGGGTTCGTTGAAATCGGTGCTGGGCGGGGCAATTGTGGTGGAAGTCGACGGGCGGGCGCATGAGTTGCCGCTCGATCGGATACAGAAGGCGAGATTACGGCCGGAATGACCAGGAGTCTTGGGCTATGAACAAAGAAATATTGATGGCGGTCGATGCCGTCTCGAACGAGAAGGGCGTCGACAAGGAAATCATCTTCGACGCGCTCGAAGCGGCGCTGGCGTCGGCCACCCGCAAGAAGCACGGCGAGGAGCTGGACGTGCGCGTGGCCATCAATCGCAAGACCGGCGCCTACGACACGTTCCGCCGCTGGAAGGTGTTCGCCGACGACTCCAATGAGCTCGAGGTCCCCGAGCGCGAGTTGCGCATGGACGATGCGCGCGAGATCGACAAGGACGTGGAGGTCGGGGGCTACGTGGAGGAGCCGATGGAATCGGTGCCCTTCGGCCGCATCCTCGCGCAGACCGCGAAACAGGTGATCGTGCAGAAGGTGCGCGAAGCCGAGCGGGCCCAGGTGGTCGATGCCTACAAGGACCGCGCCGGCACGCTGGTGAGCGGCATCGTCAAGCGCGTCGACCGCAACGGCATCTACGTCGATCTCGGTTCGAACGCGGAAGGCTACATCGCGCGCGAGGAGATGATACCGCGCGAGCCCGTACGCTCCCAGGACCGCATCAAGGCCTTCCTGAAGGAAGTGCGCTCCGAGCCGCGCGGTCCGCAGCTCTTCCTGTCGCGCACCGCGCCCGAGTTTCTGATCGAGCTCTTCAAGCTCGAAGTGCCGGAGGTGGGTCAGGGGCTGATCAACATCCTGGCGGCGGCCCGGGATGCCGGCGTGCGCGCGAAAATCGCCGTGCGCAGCAACGATCCGCGCGTGGATCCGGTCGGCGCCTGCGTCGGCATGCGCGGCTCGCGCGTGCAGGCGGTGTCGAATGAGATCGCCGGCGAGCGCGTCGACATCATTCCGTTCGACGAGAACAACGCCCAGTTCGTGATCAACGCCATGGCGCCGGCGGAGGTCACTTCCATCGTGGTGGACGAGGATTCGCACTCGATGGATATCGCGGTTTCGGAGGACAAGCTGTCGCAGGCCATCGGCCGGGGCGGCCAGAACATCCGCTTGGCGAGCGAGCTCACCGGCTGGGAGCTGAATGTCATGAGCGAGTCGCAGGCGGAAGCGAAGAGCGAGAGCGAGTCGCTCGCGCTGCGCGAGACCTTCATGCAGCAGCTCGACGTGGACGCCGACGTGGCGAGCATCCTGGTGCAGGAGGGATTCTCGACCATCGAGGAGATCGCCTACGTTCCGGCGAGCGAGTTGAACGCGATCGAGGAATTCGACGAAGAGATCGTCAAGGAGCTGCGTACGCGAGCCCGCGACGTGCTCTTGACCCAGGCCATCGCGAGCGAGGAATCGATGGACGGCGCGGAGCCGTCGGCCGATCTCGTCGAGCTCGCAGGCGAGACGCTGGCGAAGGCGGTCGCGCGCAAGGGTGTCCGCACCCGGGACGACCTGGCCGATCTTGCGGTCGACGAGCTGGTCGAGATGGGTGGTGTCGACGAGAAGAAAGCCGCCGAGCTCATCATGGATGCGCGCAAGCACTGGTTCGCGGAAGAAGACAAAGACAAAGCGGTGAAGGCCGAGAAGGCCTAGGAGTCTCGCATGGCAGATGTAACGGTCGCGCAATTCGCCGAGGTCCTGAAGGTGCCGGTCGACCGGCTGCTCCAGCAGCTCGACCAGGCCGGAATCAGGGTGGAGAGCGCAGAGGACATGATCAGCGAGGATGCGAAGCACGAGTTGCTGACGCATCTGCGCCGCAGCCATGGGCATGACGACGCACAGGCCGACGCCTCGCCCCGCAAGATCACCTTGCGGCGCAAGTCGCAGTCGGAGCTGAAGCTCGCGAGCCCGCAAGGCCGCGCACGCACGGTCAACGTGGAGGTTCGCAGCAAGCGCACCTACGTCAAGCGCGAGGTGCTCGAGGATCAGGCGCGCCACCAGCAGGAGGAAATCGACCGTCAGCGCGAGACCGAGGAACAGGCGAAGGCCGCCCTCGAGCGCGCCGAGCACGAGCGGCTCGAGAAGGAGCGTCTCGATCGCGAGCGGCTCGAGGAGGAGAACCGCCGCAGGAGCGATGAAGAGAATCGCAAGCGTACCGCCGAGGAAGAGGCGCGCCGCCAGGCGGAGGCGCAGGCGCGCGAGCAGGCGGAGAAGGAGCGCAAGGCGGCCACCGCCTCGGCGGCGAAGCCGGGCAAGGCCACGCGCGAAGCGGACGACAAGGGAACCCGCTACGGCCGGCAGGAGCTGCACATCGTCGGGGACGTGAGCTCGCGCCACAAGAAGAAGAAATCCCGCGACGGACGCCGCCGCACGATGGGCAGCGATGGGGACGCGAAACACGGGTTCGAGATGCCGACCGCGCGCGTGGTGCGCGAGGTGGCGATCGGCGAGGCCATGACGGTCGGGGAGCTCGCGCAGAAGATGGCGGTCAAGGCGACCGAAGTCATCAAGGTGATGATGAACATGGGCGTGATGGCGACCATCAACCAGACCATCGAGCAGGATACGGCCATG
The DNA here is from genome assembly GCA_036501585.1 of Steroidobacteraceae bacterium. GTDB lineage: Bacteria > Pseudomonadota > Gammaproteobacteria > Steroidobacterales > Steroidobacteraceae > Bog-1198. The sequence continues at coordinate 9,038 of DASYAC010000033.1, forward strand.
CTGGTGGTGGAGGAGATGGGCCATACCCCGGTGCTGCGCAAGGACAACGTCATCGAGGAAGACCTGCAGGGCGAGACCGATACCTCGCTCGAAGTGCTGCCGCGGCCGCCCGTGGTCACCGTCATGGGTCACGTCGACCACGGCAAGACCTCGCTCCTCGACTACATCCGCCGCACCAAGGTGGCGGCGGGCGAAGCAGGAGGCATCACTCAGCACATCGGCGCGTATCACGTGGAGACCGCGCGCGGCATGGTGACCTTCCTCGACACTCCGGGCCATGCGGCGTTCACCTCCATGCGCGCCCGCGGCGCGCAGGTGACCGATATCGTGATCCTGGTGGTGGGAGCGGACGACGGCGTCATGCCGCAGACCATCGAGGCCATTCAGCACGCGAAGGCGGCCAAGGTTCCGATCGTCGTGGCGCTCAACAAGATCGACAAGCCGGAAGCGGATCCTGAGAAGGTGAAGCAGGAGCTCACCAAGCACGGCGTCATTCCGGAGGAGTGGGGCGGCGAGAACATTTTCGTGAACGTCTCGGCGCGGACCGGCCAGGGCGTCGATCAGCTGCTGGAGAGCGTGCTGCTGCAAGCCGAGGTACTGGAGCTCAAGGCGCCGACCGCGGGGCTCGCGGCGGGCTACGTGATCGAGTCGAGTCTGGAGAAGGGCCGCGGCGCGGTCGCCACCGTGCTCGTGCTGCGGGGTACGCTGAAGCTCGGCGATCCGCTCCTGATCGGCCAGGAGTTCGGCCGGGTGCGTGCCTTGTTCGACGAGGCGGGAAAGCCGGTGGACGCGGCAGGGCCGTCGATCCCGGTGGTGGTGCTCGGGCTTTCCGGGGCCCCCAATGCGGGCGATGAGCTGTTGGTGGTGGAGAGCGAGCGCAAGGCGCGTGAAGTCGCCACCCATCGCCAGGCGAAGTCCCGCGACGTGAAGCTCGCGCAGAAGAGCGCGAACATGCAGGACGTGTTCTCCTCCATGGGAGAGAACAAACCGAATCTGGTGCAGCTCCTGGTCAAGGCCGACGTTCAGGGCAGCGTCGAGGCGCTGCGGGACGCGTTGAACGGCCTGTCGACCGGCGAGGTCGCCGTCAACGTGGTGGCCTCGGGCGTCGGCGGCCTCACGGAGTCCGATGTGACGCTGGCCGCGGCCTCCAAGGCTCGCATCATCGCTTTCAACGTGCGCGGCGATGCGGCTGCCCGAACCGCGATCAAGGATCACGGCGTCGACGTGCGCTACTACAGCATCATCTATGAGGCCATCGACGATATCCGTGCGGTGCTCACCGGCATGTTGGCGCCGGAGGTCAAGGAGCAGATCGTCGGCCTCGCCGAGGTCCGCAACGTGTTCCGCTCGAGCAAGTTCGGTACGGTTGCGGGTTGCATGGTGATCGACGGCTACGTGCGGCGCAATTTCCCGATCCGGGTGTTGCGCGACAACGTGGTGATCTTCGAAGGCGCGCTCGAATCGTTGAAGCGTTTCAAGGACGACGTGAACGAAGTGCGCGCCGGGACCGAGTGCGGCATCGGCGTCAAGAACTACAACGACGTGCGCGAAGGCGACCAGATCGAGTGCTACTCTCGGGTGGAAGTGGCGCGCACGCTGTAGCGCGGGCGCGGCGCCGGTATCGTCCATGGCCAGGGATAATCCGCGTGCTCGAAGGCTCGGTGCCGAGATCCAACGGGAGCTCACCGAGCTCTTGCGTCGCGACGTGAAGGACGAGCGGATCGGCAACGTCACCATCACGGCGGTCGACGTGACGGGCGATCTGCGCAGCGCCAAGGTCTACTACCTGATCTTCGGCAAGGATGGGCCGGATGCCGCGGTTCAGCGAGGACTCACCAGCGCCGCGGGATTCCTGCGCAACGCCTTGTCGAAGTCCTTGATGATCCGCTACACCCCGACGCTGACGTTCGAGCTCGACACCTCCATCGAGCAGGGCGTACGGCTGACCCAGCTGATCGACTCGGTCAACAAGCGCGGGGACGGGCCGGGGAATGGAGAATAATGGCGGCGGATGTGCACGGAATCCTGTTGCTCGACAAGCCGCTCGGTCTGAGCTCCGCCGGCGCGGTGGCGCGGCTCAAGTACCTGTTCAATGCGCGCAAGGCGGGTCACACCGGGTCCCTGGACCCTCTCGCATCGGGGATGCTCCCGATCTGTTTCGGCGAAGCAACCAAGTTCGGGGCGCTGATGCTCGATGCGGACAAGACCTATCGCGTCACGGTCCGCCTGGGGGAACGCACGCCGAGCGCGGATCTGGAATCGGCGGTCATCGAGCGCCGCGAGCTGCCGGCTCTGTCGACCGAGCGCATGGAGCGTGCGCTCGAGGAGTTTCCGCGCGAGTATGCGCAGGTACCTCCCATGCACTCCGCGCTGAAGCAGGAGGGAAAGCCGCTCTACGAATATGCCCGGGCCGGCGAGACCCGGGAGCGAGCGCCCCGCCCGATACGAATTCACGCCATGCGGTTGATCGAGTGGCGGTCGCCCGACCTGTCCTTCGATGTGCAGTGCACGAAAGGGGCCTATATCCGGGTTCTGGCGGAGGATCTGGCGGCTCGGCTCGATACCCTCGGCCATTTGACCGGCTTGCGGCGGCTGGGTGTCGCGCCGTTCTCGACTGCGCCGCAATGGACCCTGGAGGCCGTGGAGCGCATGTCGCGGGAGGAGCGCTCGGCACTGCTGTTGCCGGTCGATGCGGCGCTTGCGGAGTGGCCGAGGCTCGATCTGGAGACCGAGGGGGCCCAGGCTTTTCGCCAGGGCCGCGTCATCGTGGTACCGCAAGAGGCGTCCGGGAAGGTTCGCATCTACGCGCCGGGCCTGGGATTTCTGGGATTGGGGGCGGTGGAAGCCGCCGGCCGGCTGGTGCCGCTCCGGCTGATCTCCGCGGTGACGAATCGAGCTTGAGAGCTAGTCCGGCGGCGCGTACAATGCGCGCCTTCCTAAAGGGTCTAAGTTATTGATTGAGGTTTGATTTCCATGCCACTTACTCGCGAAGAAAAGAGCGGAGTCGTCGGTAAATTTCAGCGCAGTGCGCGCGACACCGGCTCCCCCGAGGTTCAAATTGCCCTGCTGTCCGAGCGCATCAACGGCTTGAGCCAGCATTTCACCACGCACAAGGCCGATCATGCGTCGCGCCGCGGATTGCTCAAGATGGTCAATCAGCGCCGCAAGCTTCTCGACTACCTGAAGAGCCGCACGCCGGACAAGTATTCTCGGTTGGTCGAGCAGCTGGGGCTGCGCCGATAGGCGCGGATCGAGCGCACACCTGACCGCCGCGGCGTCGCCGTCGGCGTGTCGTCATCACATTCGATAGAAGGGGCCTACGTGAGCCATTCCAAGAAGAGTTTTCAGTATGGGGAACACACCGTAACGATCGAGACGGGGGAGCTTGCGCGTCAGGCCGACGGCGCGGTGCTGGTGTCGATGAGCGACACCGTCGTGCTGGTGACCGCGGTGGGCCTCAAGAAGCCGACGCCCGGCCGCGATTTTTTCCCGCTCACGGTCAATTATCAAGAGAAGACCTATGCCGCGGGGCGCATTCCCGGCGGCTTCTTCAAGCGCGAGGGTCGTCCGACCGAAAAGGAAACGCTCACCTCCCGGTTGATCGATCGCCCGATTCGGCCGCTGTTTCCCGAGGGGTTCATCAATGACGTGCAGGTCGTCGCCTCCGTGCTGTCGGTCAATTCCGAAGTGGATCCCGACATCGCCTCGCTCCTGGGCGCCTCCGCGGCGCTCGCCATTTCCGGCATGCCGTTCCTCGGCCCGATCGGCGCCGCGCGGGTCGGTTATCGCGACGGCAAGTATCTTTTGAATCCGACGGCCTCGCAGCTCGCCGAGTCGAAGCTCGATCTCGTGGTCGCGGGCACGGCCGAGGGCGTTCTGATGGTCGAGTCCGAGGCCAAGGGCCTCGATGAGGAAGCCATGCTGGGCGCCGTGGTGTTCGGCCACGACCAGATGCAGGTGGCCATCAAAGCCATCAACGAGCTCGCCGCCGAGGCCGGCAAGCCGAAGTGGAGCTGGGTCGCGCCCGAGGGGAACTCGGAATTGAGGTCCGCCGTGAGCTCCCTCGCCGAGAAAGATCTCACCGCCGCGTACGCCATCACCGAGAAGCAGCAGCGCTACGCCAAGATCGGCGAAATCAAAACGGCCGCGCTCGCGAAGCTCGCGGCCGGCGAGAATGCGAAATTCACCGCCGATCAGGTCGGCGGCGAATTCTTCAATCTGGAATATCGCCTGGTGCGCGAGCGCATCCTGCAGGGACATCCGCGCATCGACGGGCGCGACACCAAGACCGTGCGCCCCATCAACATCCGCACCGGCGTGCTCGCGCGCACGCACGGCTCGGCGCTGTTCACCCGCGGCGAGACCCAGGCGCTGGTCGTGACCACGCTCGGCACCGGACGCGATGCGCAAATCATCGACGGGCTGACCGGCGAGCGCAAGGAGCCGTTCATGCTCCATTACAACTTCCCGCCGTTCAGCGTCGGCGAGACGGGGATGATGGGATCGCCCAAGCGCCGCGAGATCGGCCACGGGAACCTCGCCAAGCGCGGCGTCAAGGCGGTCATGCCGGATCTGGTGAAATTTCCATACGTGATCCGCGTGGTCTCCGAGATCCTGGAGTCCAACGGCTCGAGCTCCATGGCGTCGGTATGCGGAACCAGCCTCGCGCTCATGGATGCCGGCGTCCCGATCGCGGCGCCGGTTGCGGGCGTCGCCATGGGCCTGGTGAAGGAGGGCGAGCGGTTCCAGGTGCTCACGGACATCCTGGGCGACGAGGATCATCTGGGCGACATGGATTTCAAGGTCGCCGGCACGAAGGACGGCATCACGGCGCTGCAAATGGACATCAAGATCACGAGCATCACGCGCGAGATCATGAAGGTGGCGCTCGATCAGGCCCGCGCAGGGCGGCTGCACATCCTCGGCGAGATGAACAAGGTTCTCTCCAAGCCGCGCGAGAACATGTCGGAGTGGGCTCCCACCATCATCACCCTGAAGATCGACCCGGAGAAGATCCGCGACGTGATCGGCAAGGGCGGCGCGGTGATCCGCCAGATCACCGAGGAGACCGGCACGTCCATCGACATCGAAAACGACGGCACGGTGAAAATCGCCTCGGTGCAGGGCGCGGCGGGGCGCGAAGCGCAGCGCCGGATCGAGTTGATCACCGCCGACGTGGAAGTGGGACGCGTGTACGAGGGCCGTGTGGCGCGGCTGATGGATTTCGGTGCGTTCGTGACCATTCTCCCCGGCCGGGACGGCCTGGTGCATATCTCGCAGATCTCCGAGGAACGGGTGGAGCGCGTGGGCGACAAATTGAAGGAGGGGGACGTCGTGCGCGTGAAAGTGCTCGAGGTCGACCGCCAGGGACGCGTCCGCCTCTCCATGCGCAATGTCGACGCGGCCTGACCACGGCCGCATTCCTGTAGTATCGCGAGGAACGCCACCGCTCAAAGCCGCGGCGCTCCTCGTTCTTGCGGCCGCCGCGGCGCTGGGGACGGCCCCGGCGACGGCCCAGGCCGCCGCGGCCTCCGGCGGCCTCTACCTCGACTGGATGGACCGTTCGGTGTCCCCCGGTGTCGATTTCTTTCGTTACGCGAACGGCGGCTGGCTCAAGTCTCATCCCATCCCGGCGGACCGCTCTTATTGGGGCGTCGACTCCGTGCTGGAACAGCAGAACCAGACTTTCATCCGCGATCTGGTGGAGTCGTTGGGCAAGGAGGATTGGCCCGCGGGCAGTCCGCAACGCAAGGTTCTCGATTTCTACCGCAGCGGCATGGACGAAAAGGCGATCGATGCGGACGGGGCGGCGCCGCTCGAGCCTGAGCTCGCGCGCATCGCGGCCATCCGCACGCCGGGCGATCTCGAGGAGGAAATTGCGCATCTGCAGACGATCGGCGTGTCCGCGCCGCTGTCGCTCGGCCAGATGCAGGACTTCAAGGACAGTACGCAGGTGATCGCAGTCGTCACCCAAAGCGGGCTCGGATTGCCGAATCGCGATTATTATTTGAAGGACGAATTCAAGGCGGCGCGCAGCGCGTATGTGGGGCACGTGGCACGGATGCTCGCGCTGTTGGGCGATACGCCGGCTCTGGCCGGCCGCGAATCGAAGACCGTCATGGGATTGGAAACTCGCCTGGCGGATGGGTCGATGTCGGACGTGGAGCAGCGCAATCCGCACTCGGTCTACCATCCGATGACGCTCGATGAGGCACAGGCGTTGACCCCCCATCTCGACTGGCATTTATTGCTGCGGCGCGCCGGCCATCCGGAGATCGCATCGTTCAACGTCGGCATGCCGGAATTCTTCCGTGCGGTCGACCGGGAGCTCGCACGAACGCCGATCGCGGACTGGAGGACGTATCTGCGCTGGCAGCTCCTGGATGCCTACGCACCGTTTCTCTCCAAGCCCTTCGTGGACGAGGATTTTCGCATGACCTCCGCGCTCACCGGTGCCGAGGAGCTGCAGGTTCGCTGGCTGCGCGTCCTGCGCGCGGAGGACCAGGCGATCGGATTCGCGATCGGCGAGCTCTATGTCGCCCGGAGATTTTCGCCCGCCGCAAAACAGGCGGCGATCGCGCTCGTCGCACGCGTTCGAGACGCGCTGCGCGCCGACCTCTCGACGCTCGCCTGGATGACGCCCGCGACCCGCGCAGCGGCGGCGGCGAAGCTCGATCTCATGCAGCTGCGCGTCGGCTATCCGGACCGATGGCGCGACTACAGCGGGCTCGTCATCGACCGGGGATCGTACGCGCTCAACGTCATGCGCGCCAACACGTTCGAGTTCGATCGCCAGCTCGCCAAGGTCGGCAAGCCGGTCGATCGAAGCGAGTGGTACATGACGCCGCAGACGGTGAACGCCTACTACGACCCGTCGATGAACAGCTTGAACGTTCCGGCGGGCATCCTGCAGCCGCCGTATTTCGATGCGAGCTGGTCGGACGCCGTGAATTACGGCGCGACCGGGGCGGCCGTGGGTCACGAGATGACGCACGGATTCGACGACGAGGGCGCCCAGTTCGACGGTTATGGAAACCTAGAGGACTGGTGGGCGCCCGCGGATCTCGCGAAGTTCCGCGCGGCGACGCGCTGCATCTCCGATCAGTACTCGGGATTCACGGTGGCCGGCGGCCTTCACGTGCAGGGCGACCTGGTGACCGGAGAGGCAACCGCGGACCTCGGTGGGTTGGTGCTGGCGTTCCGGGCGATGCACGCAGCCGATGAGGCGGGCGATGCCACGCCCCGGTCGGCCGTTGACCCCTCGATGGGCGGTTTCACGCGGGATCAAGCGTTCTTCATTGCGTTCGCTCATTCCTGGGCAAGCGCGATCCGCCCTCAGCAGGCTGAGGAACTGGTGACCACCGACCCGCATCCGCCTGCCGACGACCGCACCAATGCGACTCTCGCGAACAGCCCCGAATTTCAGAGGGTCTTTGCGATCACGGCCTCGGGACCCATGGTCAAGAAGGACCGCTGCGTCATCTGGTGAGATCGGGCTACTTGATGAGGTTCGAGTCCTCCCGCTCTTTCTCGTTGTCGCGGAGCCGTACCGGCGCAAGCGCTTTGAAGCCATCTTCGGAGGTGCGCGGTCGTGAGGGCGGCGCTTCGGTTCCGGCAAAGGGCTTGATGCGCTCCCGGGGCAGGTGATTTTGGCCGAGGAACTGCCGCAGGGTTTGTTCCAGATGGCCGCTCACCGCGCCCTGCGAACCGCTCCCGTACGAACGGATGACGTTGACCATGAAGTCCTGCGTCAATATCGGTTCGGGAAGATGTTCCTGCTCGGCGATCACCTGCAGCAAGATGCTGCGCGTGATATCGGCATTGTTTTTCTTGTCCACGACAACGAAGTCGATCTTTTCGACCACCAATCGCCTCACGTCCGCCAGCGTGATGTACCGGCTTTCCACGGTATCGTAGAGGCGACGGTTCGGATATTTTTTGATCACTCGCGGATCGCTCATAGGCTCCTCGCTCGTGTTGGTGCGGACGCGTGACCGGAATATGCCGGCTCGTGCCTGAACCATGACCAATCGTTGGGTTACTGCAATTCAAGGATAGCGCAATGCAGCGCTAAGGCAAGCCGGGTTTTCCGACCGGCAGGGGCGAGCGGTTTCAGCCATCCAAATGCAGTGTCGGGCGCTTGGAAAGCCGAATTGAGGCCCAATGCGCGTGCGCCCAGGCCCAGAGTTCGCCCACCGGTGCGCCCTCGAGCGCGCGCGGCGGCTCCAATTGCAGCAGGCGTAGGACTTTGAGCAGCTGAGTTCGAGGCGCCGTCTGATCCGCGGGCAGGGCACGCGCCGACTTGGCGAGCTTCGATCCGTCCGGCTCCACCAGGACGGGGACATGCAGGTACTGCGGCGTCGGCAGGAGCAGCGAGCGTTGCAAATATATCTGTCGGGGGGTCTCATCCAGAAGATCGGCTCCGCGCACCACGTGCGTGACACTCTGAGCCGCATCATCGATGACCACGGCCAGGAGGTAGGAGAAGAGACCGTCCCGGCGCCTCAAGATGGCGTCCCCCACGACGGACGCGACGTCCTGGGCTTGCGCACCCTGGAGGCGATCGACGAAGCACACCGTCTCCGGATCCACCCGCAGGCGAATGGCCGTGGCCGCACCGGGATTCCTCGCGCCGTCACGGCAGTACCCCGGATAACGTTCCTCGTCGGCGAGCTCCCGGCGGCTGCAGGAGCACTCGAAGGTCACCCCTCGCATTCGAAGACTCTCGATGGCCGCGGCATAGGGCTCGCTGCGATCGGATTGCCTGAGTACGCTTCCGTCCCACTCGAAACCGAAGGCCTCGAGAGTCCGCAAGATTCCCGCGGCCGCTCCGGGAACCTCCCGCGCCCGGTCCACGTCCTCCATTCGGACCAGCCAGCGTCCGCCATGCGCACGCGCATCGAGAAAGCTCGCCGCCGCGGTGTAGAGCGACCCCAGGTGAAGGTCGCCGGTGGGCGAGGGCGCAAAACGGCCGACATACCCCGAAACAGGGGCCTCGCCGTCCGCGGCGCTCCTAGCGGTATCTGTCGTCGCGGTCGCCGTACTGCTTTTCGCGGCGTTCGCGCCGTTCCTGCGCCTCGACCGACAGAGTGGCCACGGGGCGCGCTTCGAGCCGCTTGATGCCGATTTCCTCGCCGGTCTCCAAACAATAGCCGTAGGAGCCGTCCTCGATTCGCTTCAGCGCCTCGTCGATCTTGCGGATCAGCTTGCGCTCGCGATCGCGGGTGCGCAGCTCCAGACTGAACTCCTCTTCCTGAGTGGCGCGATCGTTCGGATCCGGGAAGTTGGCGGCCTCGTCCTTCATGTGCAGAACGGTGCGGTCGACCTCGACCATCAAGTCCCGCTTCCAATTCTGCAAGATGCGCGCGAAGTGCTCCAACTGCTCCTTGTTCATGTATTGCTCGCCGCGGCGGGCAATGTAGGGTTTCACATTGCGCGGTCCCGCGAGCAGGCTCGCCGAACCACCGGACTCTGCGTCGGTCTCCTCGTCGCTGGGCAGTGCCGCACGCGTCGGCATCACGAGGGGTCGCGAATCGAATCTGATGGGAGCCGCTTTCTCGGAACTCACGGAGATCTCGTCCGACTCCGGCTTGGGCGTCGGCGGTGCCTTGGGGCGAGGCGGATGGGTTACGTGATTCGCCTGGGCCGCGGCAGGCTTCGCCGCCGGCGCTTTGGGTGCTGGTTTCTGCGGTTTCACTGGTACCTTCGATGTGATGGGCTTGGGGCTGGGTGGCGGTCGGGTTGCCTTTCTGGCCACGGCTGTCTTGCGGACAGCTTTCTTGGGTATCGCCTTTCCTGGCTTCTTAGCCGCTTTAGTTGGTTTTTTCGAGGGCATCTGATTCTCCGCCTCCAAAGAGAGAGCGCGCGATTATACCGACGCATGGCGGCCTGTACAGGGCGGCGACGGGTCATCTTTCGGGGAGTATAACCCCCTGATTAGTCGATAATTCCGGCGTCCGCCCCGGAGGCGCCTCCGGAAGCGATTTTTTGGCCAGTGCGGCGGGCCGCGGGTGGGGCTGCGGATCGGGGCGGGTTCTACGGCCGGCGCCGCGGTATGGGGCCGGCGCTTCGGGTACGGTCGGCCCTTCGGGTGCGCCCGGCGCTTCGGGTGCGCTCGGCGCTGCCGGTCGCAGAGACTCGGGCCGTTTACGGAAGAACCACCGGTCCGGCCGGTGTCCACCCCGGCTGGCGGTGTTCCGCGACGATGGTGGTGTAGATGCCGCCGCGGACGTTGAATTCGGCCCCCAGACGCATGAAGCGC